>VXPS01000358.1:0-8177 GCA_009839425.1 Chloroflexota bacterium
TTTTACTCCTCCTGCCCCCACCGCCAACTACCCGAGTCAGATCGTCGGCAGGTACCTTTTTGTATAACCCACAGCCACGGCCGCCCCGGCCACCGCTGCGCCGGCTACGGCTGCTCCTGCAACCGCCGCCCCGGCAACCGCTGCACCGGCGACGGCCGCCCCTGCGACCGCCGCACCTACCACGGCGGCGCCGCAGGCCGAGGCCACCCAGGCGCCCGCCGCCGCACAGCCCACAGGCGACGCCACCCTCTTCCGCATCGTTTCGGAGGAATCCGAGGCCCGCTACGAGATCGACGAAATCCTGCGTGGCGAGCCCTTCCGTGTCGTCGGTGTTACCGACCAGGTCGCCGGCGACATCATCCTGGACTTCGCCAACACGGGGGCTTCGCAAGTCGGCGTCATCCGCATCAACGTGCGCACCCTGGCTACCGACGAGGAACGCCGCGACCGCGCAACCCGATCCCGCATACTGAATTCCGCCGAGGACCGCTACGAGTTCGTGGACTTCACACCCACCGCGCTGGAAGGTCTGCCCGAGTCGGTGGCGGTTGGCGACACCGCGACGTTCACCATCGTGGGCGACCTCAAGATCCGCGATATCACGGCCGAGGAGCGGTTTGCAGCCACGGTCACCGTGGTGGCGGAGGACCGCCTGGAGGGCACGGCCGAGGCCACAATCCTGCGCTCCACCTACGACCTGGCCGTGGCCACTCCACCCTTCGTCGCCGACGTCAGCGAGGAAGTCCTCCTCGGTATCAAGTTCGTGGCTACCGCCGTCGACCAGTAGACCGACACGGCCCCGTCGCCCTCACCCTGCGGCGGGGCCGAAGCTACAAGCCTCAGCAAGAGCGGCTTGCCGCTCAGGTGTTCAGGATGACCTGCGCCGTCACCTGCGTCAGCTTGCGCAGCTCCGCGTGCGGCATCCATTCGTTGATCGAGTGAATGTCCTGGTACCCGGTGCCCAGGATCGCCGAGTCGATCCCCTTCTCGTTGAAGTTCTGCGCATCGCTGCCGCCGAACGTATGCACGAACTGAGGTTTCAGACCGGCCGCCTGGATCCCTGCATATGCCACCTGTAGCGCCGGGTGGTCGTGTCCGAACTGCGTTGGCTTGAACCGCTGTTCCGTCGAAATCTCCACCCGGCCGCCAAACGCCGCCGCCCCGTCCTCCAGCGCCGTGCGCATCGCCGCCACCTGGCGGTCCAGCGCGTCCTGGGTCAGCGCCCGCGTCTGCGCCACTAGCTTCGCCTGCGGCGGAATGATGTTCCGAGCGTCCCCGCCAGACACGATCCCCACGTTCGCCACCGTCAGCTCGTCCACCGGCCCCAGCGGCATCCGGTCGATCGCCCGCGCCATCATGCTCACGGCGCTCTTGCCGGTCTCGGGATGGGCCGCCGCCGCCGCGGTGCCGTGAAACGTCACGTCGAAATTGCATGACGCCGCCTGCCGGTCGCAGATCACGCCCACCGGACCGCCAAAGTCCAGCACCAGCGCCACCCGCGACTCCACGTCGTTCGCGTCGAACGCGGCCGCTCCGAACTGCCCCACGTCCTCGCCCACCGTGAACACCAGGTCGATCGGCCCGTGCGGCAGCCCCGCCTCATCCACCATGGCAACCGCCTCAACGATCGCCGCCACCCCCGCCTTGTCGTCCGCTCCCAGGACGCTCGAGCCGTCCGAATACACCGCGTTCGCCTTCACCACCGGCGTCATCTCCGGCGTCGGCAGCACGGTGTCCATGTGCGCGTTCAGCATGATCGGCGGCGAGTCCTTGCCCTTCGCCGGCCAGAGGCAGATCAGGTTCCCAATCTGGTCCTGCCGGCACACCGCCCCCGCCGCTTCCAGCCGCGGCTGGATGATCGCCACCACCCGGTCCTCGTTCCCCCAGTAGCTGTCCACGCTCAGGATGTCCACGAACCCCTGCAGCAGCCGCTCCCAATTCAGCGGCAGTAGTGGCGTCGATCCGCTCGGCTCCGTATTGGACATGCGATCAATCGCTCCCGGGGCGGTCGCTCGTCACGCGAGCAGGTCGTTCAAGATCTTGCCCACCAGGTAGTGCTTCCGGTCCGGATACCACCAGATGGTCCGGCCCTCGTGCTCGAACAGGCTGCCGTAGGTCGCGACCTGGGTGTGACCTTCCGGTGGCAGCTCCACCCCGTCGTTGTCCGCGAGCACCCGAGGCTCGCTGAACGCCAGCGGCTGCCCCTCCGCCGAGTCCCGCACCGTCCCGATGCTGAACCACGCCGGCCGGCGGTTCCGCTTGGAGTCATGCGGGCCCTCGCCCCCGTGCGCCGTCCCGACGTTGTTGTGGAATATCAGCAGATACCGTCCGTCGCTGAGCCGGTACAGCGGACAAGGCGAAATCGGATGCGGCACCGGCCGCCCGTCCGATGCAAACCGCAGCACCTCCGCCTCCGACCACGACTCCCCCGCGTCCTCCGACACCGACCACCAGGCATACCCGGTCAGCGTGCGCAGCAGGCAAACCATCCGCCCGTCCGGCAGGTTCTGAATCGACGGCTCCTGCGCGATGCTGTGCTCCGGATCCCCGGGTTTTGGCACCCGGATCCCGTGCGGCGCCTTTGGCCACGTACTCACTCGCAGCCGCGCCGGATCGGCCTCCGTCAGGATGTTCTCGAACCTGAGGAACCAGCACTCCGAGTGCCGCTGAAACAGGTGCGGCTCCACGTGGTAGGCGGTACTCGCCCAGCGCGTGAATCCGCACACAACCTCGCCCTGCGGATTCAGGATCGGCATCTGGTAGCAGATCCAGTTTTCCGGGGTGCCCGGGTCCGTGGGACTGATCGTGGAGCGCTCGATCGGCAGGCTTAGCTGCTCGCTCCAGGTCTCTCCCTCGTCGTCGGAGTACTTGTACGCCAGCAGCCCCGTCGTGTCCTCGCGCACGTCCACGACGCCCATGTTCTTGGTGTAGAACACGTACACCCGCCGCAGTGCCGGCGCCAGCACCGGGAACCCCCACGAGGCAATCCGCCCGTCGTCGGCCGACGGTCCGTCCACCACTGCGGGCGCGCTCCACGTCACCCCGGCATCGTCGCTGCGCGCAAACACCACCCGCTGGTCCGGCTTGCCCTCGAACGTCGCCATCGTCCACACCGCCAGGAACGCCCCGCTCCACGACCGAACCACCAGGAAATGCTGGTTCGTCCAGTCGTTCGCCGCCCCGCCCCGCGGCACGTACGCCACGTAGTCCGGCGACGTCCGCAGCACGTCCTCGCCATACCGCGACAGGTCCGGCGTGCTCACAGGCAACGTCTCATCCTTTCGCGCAATGAACCACCGCCACGTCCCACTGCGGAATCTCCAGGTCAAACCCGTTGTCCCGAATATCGAGGTCTCGGCCAGCCAACAGATCCCGCGCCCCAAGAATCCGCTCACGCGGCCGCAACCGGCTACTCGCCGTTCCACGCTCCAGGTTGAACATGAACAGCAACAGCCCACCCTGCCGCGACCGCCGCACGATCGGCACTACGCGGTCGCCATCCACCGCCACCGGCGGTGCTACCCCCGCTTCTCGCGTCAACCCCCGCACCAGGTCCGGCTGCCCCACATCCCCGAACCCCGCCGACAGCGTCAACCCGAACCACGTAAACCGCCCGTCCGCGGACTGCACGGCCACCGTCTGCCCCTCGATCGTCGCGAAGCTCCGCGTATCCCCCTGCGGCTCAAGCACCGCGTACCCGCATGGGGACGTGATCGCCACCGGCCCATACGGCGTCTCCAGCACGTTCCGCCCCTGCTCGATGTCATACGCCGTAACCGCCGAGAAGTCCCCCACCCGCACGCCCAGCTCCTGGGCCAGTCCGTCCGGCGGCCCGTAGCTGGACTGCCCGTCCGCCGAATACATCCCAAAGCTGCCCTCGGCCACCAGCCGAGCCCCCGCCGGATCCCGCAGCGTCCGCCGCACGTTCTCCAGCGCCGCCGTGTCCATCAGCGCCAGGTTCGGCAGGAACAGCTGCCGGTACCCCGACCAGTCCATCCGCGGCGAGATCACGTCCGGCGTAAGGCCCTCCGTCCACAGCGCCCGGTACGTCCCCCGCATATCCGCCAGGAACCGGTCGTCCTCGTCGTTGTACCCGAAGAGCTCCTGCGACTCCGGGTGGTAGACCACGCCCACCTCGGCCGGCGGGCACTCCAGCGGCAGGTGCTCGCTCAGCCCGTCGATCTGCTCGATCGCCCGCGCCGCCGCCTCGAACCGCGCATTCGGCGTCCCGTCCAGCGCCGCCAGGTTGTACCCCGGCGACTCGAAGCTCATGTACTCCGGCCGGTACTGCCAGAACATCGCCCCCGCCGCCCCGCACGCCAGCGTCATCCAGAGCAGCGTCGTCACCTCGCGAGGGTCCGCCTGCTTCTTCCAGGTCACGCCGCCTGGCGACATGCCCGCGTAGATCTCCTCGTTCCACCAGCGCCCGTTTTTCCCAGCGCTGCGCGACCAGTCGAAGCTGAACGCGCGGTCAGCCACCTGGTACGGGTCGTCCACCGTCAGCAGGCTGCTCGACGGCATCGACATGCCCCAGCTATCCGCCACCGCCGCGCACCGCTCGTCCCACGGCCGCGGATACCAGGCCCCGTGCGTGCGCGTCTCGTGCACCGGGTCCAGCCGCTTCGTCTCGCCGATCATCCACTCCAGGTGGCCGGCCAGGTTTTCGTAGTGGAACTGCCGGTACAGCAACATCTCCACCGGGCTCGCCTTCGAGCGCGGCGGCTCCACGTCCTCCCAGCGCCGGAACCGGCGCAACAGCCGCTCGTTCAGCTCATCCAGCGTGAACCGCTCCCGCAGCCACTCCTCGTAGCGAGCCAGCGTGTGCGGGCAATAGCAGGGCAGCCCGTCCGTCTGCCGGCTGAACGCCGACGAGATCGCAATCCCGTCCCACAGCCCCCAGATCAGCAGGCTCGGCCGGTCCCGGTAGCGCGTCACCACGTGCTCGATCAGCGCCCCGCCGAACTGCCGCCACAGCGGATGGTCGTAGCAGTGAATCTGCGACCCCTGCGGCATCGCCGCGCTCGCCACCGGCGTCGCGGCTCGACCCTGCTGGTTCACCACCCGCATGTCCGGAAAGTCCCGCGTCATCCACTCCGGGCCCGCTCCGTGCGTCGCCAGCGCCATGTCCAGCCATATGTACAGATCGTGCTTCTCGGCCAGGTCGAACAGCCGGTCGAACTCGTCCAGTTCGTACTGCCCCGGCCGCGGCTCCATCCAGTTCCACATCGTGAAACTGCGCACGATCCGAAACCCGCCCGCCCGGATCCGCCTCAGGTCCGCGTCCCACACCTCCGGCTTCGGCGCCGGCGCCCGGTAGTACTCCACCCCCACCGGAAATGGAACCCCGGGGATCCCAAATCGCTCCTCGGCAGCCATCGGACGACCCGCTTCCGCCAGGCTAGGAATCGCTAAAACGTCTGCGACGACTTGAAACGGCCCTTTTCGTCTTTCTCCGCGCCGGGGAAGTCGTAGCCGCCCGGCTTGCGTTTCTCCGGCTCACCGCACGCGGCCAGCGCGCCAACGGCGCCGGCGGAGGCGGCCAGTAGCATCACCAGCCGGCGACGGGAAAGCTGGCCAGCAGAGCACGGGTCGGCGTGGATGACTGATGTCTTCAGCCGGTCAGGTGCCGTCATTGCTTCCCTCCTGTGCGAGTGCGCGGCAATGAGGTCGGCGCTCGGCGCATGCACATCGGGCCAATCCATATATCCCGGCGGTGACTCGACCGGGGTTCGGCACTGTACAGGGTACGGCGCTCGATGCTACGCATCTACGCCGCCGCCTGCGTTGCCGTCAAGGGCGGTGTTCCCGGAGGGGGTGAACTACGTCTGGTCGCGGACGCCGCTGCGCGCTGCCAGCCCCTCTGGCAAGAGCCGCGGCAGTCGCACAGTGCCGGCCAGCGAGCCGGATATGATAGGTGATTAGGGATCGAATACTTCTGGTAGGGATGATGTGCTGCGCCGGTGCGCATCCCTGCGTGACGGCAGGAGGTAAGCATGCCGGCAGCTAGGCGCCGGCCGCCCGTGGGCGGAATCTCCGGGCGACGAAGTTTCCTCGCGGCGCTAGTCGGTGCGTCCAACCTTCTGCTCGCCAGCTGCGGCGAAGACGAGGACAAGTACAAGCCAGGCGGCGGCTATCAGTTCCCCGGCGGCAAGCAGGACGAGAAGGGCCAGTACACCCAGGGCAACCCGATCTAGGCCGACGTCACCCGGGCAGCCGCGGCTTGAGGCTGCGTGCCGGCCTGCTCTGCCACTGTCTGCTGGAACCTTCGCTGTTGGGTGCCCAACGACTGGATCTGCAAGCCATGTGTTGCCTTGGCGCCGGCAGCTGCTGCTCCTGAGCGTCACCACGCGTACGTCGCCGCCCGCGAAATCCAATCCGTCCTCCCTCGGCGGGCACCGGGTGCCTTGAGTTCGGTGCTCTCTCACTTGACAGGGCAGAACCTTAGAGTATTAATAGTTTGGCTCACGGTAATTCGCTCACGAATTAACTCCACTCGAGCCAGGGAGGATTCCATGAAGCCAATGATGTCGCGTCGTCGATTGCTGGCGGCTGCTGCCGGAGCTGCGGGAGCCGCCGCGCTGGCTGCCTGCGGGGAGACGCAGATCGTCGAAGTCGAACGCATCGTCACGCAGGAAGTGCCCGTCGAGAAGGTCGTAACCAGGGAAGTCGCGGTTGAGGTCGAAAAGATCGTCACCAGGGAAGTCGAGAAAGTCGTTCAGGTCCAGGCCCCGCAGCAGGAAGTCTCATTCATTCGCTACGTGTCCAACCACACGTCCGGTCCGCGGGCCAAGGCCAACCAGTGGGCGCTCGAGCGCTTCGCGCAGATCCAGCCCAACATTCACGTCCGGTTCGAGCCGGCCGGCCGCCTCAACGACATTCTGGGCGTCCAGTTCGCCGCTGGAACTGCCCCCGACACCACGCTCTCCTCGCAGTCCCTCTTTCTGCATTTCCAGGAAGGTGACAACTGGCTCGAAGTCACTGAACTGCTGGACAAGCACGGCCTGGTCCGTGAGGACTACTACTTTGTGCCCGACGACTACACCGACAACAAGGTCGACCATTCGTTCCCGCCGCCGCAGGTCATGAATGGGCCGCAGTTCGGCATGCCGTTTCAGGTTGCCATCAGCGGCTTCGTCGGCAACATCACGCTGGCGGAGGAGAGCGGCGTGGAATTGCCGCAAAGCGAGAATAGCTGGACCTGGGCCGACTGGACCGAGATGGACAGCAAGATCACGAATCCCGACACGGACTCCTACGGAACCTGGGCGCGCAACGACTACGAGTTCCAGTACATGCCGCAAATGTATTCCAACGGCTTGGCTAAACCCTTCAACGACGCCCTGACCAAGGCCATGTATGACCTGCCCGAGGTCCACGAGGCGCTGCAATACATTGTGGACAAGGTTTTCCTCCACGAGACTTCGCCGCCGGCAGAACTGACCAAGGAACTTGGCGGGGAGTTTGGCAACCCGTTCGCCGCCGGCAAGATTGGCATTTGGCCGTCTGGCCGGGTCTACTCCACCGGGTACGCGATTCCGCGCATCAAGGACCGCTTCCGTTGGACCCTCATGCCGGAAGTCATCGTGCGCGATGGGATGCCCCCCGGCCACGGCTGGAACGACCAGGCCAACATGGTCACGGCCACGGCGCGCAAGAATGGCACCGAAGAGGCCTCGTCTCTCTTCGTCCTGTTCATGGCGGGCGAAGAGGTCTCGGAGCGGGTGGGCATCGACCGCGGCCATATGCCCGCGCACCGGAATTCGATCGGCAAGCCTACGTCAATCGCGCCGCCGCCCGAAGGCATGCAGTGGCTCAAGGTCTATGCCGATCGGCCCGATACGCGCCACCTGTACACATTCAATGAGTGGCCCGCTTGGAACCAGCAGATCCGTCCGCTGACCGCGAAGGCCTTCGTCGGCGAAACCACGGTCGCCGAGGCGCTGGAGGGTGTGCAGGAGCAAAGCGCACGACTCCTGAGGAACTACACCGGGCCCAAGCCCTTCGTCAGCTCGCCGGTCTACCCATAGGCCCGAGGCATCGATCGCGTGGCGCAATTCGTCCCCGCCCGCGCCGGCCACCCCCACCCGGCGGGGGGGGCCCCCACCCACCCCCCCCCACGAATTGGGGTTAGACAACCCAGTGAAGTTAAAACAAAATAAGCAAAGCAACCAGATAAA
>VXPS01000358.1:8187-10248 GCA_009839425.1 Chloroflexota bacterium
GTGGTGGCGCGGGGGGGCGGGTGCTGGTGCGCGGCGGGGTGGCGCTGGCGGCGCCGTGCGCGCCCCCCCCCCCCCCCCCCCGACACCACCCCCTACCCGTTCACCCAAACGCGCGAAGGCCACAACTACCGCCTCACGGACGAGGATCGCGCGAAACTCCAGGAGGCCTACAAATCCAAGATGAGCGGCGGATAGATGGCGGTCCGCATCCGGTAACAGCCACCGAGGCGCGGATGGCCGCTATCCTTCCAACCCAAAGATCCCGCTGCAGGGAGTTCTAGGCATGCTCCGCGTTGGAATCGTCGGCCTCGGCGGCATTTCCAGGTCTCACGGCGACGCCATCGAGACCCTCCCCAATGTTGAGATTGTTGCCGCCGCCGACCTCCTTGATGCCCCGCGTCAGGCTTTCTGCGACCGCTATGAGGTCCCCCGCGCCTACCCCAATCACACCGAACTGATCAAGGACGACGAAGTCGACGCCGTCGCCGTCACCCTCGGCCACCAACTCCATCACCGCCTCACCGTGGATGCGCTCAACGCCGGCAAGCACGTCCTCGTCGAGAAGCCCATGGCCCTCTCCCTCCAGCAGTGCGACGACATGATCGAGGCCGCCCGGCGCAACAACGTCAAGCTCATGGTCGGCCTCACCCAGCACTTCCTCGGCCCCAACATGAAGGCCAAGCAGATCCTCGACTCCGGCGAGCTTGGCCCCCTCATCACTGCCGTCTGCTACTCCGTCAAGAACTGGGGCTACCCCAACCGCCGGCCCCAATACCGCAGCCGCTTCCACGGCGGCGGCTATTGGATGACCAACGGCGTCCACATGGTCGACCGGCTCACCTGGCTCGTCGGCTCCCAGGCCGCTCGGGTCAAGGCTCGCATCGGCACCAAGAGCCACTACCAGGCCGGCGACGACTACGGCGTCGCCTTTGTCGACTACAAGAACGGCGTCCCTGGTATCGCCATCGCCATCGGCTATCGCGATGGCGCTCCCAACTACCAGTCCGAGATCATCTGCGCCAACGGCGGAGTCCGATTCAGCGGCTCGGGCGACCGCTTCGTCGCCATCGGCCGGGGCAACGAGTGGACTCGCGTCCCTTTTGAGGACCCGCCCGCCGGCATGACCGCGGAGTGGCGCGCCTTCGCCCGCTCGATCGAGGAAGACCTTGAGCCGCCCACCTCCGGTGAATGGGGCCGCCACATCATGGAAATCCTCTTCGCCGCCGAACGCTCGTCTATCACCGGCCAGCAGGTCACGCTCGCCAGCGGATCCCTGTACACCGTCCAGACCACCGGCCAGGTCGTCTCGCAGGAACATGGCTGGGTCTGACATGCGTGCACCGATCGCCAGTCGCATCCCCGCGCACGAGCAGGAGTGAAACAACGAAGGCGCCTGCACGACGACGCCCGTCTGCCCTTCATGCCGACCGGCGTCCCGCTAACAAGTTGTCGCGCCGCCGCCTTGCTGTCCTGCTTGCTGCATCGGCTGCCGCCCTCGCGGTGCTGGCCGGTTGCGGCGAGGACGAAACCCTAAAGCCGGGCGGCGGCTACAAGTTCCCCGGCGCCAAGAAAGACGAAACCGGCAACTACCGCATGCGCAACATCTAGCGGCGATCGTGCGCCGCTGAACCGAAGGGATTCGCCAAAATGCCAACCGCGAAGACGCCACAAGCCATCGCCGCCCGCGCCAACCCGCGGTCGGCTGGCACCCTATCCCGGCGTTCGCTCGGCCTCCTGCTCGTGATCGGGGCCGGGGCCCTCGCGGCCCTGGCGGGATGTGGTGACGATGACAGGTACAAGCCGGGCGGCGGCTATACGTTCCCGGGCAAAGACCGCGACGGCAAAGGCTTCGGCGGCGGCAGCCGCGTCTAGAAGCCGCCACCAGCTCGCAGATTGGCGGACAAAATCGCACCAGCCGTAAGCCGCGTCGCCGCCGCGACGCACGGGATGCGGGGCACGAGAGTACTTGACCTTCGCAACGAGTCCGATCCTCACGCCAGTCCCCACCCTGCCACCGGCATCCCCCGCCGCCGCCTCGTCGCCCTGCTCGACGTCACCGCC
>VXPS01000239.1 GCA_009839425.1 Chloroflexota bacterium
CGTCGATCAGAAGGATCTCACCGTTCTCGTCACGGCCCATCTCATATTTGGTATCCACGAGAACCAGGCCATGCTCGGCTGCCTTGGCTTGACCGAAAGCGAAAAGCTCCTGCGCGATGCGGCTACATTGTTCCCAATCGTCAGCAGTCATCCAGTTCTCGGACACGATCTCGTCAGGGCTGATGGGACGGTCGTGATCCTCGGCCTTGGTGGTCGGTGTGAGGTAGTTCGTCGGAAGTTTCTGGTTCTTGATTAGGCCGTCTGGCACATCAATGCCACAGTACTGACGCCGACCACTCCGGTAGACCGTCCAGAGGGATGTGCTCGTGGTGCCGGTGATGTATGCACGCATCACGAATTCGATCGGAAAGACTGTACATATCTTGGCAATGGTGACGTTTGGATCGGGGACGGACAAAACGTGATTCGGCACGATATGGCGGGTCTGTTCAAACCACCACGCGCTGGTCATGTTGAGAACCTGACCTTTGAACAGGATAGCGGCCAGCACCCGGTCGAAGGCACTCTGTCGGTCGGTGGTGATGAGTGCCATACGGTCCCCAAGATCGTATCGATCCCGTACTTTGCCAATGAGCTTCTCACCTTGAGATAGATCTGTATCAATCAGGCAGTTTCCGAGTTCTTGTCGTATTCGTTCCGTGTAGCTCTGTGGAGTGTAAATGGAGTTTTCCGTTGTCTCGACTTCTCGAAGGTCACTCTGGGACAGCTCGTTAACGCGCTGTTTGAGGTCGGACCAACTCTCGCAGCCGTACTCGCGAGCGATCGCGGCTTGAGCGTCGCGCAGGGAGAGCTTGGCCGTGGCGATTTCGGTGTCGGATGCTTTGGCCAACGCGGGGCGTGATGATCGGAGTTTCAATGCGGCGTCTCGATCACCCTTATTCACAGCCTTAAGTAAAGCCTTGGCCTGTTTCTTAAGGTGTTCCAGACTCGGACGCAGAGGGAGACTGCCGGAACTCATACGCACTCCTTTCAAGTGGCCTGCTGTCCGCGTGATCAGGCCGAAAAGAGTGGTACCGAGAAGCCGTGTCGTTGCGGGGCGGGTTAAACCCTTGTCGCGGACTCGGGGGCTCCCACTAGAGCGCCTACCTCACTTATACGCAACGAACCGCGGTGCTGTCAAGAATCGGCTGGGGATTGGGAATCTGCCAGATGCAAGCCGTCTGCACCCGTCGAGCGGGACACTCCAGAACCGTTCCCGAGTCCGGCCCAAGGTCGCCCGTGCTCCTGCCTGGCACACAGACTGATCGCGTCCCATTTTTTGGGACCGGATCGTCAGAAGCCACCGCCCATGAGACACGGACCATCTAAGTCTTATCGTTCGCCGCCGTTAGTCGCCTGCCGCGATGGCGTTCACTTCCGCCGGATCCAGCCCTACGTCGGCCGCGGAGGCCAGCACGTCGTTCCAGGTCGCGTCGGGGAGCTCCACTCCTGCGGCGGCCACTGTTTCGCGCGAGCTTCGCTCGATGTCGCCGGGTACCAGCACCTCGTCGAATCCCGGGGCGGGGGCCGTTTGCTTGACCCGGTTGATCGTGGCGTCGTTCATGGCCGCGAAGCCGGCGCCGGCGCCCAGCGCGTCGGGGTCGATGGCCAGCGCGAACGTACCGATCGGCGATTGCGGCTCACCGGTGATCGTGTCGCCCACCAGGTTGGAGGCCAGCAACTCGATCATCAGCATCAGGCCGTAACCCTTGTGTCCGCCGAAGGGCAGCATGACGCCGTTGTCGTAGAGGTCGTTGGGATTGATGGAGGGCCGGCCCTGGTTGTCCAGGATCTGGTCGGGTGGAATCGCCACGCCCTTGTCGCGCGCCACCCGGATCTTGCCCTCGGCCGCGGCCGTGGTGGCGAAGTCCAGGATGATCGGGTCGGCGTCACCGGCCGGCGCGCCAAAGCTGATGGGGTTGGTGCTCATCCGGCCTTCGCGTCCGCCGAACGGCGCCGTGCGCATCATGCCGGGACCGCCCGCGACCATCAGGAAGACAGCGCCCATTGAAACCGCAAGCTCCGACCACTCGCCCAGCCGTCCGATGTGGTTGCAGCGCGCGATGCCGCCAACCGCCACCCGCGAGACCCGCGACTTCTCCACCAACCGGATCGTCAGTTCCTCGGCCGCCAGGTGCCCGAAGGCCCCGCCGCCTTCCATCACAATCGACGTGTCGCTCTCGGACACGACCCGCGGACGCTCCGCCGGGCGGTACGCGCCGTCCTTGATGTGGGCCAGGTACTGGGTCACCCGGATAACCCCGTGCGAGGGATGGCCCGACAGATTCGCGTTGATCAGCCAGCGCGCCAGCTTGCCGGCAATGTCATCCGGCGTCCCCGCCGCGCCCAACACGCGGGCGGTGGCCTTGGTCAACGGCTCAACGGCAAATGTCGGCATGCGATCCTCGGGTCATACGCGGCTCAGCAGATCAGCCGCATGGTACGCAGCCGCCAGCGCTGCGCCTACCCGGAACAGACGGGAGTTGCCGCCACGGGCCAGCGCTCAAATCGCCGGAACTCCCGTCGCCAGGCCTCCTGCCGCGCTGCCTCACCGGCTGGCTGCGCGGTCGGCGCCGAGGCGCGGCCCCGAGCCGGCGCACCCAATCTCGTTGCGCTGATTGCCGTCCTGGGCACGGCCTGCCTGCTGCACCTGATCGGCGTCCCGGTAAGCCTGGCCGCGTCTACTGCCGATACCTACATCACATCCCCAACCCCGGCGGTCGCTGTGCCCGCCCAGGACCCTTCGAGCACCGAATCGCCCCAGCCCGGACCGAACGCGGACGTGCAGCCCACGCCGGAATCGAAAGTCGATGACCTTGAGCCCGGGAAACCGCCCCCGCCTGCCGAACGCGGCGCGACTTCCGATCCCACACGGACACCAATCGCAGCGACGACCGCGGACAAGGCGGCGCAAGCGGTTGCGGGCACCCCCGTGTTGCTGGGCCACTCGGTCCAGGGGCGCGCCATCCGCGGCGTGGAGTTGGGCGATGGGCCGCGCTGGGTCGCGGCCATCGGCGGCATCCACCAGGGCAATGAGGCGAATTCCACGGTTCTCGCCAACCTGCTGCTGGACTACTTCCGAGAGAACCTCTCGGAGATTCCCGATGGCGTCGGCCTGGTGTTTCTTCCCGACGTCAACCCCGACGGCGCGGCGGCAGGCACACGCTTAAACGCCAACGGTGTCGACCTCAACCGCAACTGGGACGCGGGCTGGCAGCCCGACTCCTACGGACCTTCAGGACTCGTCACTGGCGGGGGCGGCACGCGGCCGTTTTCCGAGCCTGAGACCCGAGCCCTTGCCGGGTATCTCGTTGACCGGCCGTTTGTTGCGGCGATCTTCTTTCACAGCAAGGGCGGCCTGGTCGTGCCGGGTCCTGGCAGCGGCTCGGCTGAGCTTGCGAGCGCAATCACCCGGGCCGCCCAATACACCTACCTCAGGGGGTGGACCGCTTACCCCCTCAGCGGTCAGGCCTCGAGATTCCTTGTCGGGAGAGGCATCCATGTAGCGATCGTGGAACTGAGCACGCACACCGACCCCGATTTCACACGAAACCTGCAGGGCCTGCGCGCAGCCCTCGCGTGGGCCCAGGAATTGCCCGAGCCCTCCGGATTCCAGCCTGTTGCCGATGCCGAGTTTTCCGATGCCTGCGCGAGTCTGCTGGGAACTTATCGCGCAAGGCTGGCGTACCCGCAGTGTCCTTGGTGACCGCGACGAGCTGATCGACTAGCGCTCGGTCGACGGCTCCCGGTCGTTCTTCACGATCGTCGAGGCCAGGGCCAGCATTGACGACAGGTCGCTCAGGTTGGCGGGCACCACCAGGGTGTTGCCTTCCTTGGCGATCTGGCCGAACTGGGCGATGTACTGCTCGGCCACACGCAGGCGCATGGCGTCCATGCCGCCGTCGCCGCTGACTGATTGGCCAATTCGCGTAATGCCTTCCGCGCTGGCAGTGGCCACGGCCAGGATCGCCTCGGCTTCGCCCTGGGCCTCGTTGATCTGCTGCGTGCGCGTCGCTTCGGACTCCTTGATCACGCGCTGCTTTTCGCCTTCCGCTTCGTTGATCTTGGCGTCCCGCTCGCCCTCCGAACTCAGGATCACGGCGCGCTTTTCACGCTCCGCGCGCATCTGCTTCTCCATGGCGTTCAGCACGTCGGTTGGCGGGTTGATGTTGCGAATCTCGTAGCGCAGCACCTTCACGCCCCAGGGCGCCGAGGCCTGGTCGAGTTCATTGACGATCAGGCGGTTGATCGAGGACCGCTCCTCGAAGGTGCGGTCCAGGTCGATCTTTCCGACCTCGCTGCGCAGCGTCGTCTGGGCCAGCTGGGCAATGGCGAATTGGTAGTTCGTGATCCCGTAGGACGCCTGCTGCGGCTCCAGCACCTGGAGGTACAGCACCCCGTCCACGCCGACCTGCACGTTGTCGCGCGTGATGCAGAGCTGTTCCGAGATGTCGATGGCCTGTTCCTTGAGCGTGTGCTTGTAGGCGATGGTGTCCAGGAACGGCATCAGGATGTGGAAGCCGGCCTGCAGGGTGCGGCTGTATCGACCCAACCGCTCGATCACGTATGCCGACTGCTGCGGCACGATCACGGCGGTCTTGAAGAGGACCACGACCACCAGCAGCACGATCGCGCCTACCACGATCAGTCCGACGATTCCCATACCCTCCACGTTTATTCCTCCTCGGCTCTCAGGTCCACGACCAGGTTCTCGACGCGCTCGATCCGCGCCCGCTGGCCCTCGGTCAATGCGGTGCGGCCCACGTTGCGGGCGGTCCACTCGGTTCCGCGCAACCGCGCGCGGCCCTGCCCGCCCGGTTCAATGCTCTCGGATGCGGTTGCAATCTCGCCCACCACCGTCTCGTACATCGGCGGCGGCGAGCCGACCAGCCGGCCATAGAGTTGCCGCCTAACGCCAAACATCAGCACGACGGCCAACACCGAGAAGAGCACCCACTCGGCGACCGGTTGCCCCGGCAAACCGACCGCCACGCCCAACCCGGTCAGCAGCGCCGCCACGCCCAGCAGCACCAGGTAGAACTGGGCTTCGATGGCCAGCAGTTCCGCGGCCAGCAGCACCACGCCGACCACGATCCACACCCACCAGGGCATTGCCGCTCCCTTGCTGGCCTCGTCCCTTTCAGACTACTCCGCAGGCAGCCTTCCAACGTGGCGTTTCGACCAGATGACCAAGTCGTGTCTGACGTTCACGCGAGCGCCGGCTGGCTTGGAGACCGTTTCATATAGCTCGAATCCGGCCTTCTCGAACGCCCGCCGGCTCCGCTGGTTGTCGTCGGCCACGTCCATCGCAAAGATCGCGTCGGCCCGCTCCCTCTCGAACCCGAAGTCAACCAGCAGCCGAATCGCCGCCGTGCCGATCCCCCGGCCCCAATAGGCCTTCTCGATCTCGATGTCGATGCGCCGGCAGTCCAACCCCGGATTCCTGCGCAGGACTCGCTCTAGGTTCATCTCCTGCAGCCAGCACTCACCGACGGGCCGGCTCTCGAACTCAATGACAAAGCAGAACGCATGCTTCGAGATGCCACGCATGATCTTCTGAACCTGCCCGAGGCTGTACTGGCTCTCGTTCGAGTCGGAGTGGGAGGCAATCGCCTGATCGTTCCACCACCCGAGCACCAGGTCCCAGTCGTCCTCTGTCAACGGGCGAAGAACAACCGACCCCGACTGAAGCGTGACCTCGTGCGCGCGGAGCCTGTCGCTTGTCATCAGCCGAACCGTCCTGACCAGCGCACGCGGCCTCGCCGACGTCTAGGCCAGCGCCAGCGCCTCGATTTCCGCCCTTGAGACTTCGACCCGATCCGCGGCCTGGAGCATCCCTTCCCAGGTTGGCTCGGGAATCTGCAGCGGGCCGCCGGCCAGGGCGGCGCGGGAGCGGCGCTCGAAGTCGCCGGGCACCTGTACGTCGCTGAAGCCCTCGGCGGGCGCCGCTGATCGCACGCGATCAAGCTGATGCTGGATGAGTTTCCGCGTCTCCTCGCCGCGGCCGAAGGCGTTAGGGTCAATGGCGAAAGCGAACACGGATGCGCCCTCACCGATGTCCTCGCCGGCGCTGGCCGTGACCACCGAGAACAGCGTGGTCATGATGGCGATGGCGGAGCCCTTGTGCTCGCCGAAGGTCAGCATCGTGCCGCCCTCGTAGAAGTCGTTGGGGTCGGTGGTGGGGCGGCCGTCGGAGTCGCGGATCCAGCTTTTCGGCACCGACTTGCCGCTGTCGCGGGCCACCCGGATCTTGCCCTCCGCAGCCGCGCTGGTGGCGAAGTCCATCACGAAGGAGTCGTCGTCCAGTCCGGGCGCGCCAAAGGCAATCGGGTTGGTACCCAGCCGCCCTTCAGCGGCTCCGAAGGTGGCCGCCATCGATCCGCTGGCCGAGCCCAGCGAGATGTACAGCAACACCCCCAGGTCGGCCGCCAGTTCGCCCCACTCGCCCAGTCGCCCGATGTGGCGGCCGTTGATGATCCCGCCCATCGCGATCTGGGAGTTCCGGCACTTGACGGCCAACTCGCGGGTCAACCGATCCGCCGCAAAGTGCCCCGGACCCGCCTGGCCATCCAGCACGACCGTGGTGTCGGTTTCCAGGTGCACGCGAGGCCGCGCGGCCGGATCCATGGTCCCGTCCTGGATCTGCCGCACGTACTCGGTGACGCGCTGCAACCCGTGCGAGGGATGGCCCGAAAGGTTGGAGCTCACCAGCCAGACCGTAAGCTGCTCGGCCATGTCGCCGGGCATTCCGGCGGCCGTGAAGATGCGCGTGGATGCGGCGCTGACGCCGTCGATGTCGAGGTCGATCATTGGCGAATCCGCCGGGCAGTGGTCCAGCGCATGGTAGGGACTTTGCCGACATAATGACCGGCCGGCCGCCCGAGATTCACCGCATGCCCCAACTGCTGGACCGATGGACCTACCGCACCACGCCCACCGTCGTCTTCGGACGCGGCTGCCTGGACGAGTTGCCCGACCACGTACGGCGCATTGCCGACGGGCCGGCGCTGATCGTTACTGACAAGGGGCTGGTCGAGGCTGGCGTGGTCGAGCGCGTGACGGACGAGTTGGATCGTGCCGACATTGTCGCCACGGTCTGGGACGAAGCGGAGCCGGAACCGCCCACCGTCAGCGTGGACGCTTGCGCTCAGGCCATCCGCGAGGCCAACCCCGCCGTGGTGCTGGGCCTGGGCGGCGGCAGCGCTATGGACACCTCGCAGATCGCCGCTTGCGTGGTTACCAACGGCGGCAAGGCCGAGGACTGGATCGGCGTGGAGGTGGTGCGAAAACCCGGCGTTCCCACCATCAGCATCCCCACGACCGCCGGCACCGCCTCTGAGGTGACCGGTAACGCCGTGATGGTGCTGCCGGACCGCTCCAACAAGCTGACGGTGGTCAGCCCGTTCATCTATCCGCAGACGGCGCTGATCGACCCGGCCCTGACCGACTCGGTCCCGTCGCACATCACGGCGGCCACCGGCATGGACACCTTCTGCCACGCAGCCGAGTCGTTCATCACCCGGCGCGCCACGCAGCACACGCGCCAGCCCGCCGCCGACGCCCTGCGCCGCACGCTGGAGTTCCTGCCGCGCGCCGTAGCCGACGGAACCGACCGGGAAGCCCGCGACCAGATGGCCTACGCCTGCCTGCAGGCCGGCTACAGCCTGGCCAACGCCGGCGTCATCCTGGTCCATGGCTTGGCGCACGCCATCGGTGCCCGTGCGCGCATCCCCCACGGCGTGGCCAACACGGTCGGCCTGCTGCCCGTCATGCGCATGACGGCTGATCGCAACCCGGCCCTGATGGCCCAACTTGCGGACCCGCTGGGCGTTGCCGCCGACATTGTGGACCCAACCGAGCGTGCCCGGGCGGCCGTGGCCGTGATAGAGCGGCTGGTAGACCAGGTCGATCTGCCGACCACACTCCGCGAGGTAGGCGTTGAACGCGACTGGCTGCCCGAGCTAGCGGCGGCCACCCTCAGCAATACCCGCGTGGTCCACAACAGCCCGGTCCAACCGGACGCTGCTGAACTCACGCGTCTGCTGGAAGGAATATTCGCCTACTGAACTGCGGAGGTCCCGGTGGCAACCAGGTGCGTGCGTATCAACGCAGCACGCGCCGACATTGCCGACGGTGGGCCGGGGACTCAAGCTCCGGAGCAGGCGGTGGTTCGGGTGCTCCGGCGGCGTCCCAGGCTCGGTGTCATCGAGCAGGCTTGGGCTGTCTGTGCCCAACTCGCAACATTGCGGTGCCTTCGTCGGGGAAGAACCCTGGGCTATCGCTTCCGAAGGCGGGCCGGAATAACGGCCCACATCATGAAGAGACCAGCAAAAGCAACGATTCCCAGCAGCGCTTCAAGCGGCAACGGCAAACCTCCATGCCCCGCCAGTCGCCTGGCAGGGCGGCTATTGCCGCCGTTTCACCTCCGAACCACCGCCTGTGTCCACAGTCATTTTAGCCGCTTGCCGTCGCGTGTTACAGGTGGATGATTTCGATCGCGTCGTCGGTAACTTCCAGGTCCAGGTGCACGCGCTCGATGAACTCCAGGATCGCCCGCATCTGCGCGTCCAGCCGTCGCGGATCGTTGGACACGCACGAGACCCCAATCCGCGCTCGTCCCGGCACCGGATCGTCGTCCAGGTCGGCCACGGCGGCGTTGAACGTGTTGCGAATCCGTCGCTTTAGCGACTCGACCGACCGCCGTCGGTCCTTCAACGATTGGGCGGCGTGCACCGCCAGCCCGACCTCCAGTGTCCCTACGTGCACGGCCTTCGTCTCAGGAGGGGTTGCCGCCCGGCGGCGGCTGGTCCAGTCTGACAGGCGAGCGTCGCCCACTTCGAAGACCGAGGAGCCGATCCATGTCCGCCACCCCTCGCACGCTAGCCGACATCGATACGCCGGCGGCGGTGATTGATCTCGATTTGGTGCGGAGCAACATCCAGGTCATGGAGCGCCACCTGGAAGGCACGGGCGTCCACGTGCGGCCTCATGTCAAGCACCACAAGACGCCCGGCATCGCCCTGATGCAGATCGAGGCCGGCGCGCCGGGCGTCACCTGCGCCAAGGTCGGCGAGGCCGAGGCGATGGTCGAAGGCGGCGTAGGCGACGTGCTGATCGCCAACCAGGTCGTCGGGCCAATCAAGATCGCGAGACTCTGCGACCTCGCCCGCCGGGCTCGCGTCACGGTCGCCGTGGACGACGCCCGCAACGTGCGCGAGTTGTCCCAGGCCGCCGTCGCCAATGGCGTCACCATCGGCATCGTCATCGAGATCGAAGTCGGCATGAACCGCTGCGGCATCCTGCCCGGCGAACCGGCCGTGGCCCTGGCAAAGCAAATTGACGCTGCCCCGGGTCTGGATCTCGTGGGCCTGATGGGCTACGAGGGCCACGCCGTCGGCATCGTGGATCGCGCCGAGCGCGTGGCCGCGGCCCACGGTTCCCTGGCTGCCGTCATCGAAACCAAGGCCGCCTGCGAGGCTGCCGGCCTGGAGATCCGCGAAGTCACCGGCGGCGGCACCAACACCTTTGACATCACCAGCGCCATCGACGGCTGGACCGAACTGCAGTGCGGCACCTACGTGACGATGGACGTCTGGTTTCGCCCGCACGCCGGCCACGCCTTCGAGCAGGCCATGTGGATCCTGTCCAGCGTCGTCAGCACCCCCGCGCCGGGCCGGGCCGTGCTGGACATCGGCCGCAAGTCCATGGCCTTCGAGACCGGCGGCCTGCCGCTGGTGGAAGATCCGCCGGGGATCGAGCTGCTCGGCCTCTCCGAGGAACACGGCAGCCTGGCCCTGCACGACGGGGCCCCCGACCTGCAGCCCGGCGACCGCCTCAAGGTCACCCCCTGGCACGGCTGCACCACCTTCAACCTGCACGACACCCTCTACGTCATCCAGGACGACGAAGTGGTAGACATCTGGCCCATCTCAGCCCGCGGCAGGTTCACCTAGATTGGGATGGCCTCTACCC
>VXPS01000310.1 GCA_009839425.1 Chloroflexota bacterium
TATAATCGACCGGTCCTGGACGCGGCGCTAAGCGCGGGTGCCAACAGCGTGCGCTCGATCAGCTTCACTCTGCAAGACGACGGACCGGCCAAGGCCGAGGCGCTGCGCCTGGCCACGCTGGACGCCGCCGCCAAAGCGCGCGCGGTGGCCGACGCCCTGCGCGGCAGCGTGCGCGGCGTAATCTCCCTGCACGAAGACAGCATCTACGTGCCCGTGGCGCGCAGCGAGTTCGCCATGGCACGGCCGATGGCAGCCGCGCCAGCCGCGGCCGCGGTCCCGGTGGAAGCCGGCGAGTTGCGCATCCGCGCCACGGTGCGCGCCAACTTCGCCTACGAGTAGGCGACGACCGGAGTACGTTCGACCGACGGCGTCCGTTAGCCCAGGTCGGCGGGACGCACCGGCGCCCCCGTGCGCGCGGACTCCTCAATGGCCAGCGTGACCCGCAGAGTCCGCACGGCGTCGGCGTAGGTGGATCGGACGTTCGACGCGTCGCCAGTCTGCACCGCCCGCACGAACGCCTGGTCCAACAGGTACTTGCAGTCAGTGCTGTTGGTGAGTTCCCGGACCTCGCCGGGCTGCGCGATGCGTCCCCCTTCGTGCCATACCCACATCGACAGGTCGCGCGCCACGATCGTGACGCCGTGGTCCCAGGACTCACCCGGAACGCCATTGAGGCCGCAGGTGTTGAGCAGCGTCCCGACGGCACCGTTCTCGAATTGAAAGGTAGCCGCGGACACGTCGTTGATGTTCAGGCTCGGCGCGTCGGTCATCAGCCGGGTCGCAGCCGCGGCGTGGACGCTCTCGATTTCGCCGACGAGGTAGCGTTGCAAGTCGACAACGTGCGTTGCCTGCTCCACAACCTGGCCGCCGGATTGCTCCTGAATGCGCCACCAGAGTGTGCGGGGCATGCCGCCCAGGTAGGTCCCGATGGCCATGCCCACGGTGCGGTGGGCCAGCAACGCGCGGGCCGTGTCGGCGGCCTCGCTGTAGCGCGTCTGGTAGCCGACGGCTGTGATCAGGCCGCGCGCGGCGATGGCCCGCTCGATCCCGCGCACGGTTGGCATGTCCAGCCCCACCGGCTTCTGGACCAGCATGGGCACCCCGGCCTCGATGCATTGGTACTCCACCTCGCCATGCGCGAACGGCGGCAGCGTGATGAATACGCAGTCGGGCGCGGCCGCGGCCAGCATCCGACCTGCGTCGTCGAAGGTCTCGATTGCCGGTGGCTCGACCGGCGGTGACATCCTGGCGGTGGCTAGCCGCAGCGTGTCCGGGATTCGGGCCAGATCGATGTCCGCCAGAGCGACCACGTCGGCCTCCGGCATGCGCAGCAGATTGGCCAGGTGCATGGAGGCGATGCCGCCCACGCCAATGAACGCGACTCGCACGGGAGTTTGCTCAGGCATACGTATTCAAGACCGGCAGCGGGTCGCCGAAGCCTAGGAGCCACCCCGCGGGAGCGTCAACGCGGGTCTACACTGCCCGGCTGTGATGCCGTGCAGGTTGACGCAACTGGAGCGCGCCGGGGCTCGCCCGGTCCGTGACGGCCTAAAGCCCGGGCGGGCCTGATGACCGCGGAGCGGCGCCGGCACCACGGCGCCCCACGGCCGCTTGGCGCTGGCGATCGCGTCGTGCGCGTGCCGAGACGCGTGTCCATGAACCTGCAGGTGGAAACGACCCTGGCGCGTCGCGGTCCCTTCCGGCCGGGTCTCATCCTCATCACCGCATTCGCCAGCCTGATTTTCCTGGGCACGGTCCTGCTGGCGCTGCCGCTCTCGCTGGCCGATGGCCAGGAGCCGGATCTGCTGGTTGCCTTGTTCACGGCAACCTCCGCCGTGTGCGTCACCGGTCTGACCGTCGTCTCCACCCACGACCATTGGTCGCTGTTCGGCCAAATCGTGATCCTGGCGCTGATCCAGGCTGGTGCCCTGGGCTTTATCGTCGGCGCTATCGTCATCTTCTCACTGGCCGGCCGGCGCACCTCAACCCGCGAACGCCTGATGTTCGGCCAGCACATTGGTCGTGGCGAACCCGGCGGCCTGAAGGGGTTGTTCTGGCGCATCGCCATCTTCACGCTGTTCCTGCAGGGTGTCGGCGCGGTGCTGCTGTTTCTGCGGGTCCGCGGCGATTCGGCGGTGGAGAATCCGCATTGGTGGTCGATCTTTCACGCCGTCTCGGCGTTCACCAACGCGGGCTTCGACATCGAGCCGGGTTCCGCCAGCTTCGCGCGGCTGGTCGATGATCCGACGACCTTGGGCATCCTGGCGGCATTGGCGATGATCGGCGCGATCGGGTTTATGGTCATATTCGACGTGATCCGCCGGCGGCTCTGGCGGCGCCTGGGGCTGGAGTCCCGCATCGTGCTCACGGCAATGCCGGCGCTCCTGATCGTGGGCTTCGTGCTGCTGCTGGTGCTCTCGCCCGACTTCGGCGGCGCGGTGCCCGAGGACGACGTTGGCTTGCGAGCCAACGCGGCGCTCAACCATGCGGTCTGGCGCACGACAGGCTTCTCGACCATCGATATGGGCCGCCTGCACACCGATACGCTGATCGTGCTGATCGTGCTGATGTTCATCGGGGGCGCCTCGGCGGCAGTGACCGGCGGGATTACCGTCAACACCTTCAGCGTGCTGTTTATTGCGATGGTGTCGCACATTCGCGGTCGCCGGTTCCCGGAGGCCTTTGGCCGGCGCATCGCCCAACACTCGGTGATGCGCGCGCTGGCCGTCGTGGGGCTGTCCGGTGTCGCGGTGCTGCTGGCGACCGTGCTGATGTCCATCGCCGAGCGCGGCTCGGAAACGGTGCTCTCGAACCTGTTGTTCGAGGCCGTGAGCGCCTTTGCCGTCGTCGGCTACTCCACGGGCATCACGGCCGATCTGACGGTGGCTTCTAAACTCGTGCTGATCGGAACGATGTTCGTGGGACGCCTGGGCGCCCTGACCCTTGCCCAGGCGCTCGTCACGCGCGAGCATCAGCCGCTGGTCCGCTACCCGGAGGAGGCCATCAAGGTCGGTTAGCCGCCGACCCAACGCATGCAGATCCTGGTGACCGGCCTTGGCCGGTTCGGAAGCAGCCTGGCCCGCACCTTGGCGGAGACGGGGCACGAAGTTATCGTGCTCGACACGTCCGAGCAGGCCGTCCAGATGGCCACGAACGTGGTGGATCAGGCCGTGGTAGGCGACGCCACCAACGAGGCCGTGCTGCGCGAGGTCGGCGCCACCGACGTGGACCTGGCGGTGGTGGCCATGGCCGAGGTTGAGGCCAGCGTGCTGATCACGACGCACCTGAAGAACCTCAAGGTGCCGCGCGTGTTCGCCAAGGCGTCCAGCGAGGTGCACCGGCTGATCCTGGAGCGCGTGGGGGCGGACCGCGTGGTGTTTCCCGAGCGCGATATGGCGTTGCGCCTGGCCCAGAGCGTGTCCACGCCCGGCATGCTCGATTACCTGGAACTGCTGCCGCACCTCGGCATCACCGAGATCGACGGCACGCCGTTTGCGGGACAGTCGCTGGCCAACTTGAACCTGGCCGCCCGCTACGACGTGAACGTGCTGGTGATCAAGCGCGGCAACGAACTGATTGTCACTCCCGGTCTGTCCGAGCGCGTGGTCGAGGGCGACATGTTGATCGTGGTCGGACGCGACAGCCGTATCGCCGAACTGCAGACCGCCGCCGGCTGACGGCCCGTTTCGTAGTCGCGCGTCCGGCATGTGGACGCACGGTGGACAACGTGTGTGCATGCTCGCGACATCGCTTGCCGCACGGATCGACGGCCGGCCAGCGTCTCTTCAAGGGTTGGACGGCCGAATGAGTGATCTGCCGCGCCTGTCCTCGTCGCGCAAGACTGTGGACGGCAGGCACCGCCGAAATGTTGATAAGTCGAGTTGACACCCAGCATATGGGATGCCAAGATTCGACCCCGCCTATATGTGGTATGCGGCCCTTGCCGATCCTAGGCATGGGTCGCAGCGTAGAGGCAATGGATCGCCTCTGACACGATGCCGTGGCGCACGGGTGGGGACGTGCACTCAGATAGGAGCGCGGCGGTGATCAGACTGCTCGGTGAACTGCATCG
Organism: Chloroflexota bacterium; assembly: GCA_009839425.1. Lineage (GTDB taxonomy): Bacteria > Chloroflexota > UBA11872 > UBA11872 > UBA11872 > UBA11872. The sequence continues at coordinate 4,073 of VXPS01000310.1, forward strand.
GACGCGCGACGGTCGGCAATTCGCCATTGACTTCGCCCAGATCATCCCGTCCACCGGCGCATATGACTTGGTCCTATTCGGCCTGCGTCACGCGGAAACGGAGTTCTCGATGGGTGTGGCCTTCCCGCAGGACTCCGCCAGCACTTGGGGCGCGCACGAAGCGCTGGTCCGAGAAGGTTTAGGCCAGATCCGCACCGAGCTTGAGCGTGGTAATACTGAGGACGGGTCTCTGGTCGAAATCCCGTCCGCCACGTGGGGAGGGTGGCGACCGAGCTACAGGTTCTCGGTGCCATCAAAGACGCGCTATGCATGAGGGCGGCACAACCTATCCGGACCTGTCCGACAACGCGCTGGCTGTACTGCGCAAGCGCTACTTCCTGAAGGATCGCGTCGACCACCCCGTCGAAGACACGGACGAGTTCTTTGACCGCGTCGTGCGCGGCGTTGTGGACGTGGAGCATGAGCGCGGCTGGGTCGACGCCGAGGGCCACGCCGAGATCGTCGACGCCATGTACGACCTGCTGCGCGGGTTGCGCTTCGTGCCCAACAGCCCCTGCCTGATGAACGCGGGCAAGCCGCAGGGCTACGCGCAGATGGCGGCCTGCTTCGTGCTGCCCATCGACGACGACCTGCTCAGCATCAAGACCACCGACATGCACGCCGCCATCATTCACCAGAGCGGCGGCGGCACCGGGTTCAACTTCTCGCGCATTCGCCCGCGCGGCGACTTCGTGCGCAGCTCCGGCGGCGTCGCCAGCGGCCCGATCAGCTTCATGTCGATGATCGACTACTCCTGCGGCGAGATTAAGCAGGGCGGTACCCGGCGCGGCGCCAACATGGGCATCCTCAACGTTGATCACCCGGACATCCTCGACTTCATCGAGTGCAAGACCGAGGACGGCCGGATCGCCAACTTCAACATCTCGGTCGGCATCACCGACGCCTTCATGCAGGCCGTGCGCGACGACACCGACTATGAACTGGTCAACCCGCGCACCGGTGAAGTGACGAAGCGGCTACGAGCTCGGGACGTCTGGGACCGCCTGGTCGACGGCGCCTGGCTCAATGGCGAACCGGGCATGATCTTCCTGGACCGGCTGGAGCGCACCAACCCAACGCCGGACGTGGCGCTGCAGGACACCACCAATCCCTGCGGCGAGCAGCCGCTGCTGCCCTACGAGGCCTGCGTGCTCGGCAGCTTGAATCTGAACTGGCATCTCACCGAAGACCGCACGCGTATCGACTGGAACGCGCTGCGCCGTGACGTGAAGCTGTCCGTCCGCTTCCTGGACGACATGGTGGAGGCCTCCAACTTCCCGCTCAAGGAAATTGACGACATCGTCAAGCACGGCAACCGCCGTGTGGGTCTGGGCGTCATGGGCTGGGCCGACGTGTTGTTCCACCTGGGTCTGCCCTACGACTGCCCCGAAGCCGAGGCGCTGGCCAGCGACGTGATGCAATTCATCAACGACGAAGGCCGGCGCGCCTCCGAGGAACTGGCGGCCGCGCGCGGCGCGTTCCCCAACTTCACCAACTCGGCCTGGGACCGCAAGGGCCATGCGGAGCGGCGCAACGCCACCGTCACCACAATCGCGCCGACCGGCACGATCAGCATGATCGCCGACGCCTCCAGCGGCATCGAACCGCTCTTTGCGCTGATCTTCTGGAAGAACGTCATGCGCGACAGCGACGACAACGCTGCCACCACGCTGCGCTACGTGAACCCGATCTTCGAGACCTACGCGCGCCGCCGCGGATTCTTCAGCGAAGAGTTGGTGGACGCCATCGAGGCCAACCACGGCAGCCTGCGGATTACCGACGAGACGCCAGCCGATGCGCTACAGGTGCTGGAAGGCGTGCCCGAATCGGCCCGCCGCATCTTCGTGACCGCCCATGACGTCTCGCCCGAATGGCACATTCGCATCCAGAGCGCTTTCCAGGCGCATACCGAGAACGCGGTGTCCAAGACCATCAACTTCCCGCACGAGGCCACCCGCGAGGACGTGGAGCGCGGCTACTGGCGGGCCTACGAACTCGGCTGCAAGGGCGTCACGGTTTACCGCGACGGCAGCCGTGACTTCCAGGTGCTGACCACCAGCGACTCCGGCGACAATACGCGCCGCGACGAGTCCGACGAGCCGCAGGCCGCCGAAGCCCCGGCGCCGGTCGAGGAGGCTCCCGCACCCGTGGCGGCCGCCTCGGTCAACGGGCACGGCAACGGACACGCACCCGAGTTGACGCCAGCGCCCGCACCCAACGGCGCGTCGGACGACCACGCCGACCGCACGCCGCTGCCGATCGTGGCGGCGGTCGAACGCGAGCGGCCCGACCAGATTCACGGCACCACCACCCGCATCCGCACGGGCTGTGGGCCGCTGTTCGTCACGATCAACGACGATGAGCGCGGACTGCCGTTCGAGACCTTCGCGACGCTCGGCAAGGCCGGCGGCTGCGCTGCCGCGCAAACCGAGGCCATCGGACGGCTGGCGTCGCTGGCGCTGCGCTCTGGCGTGCCGGTCGCAGAGGTGCAAAAGACCTTGCGGGGGATTACCTGTCACCGGCCCGCCGGCTTCGGTCCCGATCGGGTGCTTTCCTGTGGCGACGGCATCGCCCAGGCCATGGCCAGGCGGATCGATGTCGAGAACGGCGACTTCGTCCCTATGGTGGACCTGCAGGGCGAGGGCACGTACACACCCGGCCCGGCTGACCTGGCCGAGCAGCCCGCGGCCGCTGTCGCGCCGGCGTCTCACCAGGGCGTGTCGACCTTCGGCAGCGGATCGGCCCCCGCGGCCGAGTCCTACGTCGAGGGCGCCGCGCACGACCAGGGCTTCGTGGGCGCCTGCCCCTCCTGCGGCGGCAGTCAGCTCCACTACGCCGAGGGCTGCATGAAGTGCGTGTCCTGCGGCTACAGCGACTGCGGGTAGACGCCGCAAGCACCCGTTAGTCGGGCTTCTGTAGGCGCGGTGGCGCCGAGTTGCGTTGAGGCCTGCGCTGGTCGTCTATTGCCCTTCGGCCAGCCAGGCCACGAAGTCGCGGCGGGGGGCGGTGTGCTTGAGGAGTGCAATGCCGTGGCCGGGGGTGTCGTAGACCGACACCTTGCGCGGCTCGGCGGTGCGGCTGAAGAGGGCTTGCGATTGCAGAGCCTCCTCGCGGTCGGACTGGAAGAGCACGCCGCGGGGCTGGAAGTTGGGGATGTCCTCGCCCATGAGCAGGCGGCCGGGTTCGAAGCGTCCGCTGACGGCCACGGCCCGGCCGACGGCGGGCACCACCGACGACGCGATCCAGGCCGTGTTGGCGCCAACGCTGGCACCGCCAACGCCGATGCGATCGGGGTCGATGTCGGCGCGAGCCGTGAGCCAGGCGACGGCGGCGACCACGTCAGTCGGCCAGCCGTCCAGGGTGTTGGCCCGGTCGGTCTCGAAGTCGTAGCCACCGTCGGCGCGGACGCGCCGCAGGCTCTCGCCGTGGGCGCGCGCGTCGGGCGCCAGCACCGCCAGGCCGGCGGCCAGCAGGTCGGGCGTCAGGTCGTCCCACTGGGCGCGCGTGCCCTGGTATTGATGCATCAGGACAACCGCGGGCCAGGGCGGTGCGCTGTCGGGCGGCGTGAAGGTGGCGACGACCTGGATGCCGTCGGTGGTGCGGTAGGTCACGTTGCCGCGGTCGGCGTCCGCGAACGGCAGCGGCGGCAGGGCCGGCGGATCGGCACATCCGGGCAGCGCGGCGGCGCCGAGGGCCAAACCCGCCGAAAGCACTGCTCGACGCGTCAGCTGGCGCGGATGCACGTCGGTTTCTGTCTGTGGGTCAGCATGATTCCCAATCGTATGCGCGCCGCCGGCGTGAGGACGGGTGATTCGCGATGACGTACGGTGCGAGTGGTTTCTGGTTGCCGGGACGGAAAGTGGCTGAATGCAGGTAGCGCTGTCCGGCCTGCTCTTCGACCACGCGCCGGCCGCCGAGTTTTCCGCCGCAGCGCGGGAGATCGGTTACGCGAGCGTCGAACTCCGCGGCACGCGCCACCAGCTGCCGTCCGATGCGGATGCCGCGCGCCTTGAAGTCCTCCTGGAACTCTTCGAGGGGCTGGAGATCGCCAACATTGCCTCCCACGCCGGGAACTTCGCGCTGCTGAGCGAGGCAGAAGCGCTCGAAGCCCGCCAGACCGCGCACCGATTCCTGACGTGGGCCGCCGCGCTGGGGGCTCGCAGCGTGCGGATTTGGCCGGGCTGGGTGGCGGCGCCTGAAGCTGAGCCCGAGCACTGGGCGCGGGCGGCGCGGCACCTGCGCTGGTGCGCCGAGGCGGCGGCCGACCTGGGGGTGATGGTGGCCCTTGAAATGCACCACGGTTCGTTGACCGAGTCGGCGGCCGGCGCCAACCGCTTGCTCGACGAGATCGATCGTCCGGCCGTAGGCCTGATTCTCGATCCGGCCAACCTGATGCAGACGCCCACGCCGTTCGGGCCTCGCTGCGTCGGGCCGGTGTGGGACCTGCTGCTGCATGTGCACGTCAAGGATCACTCCATCGTCGGCTCCACCGAGCCGGGGGCCTACCCGTTCCGTCTCTATCTCGATCACATCGGCAGCTGGATCGAGCGCATGGATCCGCCGCGCCGCCGACTGGGTCCGGGTTGGTTCGCCAAGCGGGCGCTGGGTGAAGGCCACGTGCCCTGGCCGTCGGTCCTGGCCGAGTTGAAGCGCCGCGGCTATACCGGACACTTGATCGTGGAGACGGAAGTCGGACCCGGCGTGCCCACGGGGCGTACCCTGGCCGAGCGCGAATTCAAGACGATGAGCCGCTGGATCGAGGCGCTATGAGCAACCTGGAGACGCGCCCGCTGGAAGCCCGTCACCTGCCAGCCGCGGCGGCGCTGTGCCGGCGCGAGGTCGCGTACCTGCCCTTCTCGGAGGCCATCCTCCAAGACCGCATCCTGGACGATCCGGACTTCGATCCCGACCTGAATCCGACCGTCTGGCAGGGCGAGCGCCTGGTGGCCATGGCCTGCGGAGCGCCGCCGAGCGAGGAGTTGCAGACGGCCGGCGGCGTGAAGCTATTTGCCGTCGCGAGTGACGTGCGCCGCCAGGGCATTGCGACTCGAATGTTCGACCAGATCGAGAACCGGCTGGCCAGCCTGGGCGCTGGCGAGTCCGTGGCGATCATCGCCGGCAACAACCGGTTCATGCAGGGCCTGGACCTTCGTTACACCGAGGCGCTGTGCTTCCTGGAGGCGCGGGGCTACGAACGCGCGGGCGACGGGATGGACATGGACGTGGACCTGCGCAAAACCCCGCTGGACACCTCGGAGAAGGAAGAGGAGTTGGAGCGCGACCACGGCCTGCGGGTGCGTCGGCTGACGATGGACGACTACCAGCAAGCCTGGGATTACGTGGCGCGCGAGTTCGAGTACCCCAGCGCCCTGGCCACGGACCCCGTCGGACGGCGCTGGGCCTACCTGGCGACCTCGGGCCTGAAGCTCAACCCTCCGACGCTGTGGATGGCCGAGAAGGACGGCGAGTTCTGCGGCTTTGCGGTGACCGACGTGGCCGCGCCCGAGCGCCTGGGGCCGATGGGCGTCTCACCGGAGGTCCGCAAGCTGGGCGTGGGGACGGTCCTGCTCAAGCGCGCGCTGGCCGACCTGCGGGCGCGGGGCGTGGAGACCGGCGTGATCTACGGGGCCGGCCCGTACGCCTTCTACGCCCGCACCGTCAACGCAGTCGTCAACGCCGTCTTCTGGCGTCTGCGCAAGCCGCTGCCGTAGGTCCGCTGCTCGCAATGTTTCACGTGAAACATTGTCGCCGCACCCGACCAATCCCGGAGGCGGGGGGGGGGGGGGGGGGGGGGGGGAGGGGGGGCGTGGGGGGGGGGGGGGGGGGGAGGCGACGGCGGCGCGGGGGGCACGGG
>VXPS01000246.1 GCA_009839425.1 Chloroflexota bacterium
GTCCCAGCAGTACCCGACGTCCAAGGTGCAGCCGCAGACGTTGCACGCGCCAACGGTCACCATCAGCGGGTCGGTCGCAGCGGCCTTTATCTCCACCCCCCCCCCGTACTCACGAGGTCCACATAATCGACATTGGCCTCGGCCAGCAGCGCCGCCCCGGCCAGGCGGAAGGCGTCGACCACGTCGCCGTCGACGAACACCTCGGTGGGCGCCACGCCGCGCGATCCGCCCTGCCAGAGCCCGCCCTCGAACGGCGAGGCGCTGACGCGGAACTGCCCGGGTTGCATCGGCACGGCGTCGAGCGGCGCGGTCCACCACGTCTCGGGGACCACGCCGACCAGGGCCAGCCGGTATTCGCCGGCGCGCATCGGGGGCTTGCCGGCCCGATGCCAGGCGCTCCGGATCTCCAGCGGCCTGACGAGGCGGTCGAGGCCGTTGGCCTGCTCGTCCGGCCGATCGCGAGCGTCGGTGGCCCATGCCACCAGCGCGGCGAGCGCGTCGTCGCGGGTCATATCCATCCCTCCCCCTGGCAATCCGGGCACGTCCGCATGCCGTCGCAGCTCCCGTTGCCATTCATGCACTCCCCAAGCCCGTGGCAGATGTCGTCCGTGCACACGAGCAGCTGGCCGGACTCTTCGCAGCGCAGGCACGGGATCTGCCGGTGGTCGTCGCAGGCGCAGCAGTCGAGGCAGTGGAGGGCGTCGCAGATGATGGGCATGCCGCGTTGGGCGCACATCGAACAGGGGACGGTGGTGACGGTGGCGGTCATGGCCCGTACTCCATCGCTGGTGAGCCGTCCGGCCGCTTCTTCTGCAGGCACCGGCGGACGTTGACCTCCGGCCCGTAGCGGCCCTCTTTCCATTCCACGTCCTCCACCCTGATCTGCTGCCAGGCATCGCACGGCACCGCATCGGCCGCCGTCACGCTGCCACCGCCCGTATGCCGCATCTGGCATGAGCGGCGCAGGTACTCCGTTTCGATCCCGTCGCGGTCGGTTTCGACCCGACCCGTCCATGGGCCCCAGCCGTGCTTCATCGCTAAAACCCCTCCAATCGGGGCGCGCCCGACAACTGCATCCGGACCGACTCGGGGATCGCCTCGGTGTGCTGACAGTGTTCGGGCCAGCCGGAGCAGCCCAGGAAAAGCGACCCGCTCGCCCGCTGCCGTCGAACCACCAGCGGACGGTTGCACTCGGGGCAGGCCTTCTCGATCTTGGGCATCTGGAGTTTCATCCGTCGACCGTCGGGGGGCAGGGCTGCAACTCGGTGGCCGCCGGCCCGTAGCGGCCCTCTTTCCATTCCACGTCCTCCACCCTGATCTGCTGCCAGGCATCGCACGGCACCGCATCGGCCGCCGTCACGCTGCCACCGCCCGTATGCCGCATCTGGCATGAGCGGCGCAGGTACTCCGTTTCGATCCCGTCGCGGTCGGTTTCGACCCGACCCGTCCATGGGCCCCAGCCGTGCTTCATCGCTAAAACCCCTCCAATCGGGGCGCGCCCGACAACTGCATCCGGACCGACTCGGGGATCGCCTCGGTGTGCTGACAGTGTTCGGGCCAGCCGGAGCAGCCCAGGAAAAGCGACCCGCTCGCCCGCTGCCGTCGAACCACCAGCGGACGGTTGCACTCGGGGCAGGCCTTTTCGATCTTCGGCATCGTGCGTTTCATCCGTCGACCGTCGGGGGACAGGGCTGCAACTCGGTGGCCGCCGGCACGTAGAGCGGGTGCTTCGGCTGGCCGTCCTTGGTCATGCCCAGCACGTGCAGCCGGAAGCCGGCTTCGGTCAACTGCTGCCGGTAGACGTCGCCGGCGTTCAGGATCTCGCCGTGCGTGCCCCACGCCACCACGATGCGGTCCGCCTCGTTGGCCGCAAACTCGATGTGCTTCCAGTTGCGGCGCTGCTCCAGCCAGACGTGATCGCCGCTGTTGAGCGCCAGGGCGTCACAGTGCTCCCGGCGCAACTCGCGGGGATCCGTGGCCCGGTACGGAAACAGGTTGCAGACGACCAGCCGGCCGAACCCCCAGCGGCGCGTGAAGTCGATGCAGCGCCGGATCGTAGGGTCGTCCTTTGTCTCGTCGGCCGTCGAGGGGTTCAGCATGACGAACAGGACCACGCCCTCAGACAGCAAACAGACCCGTCGATCCAGGTAGTAGCGGTAGCGGCGGTCGTCGGAAAAAATGGCGCTCACGGCAGGATCGTTGCCTCGTCAGGCAGCGTCCAGAGGCCCTGGCGGCCGCGGACCGGGATAGGCTGAATCAGCTTCTGGACGTCCTCGAGCACCCACAGAATCCGGTCCATGCTGTAGTTGCCGTACGGGTCCGCCTGCATCGTGCTCGCACGGTCGTACGACACCCCCTGGTCGGGGTCGAAGTGGAAGGGCGGGGAGACGTAGTGAACCACGCCGTCTCGACTGAGGTGCGTAACCTGCCGAACATCCGCCAGCTTGGCGGTGGCCAGAAAACAGCCGTACGGCAGGCCCGCAAACACGGCCTGCTGCCATTCGGGCCAGTCCACGTCCAGCCGCTCGGCCATCTCCGCGTCGATGTCACCGGCCCGCACCTCCCGCTTGGCCGCGTGAATCCCGATCCGTTTCCCTACCAGGTCGCGGGGCGGCGCCCACGACCGTGTTTCCACGGTCTTGTGGCCGCAGGCGATCAAGCTCGCGTATGGCTCCCACAGCGTCAGTGCCTTCATCGCGCCAACACCTCATGCAATCGCTGGACCGCCTGGTGCTTCGCATCGGCGGTGATGTGCCCGTACGTGTCCTTCGTGATCTGGATGCTCGAGTGGCCCAGCAGCTCGCTCACGACGGCCAAGGGGATGCCGGCGCTCAGCATCAGGCTGGCGCAGCAGTGACGCAGGTCATGCCAGCGCATCCGTGGGATGCCCGCCCGATCAAGCGCCGCCTGGAATCGCCGCAGCACGTTGCGGGGATCCTGCGGGGTGCCGACGGCCGAGGGAAACAGGAGGTCGAGGTCCTGCCACGCCGGGCCGACGTTGAGCCGGTGCTGGGCCTGGACGGCGCGGTGCGCGCGGAGGGCGATGACGATCGGCTCGGCCAGCGGCACCAGCCGGTCGCTCGCCTCCGTCTTGGTCGGCGTGACGACGATGCCGCGATGCGGCTCGCGGGTCATGGCCCGGGCGACCCGCACGGTGCGCGCGTCCAGGTCGACGTCGGCCCATCGCAGCGCCACCAGCTCGCCGACGCGCACGCCGGTGTAGGCCGTGAACCACGTTTCCCGCTCGACCAGCGTGCCGGCGACGGCGGTGAGGACCTGCTGGACGGTGTCGACGCTCGGCGCGTCGATCCGCCGGCGGGGAATGGTGGGCGGGCGGGCGGCGGCCGCGACGTTGCGGCTCACCACCTGCAGGCGCACGGCGTCGGCCAGGGCCTTGTGCAACACGCGGTGGACGTGGCCGATGGTTCGCGGATGCAGGCCCCCCGGCTTGCCGTCGCGGCGGCCGTCCGTCGCCAGGCGCTGATACAGGCCCTCGACGTTCATCGGATGCAGCCGCCCGATCGGGCGCGAGCCCAGGGTGGGCAGCACGTGGAGTTCGATCAGCGACCGGTAGCGCCGGAGCGTCCGTTCGGCGACGTGGCCGGCGTGCTGGTCGAGCCAGCGCCGCAGGTAGTCGGCCACCGTGAGCGTGTCGGATTCGGGCACCAGGCCACCCTCGAGCTCGCGGCGCCGTGCGTCGGCGGCGGCAAACGCCAGCCGCTTGGTGCGGCCCGTCCGACCGATCGACTTCCGAAGGATCGGGCTGTAGACCCGGCAGAGCCAGCGCTGGCCGCGTTTCGTGTAGCTAGCCATCGGCATCCGCCATGCCGGCGCGGTCGCGGATAAACCGCTCCAAGGCCTCGCGGGGGATGCGGTGATTCTTGGTGCCGAGCTTGAAGCTGGGCAGTTCCCCGCTGTGAATCAGCTCGTACACGACCGTGCGGTGACACTGCAGCTCCTCGGCGACCTCCCGGACGGTCAGCACGAGACGCTCGGCTCGCACGGCAGTTGCACTCGCCATGGGATCAGCCCTCCTTCGATGTGGCGTGGACGTCAAACAGATCGTCAGCGGCACGCACCTGGCGCTCGCCGTCGAAGGTGATGTAGTCGATGAGGCCCAGCGATCGCAAGCGCCCCAGGTTGTTCGTGAACGCGCTGGACTTGGGCGAGGCCTCGGCCTCGGCAGCCAGGTCCTCGCGCGTCTGTCCGGCGGGCCAGCGATCGAATAGGGCGCGCAGGAGGCGGCCCTGCGGCGCCGTGACGAGATCCAGCCAGCGCTCCCGCAGGTCGGCCGGCGTAGGCGGGACATCCACGACCGCGGCGGCCATGCGCCCATCCGTCGTCAGCGCCACCAAACCGCCGGACGGATAGTCCAGCAGGCCGAGCGTGCGCAGGCGGCCGAGGTTGTTGGTGAAGGCGCTGGATCGCGGACTGGCGCCCGCAAACGCCGCCACATGGCTCCGTGGTGGGGCGTCGATGCCCATCGCGTCCAGCAGCGCCAGCGCGTCCAGGATGGCTTGCTGCGGGCGGGTCGGCTGGGCGCCGGTGGACGGCGCCGACGTCGGATTCGGGTGCAAATTATTCCCGGAATTATTCTTGGCATATCTGCCGCGGGTCGGCAGTGCGGCCGGCGGTGGAGGGCCCGGCTGTTCACCCAGCGGGGCAGGGCGATTATCGGTGGCCTCGCGCAGCCGGTCCGCCACGCGGTCGATCTCGTTACCGTAGGCATCCCAAGCCGCGACATAGCGCTCGAGGGCCGTCCGTCGCGCGCCTTCCGAGTCCAGCGCGGCTTCCAGCGGGGCGGTCGCCTCGGCCACCCGTCGACGGATCTCGGCGGCGTCAGGTCCGCTGGCCTTCTCCAGCCGGCGCACGGTGGCGCGGAGGCTGGCGACCTCGCGCCGGTACGAATCCAGATCCCGCGCTTCCTTCTCGGCCGCTGCCGGCAGGTCGGTCAACGTCGACAGCAGGTCCCGGATGCGGTCAGTCGGGGGCGGCGGAGTCGTCGCCACGCGATGGCCGGCCGTGGGATGGGTGGTCTGTACGTCGCCGACGGTCACCCGGGTCACGCCGTCAGGCAGCGCGGGCCCGAAGGCGTAGAACTGCCCGGGCTTCAGGAAGCGAAGCGCCTGGCGCTGGTCGCGCCCGACGAGGCCGAGCGCATCGGCCGCCCGCGCCATGTCCACGTCCAGGCCCGTCCGCCCGATCATCATGTTGTTGAGTTCGGCCGCCGCGTCCTTGCGGAGTTTGGAGAGCCGCTGCGTCGCCAGGACGGCGCACATGCCGCGTTTCCGTCCGCGCGTCGCCAGGTCGATGATGGCGGCCCCGCTCTCGGCCTTGCCGCGCTCCGGACAGAACACGTGCGCCTCGTCCACGACCACGAGCACGGGATGCCAGAGCCGCTTCGGCGCGTTCACCAGGGCCGTCACGAACCGATGCACGAAGGCGATCCGCTCGTGCTGCTTGAGCTCGTAGATGTCGCAGATGGCCGAGACGCCGAGCTCCAGCAGCTGACGCGCCAGCAGGTGCGCGCTGCGCGGTTCGGCCGCGCAGTCGCCGTCCTCGCCGGCGAGCACGTAGTCGTACTGCTCACGCAGCGTGGCGAACTCACCTTCCGGGTCGATCACGATGTGCTGGACCTGCCCGTGGGTCTGCTCGAGGAGGCGCCGCAGCGCCCAGCTCTTCCCCGCGCCGCTGTTGGCCTGGATGAGCAGGCGGGTTTCGATGAGGCGCTGGACGTCGAGCGCGACGTTGCCGGCGTCGGTGGTACCGAGCGTGGCCGTCATGCCTAAAACATCCCCACCTGGGTGGCGACGCGAATCAACGGCATGGCGTCATGCGTTTGGCCATCGAGCACGCGGTCACGGCTTGGGCGGAGGTGGTTGCCCTGCTTGTAGAAGAACGGGACGCCAGCCACTGCACACTGATCGCGGAGCGCCCGCGCCCAGTCGTAGTGCATGGGACGTCGGCGCGGGCCGGACTCGCCGCCGGTGATGACCCAGGCCAACGGGCTGACCGGTTGCCGGTCCCAGTCGTACCGCTCGACGCCAAGCCGATCGATCGAGGTGGCATAGGGGCCCGGCACCCCGAGATCCGCGATGTGGTTCGGGCCCGGCAAGTAGGACGTCAGGTCGACCGGACCAAGAAGGGGCTCAGCCGAGACGAACCGGACAAGGTCTTCGCCGGGGATGCGAAGAAGCTCGGGGAGCCGGTTGTCGGCCAATTCCTGACTCTCGACCGAGACGCCAAGCCAGACGTGCGGCAGAAGCGGCAGATGCAGATCGTGGATCCGTCGGCGCATACGGTGCGCCCGCTTCGTCAGGACCTGGTAGACGTGGCGATCGGCCCGGCGCATCACGTCCCAGACGTGCCGGAGGTAGTCATCGGGAATCTCCCGGTGGAAGAGGTCTGACATCGAGTTGACGAATATCATCCGCCGGTCGGCCCACTTGAGCGGGTCGTCGAGGCGTTGCGGCCGCAGCGTGACTCTGAACCCCCGAGGGAACGACTTCCCGCCGATGAACCGCGTGGCGATGTCTCGCGCGTAGCAGTTATCGCAGCCGGGACTCACCTCCGTGCAGCCCGTGACGGGGTTCCAGGTGGCGTCCGTCCAGGAGATCCCAGTCTTACTGCCCATCGGCGGCCGCCTCCTGGTCCTTCGGCGTCAGCACCCGCGCCCGAACCAGGGCGCCAAAACAGTTCCGGTCGTGCGTGTGCTGCGCGTTGCACTTGGTGCTGACAATCTCGATATGGATCTGATCGCCCGCCTCGATCCCCGAATAGTTGTTTTGCGGGTGCTGGTGGTCCCACAACGTGACCGCGGCGGGATCCGCGTGCAGCACCATGCCGGCGACGCGCGTCAGCAGGTAGTAGATGGCCAGGCGCTCACCCGGCGAACCGGAGATGCCGGCAAAGGCTCCGGCCGGCGCGGGGTACTTGGCGCGATATTGCTCGTCGAGATCCAAGGCCTCGAACATCGAGGGTCCAGTGGCGCGTTCTTCGCTCATGGCGCCGCCACCGCCACGCAGTCCTCGTGCGGGTTGCGTTCGTGATCGAAGAAGCCGCAGCCGTTCGGGCATTCCCCGCAGCGCGGGCACAGCGGCTCGTCGCAGACGGCCGACGAACAATGCCGGCCGCGCCGCTTCAACCAGTTGCTGAGCGTCGGAGCCTGCGCCCAGTCGTGGCGGAGATCGGGGTCGTCGCTAAAGCACGAGCAGGATGCACAGTGCCAGAGGTTCCACACCCAGCGCAGGGCGTCGGGCGGGTTCGACCGCCGGCACTTCTCGCAGGTGTAGAACGGCCCGCTCGGCGGGTGCGTCGGCGCGTCGTCTCGCCGTGTGGGCGGTCTGAGCGCCGCAGCTTCGCGCCGGCGCACTTCGTCCTCGATGTCGCGCGCGTACAGGACGTGGTGCGTCATGACCGCACCATTGCAAGCGCCGCTTTCGCGTCCCGCAATTCCTGCCGCAGCCGCTCGTTTTCCTGGACCAGATGCGCCGGGTCGCAGTTCGTTTCCACGTCGTGGATGTACTTCCGCAACGGCTCCGGCAAGCGGTTGATGTTGTCGGCGGTCGGCGTCCAGTCCTCCAGTTCCTCGCACGTCTGACACGGCTCGTCCCAGCCCATCGCTTGCAGCTGCGTCTCGGGCATCCGTGTCACGGCAGCACCCCACCCGATGGCGAGCGCCCGCAGTTGCAGTTCACGGCGGCCGTGCTGCGGGGCAACTCGCTGACCAGCAGCGCCGGCGCCTCGCGCTCCGGGAGCAGGTCCTGGCGGGTCATTCGCCGGCCAGCCGTTCACACGGCCCGCAGGTGTGCGGACCCTTGAGGATGACCTCACCGGTCGTCAGATCCTTCTCGGGAATCTGACGGTCCGAGCGGTCAACGCCCCAGCGCCGCGCGTAGCCGTTGAGCACGTCGCACAACGCCTCGAGCGGCCACGGTCCGGCGAGACGAACGACGCGGCGGTAGTTGTTGCCGCACTGCCGGCACCACGTGTCGTCGGCGTCGTCGAGCTCGATGTATTCCTCGATGGCGGCGACCTCGCGGTTCCGTCCCCACCAGCCGTCCGGCTTGTCCGCCGGCTGCTCGGCCATCACCGCAGGCCTCTGGCCGTCGTCTCGCGCGCCATCGAAGCAAAGAGCGCTTCAGCGTCGGCGCAGTCGCCCAACCAGTCCCACACCGTTGAGCCGTGGAGCTCAAACCCGTCGTGGGGCAGCTTGGCAACCACCTCCCACTTGAATGGATGATGTAGCCGGTCGGCGTCGCGGTCGCCCAGGCCAGCCTCGAGGAGCAGGGCCAGCGCCAGTTGTGCTGGCCCGCTCCCGCCATAGCCCCACATGAATCCCGTGGGGCTATGCGGCACGACGGCCAGACTGCGAGCCAGGCCCAGCCGCTGGTCGTCGATGTAGACCTCGCGGCCTCGATTTCGAATGACGCTATCGCGCGTCAGGCGTGGGTCGCTCGTCACGGCTAAAACGCCTCCAACGCGCGCACGATCTTCGTGTCCAGCTCCTGTGCGTCCGCCCCGTCCAGCTCGTCGGCGGTCACCCCCGTCTGGATCTCGACGCGGAGGGCCTCGAGGGCCGCCTGGTCATTCAGGGCTTGCTCTATCCGCGTGCTGAACCGCTGGAACGGCGTCGCCTCGACCTGGCCGAGCTCCTGACGCAGCACCTCGAGTCCTCGCTGGAGATCCTCCAGGCGCATGGCCTTGATGTCCGCCCAGGCACTGCTGCCGAAGTGCGCCTGCAGCAGCTCGATGCCGCGCTTCTTGCCCGCCGCGGAGCGCGACGAGATGTCGGCCAGCACGAACGCGTGCTCGATCTTCTCGATGGTGGACTCGACGGCGCGCTTCCGCTCGATCGCGTTGTCCGGCGTGGCGAACATCCCCTGGGAGTCACGGGTCGTATCCGTGGGGTTATGCCGGCCCCCGATGTTGAGGAAGTCGAAATGGGGCTGGAAGGTCGCGAAGTCGGGGTCGTTGAACTCCTGGCCGTCCAGCAGGTCGGCACGGTCCTTGACGACGGTCGCGACATGGAGCCAGCCGGTGCCGCCGTCGCGATTCGGCCGCCGGTCCATCTCGATCAGCAGCGACGGCTCGTAGCCCGTCTCCTTCTCGGTCTTCATCCGGGTGCCGGTCACCTGGACTTCGGACTTGCCGCGCGACTCGTTGTAAACCTGCTCGTACATGTTCTGTGAGCGGCCGCAGACGATGGCGTGGCACGGGGAGACCAGGTACTCGTTGGTGAACTCCCGCCAGGCGGGCTTGATCACGCCCCAGTCCCAGATCTCCAGCCCCTGCTTGCGCCGGAGCTTCTTCTCGTAGCTCTCCCGCAGGTCGTCCCAGGTGTGCGAGATCGAGTCCACGATGATGACGGCGCCGGCGGCGCGGGCCTCGGCCATGAACTGCATCAGGGCTTCGAACGACCGGGCCCGGGCGACGAGGAGCTCGACGCCGGCGGCCTCGCAGATCGGAATCATGAAATCCGAGCCGCCTTCCGTGTCGAAGAAGGCGATGGGCGCCGGGCCCGAGGGGGCGAGCTTCGCCAGGCCCAGGGCGATCTCGGTGGCCGTGCGGGTCTTGCCGCTGCCGGCTTCGCCGTAGATGCCGACCTTGGCGGCGGCGAGTTGGTGGGTGGCTTTCTTCAAGAGGCTCATCCGATGCTCCTACTCGTAGGTGTGGGGTCGGGTTCGGGCCGAGCGAACGTCAAGGGAGAGACGATGCGCTCCCGTCGCTCGCCGGGCCTGGGGTGCAGCCAGCGGACGCGCCAGCGGCGGCCGCCGTCGATGCGGGCGACCAGCTGGGCGCGGGGGGGGGGGGGGGGGGGGGGGGGGGGGTGTGGGGGGGGCGGCGGGCGGGGGGGGGGGGGGGGGGGGGGGGGGGGGGGGGGGGGGG
>VXPS01000359.1 GCA_009839425.1 Chloroflexota bacterium
CCCATGTAGATGGCAGATCGAGGCACCGGGCACCAGTGTCGTCTGGTGGTACGACCCCGGAACCTCGATCTGCCGTCGCCTCGGCGTGATGCCAGAGGTCAAGACCGGGCAGGCGCGATGCCTGCGCGGTCAGATGGCGAGCGCGAAGCACGCGGGTGTAGTGTCATTGGCTAGCACGGCGAGTTGACCCCTCATCAGAGTTCGGTTCGATTCCGGCCACCCGCTTCGCTCGCCCACCGGATTCCTACCTATCGAGATCATACAACCCACGGAAAACGTTGTACATATGCCGACAAACGTTGTAAGATGCTGACGTCAGGAACAAAGAACGAGGTCCATTGAGTGTCGAAGCTGGAAGGTCTGAACAGGGAATGACGAAGCAAGGAAAATCAGGGGCGCGGGGTCCGGGACGGTCGCACAGAGAGGGTCTGGGCCTGCGTGAACTGATCAGGATGTTCCCCGACGACGAGACTGCCAGGGCGTGGTTCGAGAGCAAGCTGTGGCCGAGCGGCCCCTTCTGCCCTCACTGCGGATCCACGAGCGAGCAGGCCGACATCAAGCACAAGACCATGACGCACAGGTGCCGGGACTGCCCGGACAAGCGCATGTTCAGCGTCCGGGTCGGCAGCGTCATGGAGGGGTCGAAGCTGGGCTACCAGACTTGGGCCATCGCCATCTACCTGACGGTCACCAGCCTGAAGAGCGTCAGCTCGATGAAGCTGCACCGCGACCTCGGCGTCACGCAGAAGACGGCTTGGTACCTGATGCACCGCCTTCGCAAGGCGTTCGAAGAGGGCCGCTTGGCCCCGTTCGCCGGCCCTACCGAAGTCGACGAGACCTACGTGGGCGGCAGGAAGAAGCGCGGCACTCCGGGCCGAGGCGTCAAAGGGAAGGCGGTCGTCGCCGGTGCCAAGGACCGGGTGACGAAGAAGGTCCGCGCCGAGGCGATCCCGAACACGCGCAAGGGGACGCTCCAGAGGTTCGTGGTCGCGCACGCCGAGATCGGCTCGCTGGTATACACCGACGATCACAGGTCGTATCTGGACATGCCCTGGCACCACCACGAGGCCGTCCAGCACTCGGTCGGGGAGTACGTCCGAGGTCAGATCAACACGAACGGCATCGAGTCTTTCTGGTCAGTCCTGAAGCGCGCGCACAAGGGCGTGTTCCACAAGCTGTCGCCGAAGCACTTGGACCGCTACGTGCAGGAGTTCGCGGGCAAGCACAACGCCCGCGAGAGCAACACGATCGAGCAGATGGGCCAGCTGGCAGCCGGCATGGCGGGCAAGCGTCTCAGCTACGAGGACCTGATCGCGGACAACGGGTTGGCGTCGTTCGCGAGGGCTTGATTGGCGGGTGGATCGTTCCTAAATGGGTAAGTGGCGCGGGGCGGTCGGATAGATGCCGACCGACCCAATCCAGTAGCCGTCCGGGTGGTGAAGCGCGATGCCGATCCATTCCGGGCGGCGTCATTCCGTTGGTCGCCCGTCCACGTAGCTCAGTCGGACAGAGCGCCGGGCTTCCAAACCGGGGGTCGGGAGTTCGAGTCTCCCCGTGGGCGACCAACAGAGAGCCGGTCTTCCAAACGCAGTCACCATACAATCAAGCAGTTGGCAAGTACACAGCTGCGCCACGCACCTACCCGGTCGCGATCAGAATCAGCACGCACGCGCCGATGATGGCGAGAATCACGCCCACGCCCGCGTAGGGGCCCACGGGGCGGGCAGCCTTGGCATCCGCGCCGACCCCCTCGCCCCCGACCGGCAGGCACATCAGAAGGGGCCACGCCACGATCGGATTGATGAATCCGGCCAGCAGGAGCCACCAGCGCCAGTCCCTGCCCCTCACGGAGGCGACGACAGCGGTGGCAACGGTGCCGCAGACGCTCAGATAGAGCAGGATCGTGATCGCTTGGACGGACATGGCGAGCGGCTCCGACGGCTCCCGGAGACGCCGGGCCGTTGCAAACCACTAACCGATAGTCAGAGTCCCACCTATTCGCCCCGGCCTCGCGGGAGCTACCCGTTCGACCAAGTCAAGAGGCTGTTCAATTCGGCGGGCAGCCCGACACAGCGGGAACCCGGCTAGTGGCTTGCGGGGTCAGGATAGCGGACGGCGGGAACGTGGAAGCCGCGCGTGGGCGGGTTGCGCGCTTGGGCTGGAGTCACCATCTGAATGGCGCGGCGATCTTGCCGCGTTCATGGAGAATCGACATGCCCAAGAAGCAGTCGTCACCCAAGACATCCACGCTCGCCGGCAAGGTCCTCGCGGGCAAGAAGCCCACGCCCAAGGAGGCTAGGCGGTTGGCGGGATCGGTCCTGTCTCAGGACGAGAAGAAGGGGCAGGGCCGGAAAAAGAGGTGAGCTCCGGCTCATCCAGCGGTACGACCCTGAGGACGCAGCGTGCGGGAATGCGGATTACTCCGGAGACCTGCACGTTGTCGTCGCTCGCCAGATCGCCCATATGTTCGGCGCCAGGGCCTTTACGTCCTCGCCGTCGTGAATCAGCCAGCCCACTGACGCGCAGCGGATGACGTCGTGACGCGGACAGGCGCTCAAGTGGGTCCAGGTCAAGACCGGCTGAGCGCTGTCCTCCCATTCCACCATCACCAGAGGACATGACGGAGACTGTCTTTCTTCACTCATTCCGTTCGGCCGGGATGTGACTTAGGTATATAATTCCCTTTTGAAACCGTCAAACAACTGCGGGCAGGGAGTCGAGCGGCAATTCCGGGGAGTCCGGGGGTCTACTTCTTTGTGCGAGATGACCCCTCGCCTCCCGAGTTCCTTGCTGCCGAAACCGGCGGACATTTCAAGCGAAAGGATCCCAATGTCCCGGTCGCGAGGCTTCGCGACGAATGGGTTGACGATGCACTCATCGTCTATATCGGGCAGTCCGGGAGCAGGAGCGGCGGAACATTGAAGAAGCGGATCGCGCAAATGCTCCGATTCGGCCAAGGCGCACCAGTCGGCCACCGGGGCGGAAGACTAGTCTGGCAGCTGCGTGACGCGGAACGACTGCAGGTCTGTTGGCGCGTGTCGCATAGGGACGACCCTCGGACTGTGGAAGCGGAATGGATCGGGGCGTTCAAGGCGCTCCACGGCGGGAAACGGCCATTCGCTAACCTGCAGGGATAGCCACCGGCCACCCCCGACGCAGGCAACGAACTGTCAACGGCTGAGGTGTTCCGGGCGACCTACAACTGGTCCCTGGCGCCCTCAAACGCGCGGTCTCCCTCTTTGGGGGCGCGGGCGCCGTTTTTTCCGAACGTCGGTAGCACGTCGGCATCGACTCCAACGACCGGTTCTTCGATCGTCCGATCCTGAACTCCCCCTACGAGTATCCGGCCCGACACTGGGAGCTGGACACGATCGGTCAGCCGACCAACCACATCCTCGACACGCGGCGGCGCGTTTCGTTCATCACCCCAATTCCTCGCCCGAAGAAGGACGGCGGCACGCAGAAGTCGATTGTGTTCGATAAAGAGGCCGAGAGGGCCGAGACCGAAGGTCAGCAATACGAACTCGCGCAGACCATCAACAATGTGCGCGCAGCTGTCGATCGCTGGCGGGCGCTGCCGGACCCGGGCCAGTGGCGGGTGACACCGGAAACCGCGCGACTCGTGCAGCACTGGCGTCACCACGCGTTCAGCCACCTCCGCCCGTTCTTCTGCCAGATCGAGGCAGCGGAGACGGTGATCTGGCTCACCGAGGTCGCACCCGCGCTCGGCAACGCCGGACGTCCGTTTCTCGATCACCTGGAAGCGGCAAACCAACAGGCCAACCCGGACCTAGCCCGCCTCGCGCTGAAGCTTGCGACCGGGGCCGGCAAGACCACCGTCATGGCGATGCTGATCGCGTGGCAGACCATCAACGCAGTTCGTCGTCCCACCAGCCGGCGCTTCACCCGAGGGTTCCTGGTCGTGACCCCCGGCATCACCATCAAGGACCGGCTGCGCGTCCTTCAGCCCAACGACCCGGACAGCTACTACCAGAGCAGGGAACTGGTTCCCGGCGATATGCTCGGCGACCTCGAGCGGGCCAAGATCGTCATCACCAACTTCCACGCCTTCAAGCGCCGCGAGACGATGGAGGTCTCGAAGGGCGGGCGCGCCCTTCTCCAGGGTCGAGGGCCCGACCTTCGCTCGCTGGAAACCGAAGGCCAGATGCTCCAGCGGGTCATGCCCGAGCTCATGGGCATGCGCAATGTGCTCGCCTTGAACGACGAGGCGCACCACTGCTACCGCGAGAAACCTGGCGACGATGACGAAGGCGACCTCAAGGGCGAAGACCGCGAGGAGGCCAAGAAGAACCGCGAGGCCGCTCGGCTATGGATCTCCGGGCTGGAAGCGGCCGGCCGCGCCATGGGCCTCGCCCGCGTGATCGACCTCTCCGCCACGCCCTTCTTCCTGCGAGGCTCCGGTTACGCCGAGGGGACGCTCTTCCCCTGGACGATGAGCGACTTCTCGCTCATGGACGCGATCGAGTGCGGGATCGTCAAGCTGCCGCGTGTTCCGGTGGCCGACAACGTCCCGGGCGGCGACATGCCGAAGTTCCGCAATCTCTGGGACCACATCCGGTCCGACATGCCCCGAAAGGGTCGCGCCAAGGCGTCCGGGCTCGATCCCCTACAGATCCCGGTAACCCTTCAGACGGCGCTCGAGGCGCTCTACGGCCATTACGCGAAAACGTTCGCATTGTGGCAAGAAGCCGACATCCCCGTCCCGCCCTGCTTCATCGTCGTCTGCAACAACACTGCGACCTCCAAGCTGGTCTTCGACTACATCTCGGGGTTCCACCGCGACAATCCCGACGGCTCGACCACCCTTGTAAATGGCCGTCTTGAACTCTTCCGCAACTTTGACGTGCACGGCGAACCCCTACCCCGCCCGCACACCCTGCTGATCGACAGCGAGCAACTGGAATCGGGGCAGGCGCTCGACCGGAACTTCCGGACGATGGCGGCCGACGAGATTGAACGATTTCGAAAAGAGATCGTGGCCCGTACCGGTGACGTCAGGCAAGGCGCCAACCTCTCCGATCAGCACCTTCTGCGCGAGGCAATGAACACCGTGGGCAAGGCGGGGCGGCTCGGCGGCCTGACCCGCTGCGTCGTGTCCGTCTCGATGCTGACGGAAGGCTGGGACGCCAACACGGTGACGCACGTTCTCGGTGTGCGCGCCTTTGGCACGCAGCTCCTCTGTGAGCAGGCGGTCGGTCGGGCACTCCGCCGGCAATCGTACGAACTGACTGACGAAGGCCTGCTTCCGGTCGAGTACGCTGACGTCCTCGGCATCCCCTTTGACTTCACGGCAAAGCCGGTTGTTGCCCAACCTCAACCGCCCAAAAAGACCGTGCAGGTCCATGCGGTCTCGCCCGAGCGTGACGCACTTGAGATCGAGTTTCCGCGGGTGGTTGGCTACCGGGTCGAGTTGCCGGAAGACCGCCTGCAGGCGACGTTCAACGCCGATTCGACCTTGGAGTTAACGCCTGATCTGGTCGGCCCGTCGAGAACCCGCAACGAGGGCATTATCGGCGAAGGTGTGGACCTGAATCTGGTGCATACCGGCGATCTGCGGCGCTCGACGCTCCTGTTCCACCTCACTAAGCGGCTACTTGAGACGAAATGGCGCGACCAAGGGGAAGATCCGAAGCTGCATTTGTTTGGCCAGTTCAAGCGGGTCGCCAAACAGTGGCTCGACAATCACCTGGTCTGCAAGGGCGGCACCTACCCGGCACAGCTCATGTATCTGGAACTTGCGGATTTGGCTTGCGAGCGCATCGCGCGGGGCATTGTCGCGCAACACGTCGACGAACGGCCGATCAAGGCTTTTCTCGACCCTTACAACCCGGCGGGCTCGACGATGCAGGTGGGGTTCACCACGTCCAAGACGACCCTCTGGAAGACCGATGCCCACCGTTGCCACGTCAACTGGGCGGTTTGCGACAGCGACTGGGAATCCCAGTTCTGCGGCGTTGCCGAGGGACATCCTAGGGTCCACGCTTATGTCAAGAACCACGGTCTCGGGCTGGAGGTTCCCTACCGTATGGGCTCGGAAGCTCGAACCTATATTCCCGATTTCATCGTGCGGGTTGATGACGGGCGGGGCGAGGACGATCCGCTGCACCTGATCGTCGAGATCAAGGGGTATCGAGGCGAGGACGCCAAGGACAAGAAGGCGACCATGGAGACCTACTGGGTGCCGGGGGTGAACGCGCTCGGTACCTTTGGCCGCTGGGCCTTCGCCGAATTCACGGATGTTCACGAGTTCGAACCGGAGTTCGGAGCGCTTGTCAGCAGTTATCTTCCCGAAGATGCTGCCGCATGAAGACCTCGCGCTACTTCGAGGAGCAGGTACGACGCAAGAGACCCTATATCGACCCGGCGTGGTGCGCTGCCGTCATTGCCGCGCCCCTTCGTCGCGACGTGCAGCCGGACGGCCGCATTCGCTTCTGGGGTGAGGTAACGGGCGCTGGCGACGACGCACCACGTGTCCTGCGCGTGGTGACGCTGGCCGATGGAGAGACGGTCCACAACGCCTTCTTCGATCGAGGGTTCAAGAGGGACGAAGAATGAAGCTGCACTACTATCCCGAGACCGACAGCCTCTATGTCGAGTTCAAGACGGGGCCGGGAGTGGAAACCCGCGAGGTCTCGGACGGCCTGAATGTCGACCTGAACGCCGCTGGCGACGTGGTCGGTTTCGACATCGATCATGCGTCCCGGCGCCTCGATCTCTCGACGTTGGAGACCGAGGCGCTGCCGCTACGCTCGACCAGAGTCGGCTGATCCATGGCACGCCCCAAGAAGAAGGCCAAGTCGGTTGGAACGCTCACGCATGGCGAGGCGGCGCGCCGCAACATCCCGACCGCCGAGTACCACCCCGTCATGGCGGAGGAGGACAAGGCGCCGATCCGCGTGGCCTACGAGCGGCGCAATCGCGACCTCGATCCGCAGCTCGTCTGGCGCGGCAAGGACGAGCAGGACGCCGCCGACCTCGTCGTCCAGGCGCCGCCGCTTTACATTCAGGAAAAGGTGCACCCAAAGGTCCTGATCGACGACCTGCTGCGGGAAATGAAAGCACGGCGCCAAGAAGAAGCACCGACGACGTTGAATCTCTTCGCCGACTTCAATGGCCTACCGGACGGTGCAGAACGCACTCAGTTCTACCGCCACGACGCCAACTGGTCGAACCGCATGATCCTCGGCGACAGTCTGCAGGTCATGGCATCGCTGGCGGAGCGCGAGGGACTGCGCGGCAAGGTGCAATGCATTTATTTCGACCCGCCCTACGGCATCCGCTTCAATTCCAACTTCCAGTGGTCCACCACCAGTCGCGACGTGAAGGACGGCAAAGCCCAGCACATCACCCGCGAGCCGGAGCAGGTGAAGGCCTTCCGCGACACCTGGCGAGACGGAATCCACTCCTACCTCAGTTATCTGCGCGACCGACTAACCGTGGCGCGGGATCTGTTGACGGAAAGCGGCTCGGCCTTCGTGCAGATCGGGGACGAGAACGTTCACCGAGTTCGTGCGCTGATGGACGAGGTATTCGGAACCGAGAATTTTGTATCAATCATCACCATAAAGAAGACTGCCGTCCAAACGGACCAAGCTATTTCAGGCGTTTCTGATTACATTATTTGGTTCTGCAAGTGCAAAGCGTCCATCAAATATAGACCGATCTATCTTTCAAAACTTATCGGCGATCCAGGGTCTGAGCAATACAAATGGATTCGGTTGGCAGGAGGTCATTTCAAACGCATAAAAGATCAATCTGAATATACAATTGACAAGTTATGTCGCCCTGACAATCTGACTTCTAGCCACGAGTATAGTAGAGGCAAAGAAGCCATTAAATTTAGAGGACGCCAGTTCTTTCCAGGTAGCCGTTATTGGTCGACAAGCCCGGAGTCCATTGAACGGCTGGCCCGAGCAGATCGGCTGCATTCGGGGACGGGAAAGTCATTGAGTCACATTAGGTTTCTCAGTGACTTTTCAGTTATGCCACTGTTAAATATCTGGACTGATACAGGAACAGGCGGATATGGTGATGAGAGATTCTACGTAGTTCAAACGACTACGAAAATTGTCCAACGCTGCATACTTATGACCACTGATCCGGGTGACTTAGTTCTGGATCCAACTTGCGGATCTGGCACCTCCGCTTACGTTGCCGAACAGTGGGGCCGACGTTGGATCACCATCGACACCTCCCGCGTAGCACTCGCGCTGGCGCGGTCGCGGATCATGGGAGCGCGCTATCCTTGGTATCTGCTCGCCGACAGCCCAGAGGGGCAGAAGAAGGAAGCCGAGATCACGCAACGGGCGCCGTCGGAAGCGTCCACCGGCTGCAACATCCGCCAAGGGTTCGTCTATGAGCGTGTGCCCCACATCACCCTGAAATCAATCGCCAACAATGCTGAGATTGACGTAATTTGGGAGCGTTGGCAGGAGACCCTTGAGCCCCTCCGCGCCCGGCTCAACGCAACCCTCGGCAAGCAATGGGAGGAGTGGGAAATCCCGCGCGAAGCAGGCGGGGGCTGGCTGGCCGATGCCGCAACCGTGCACGCCGACTGGTGGGAGGCTCGGATCGCCCGGCAGAAGGCGATCGACGCCTCCATCGCCGCTAGGGCGGACCACGAATACCTCTACGACAAACCATGTGACGACAAGACGCGCATCCGCGTTGCCGGTCCCTTCACGACCGAGAGCCTAGCGCCGCACCGGATGCTGGCGGTTGACGAGAATGACGAGCTTTTCTCGACGCTCGCCGACCAGAAGCTCGGCTACGGCGAGGCTGCGAACTTCACTGACATGATCCTGGAGAACCTCAGGACGGCGGGCGTGCAGCAGGCGCACAAGGAGGACCGCATCGCCTTCACCGTCCTCACGCCCTGGCCGGGCCGCTATGTCTGCGCTGAGGGGCGCTACGTGGAGGGCGGCGGCGAGGAAGGCACCACGCGCTGCGCCGGCGTCTTCGTCGGCCCGGAGTTCGGCACCGTCGCGCGGCCTGATTTGGTGGCAGCCGCGCGTGAGGCTGCTGACGCCGGCTTCGACGTGCTGATCGCCTGCGCCTTCAGCTACGACGCCCACGCCACCGAGTTCGAAAAGCTCGGGCGCATCCCGGTGCTCAAGGCGCGCATGAACGCCGACTTGCACATGGCCGGCGATCTCAAGAACACCGGCAAGGGCAATTTGTTCGTCATCTTCGGCGAGCCCGATATCGACATCCTGGAGGACGGCGGCGACGACATCCGGGTGCGGATCAACGGCGTCGATGTGTTCCACCCAAATACCGGCGAGGTGCGGAGCGACGGCGCCGAGGGCATCGCTTGCTGGTTCGTCGACACCGACTACAACGAGGAAAGCTTCTTTGTCCGCCACGCCTACTTCCTCGGCGCGAACGACCCCTACAAGGCGCTCAAGACTACGTTGAAGGCCGAGATCGACCCGGACGCGTGGGAAACGCTACGAAGCAACACATCCCGCCCCTTCCCCAAACCCGGTTCCGGTCGCATCGCCGTCAAGGTCATCAACCACCTGGGCGACGAGGCGATGAAGGTATTCCGGGTGTAGTGTCCTGATACCGAAATTCGTTCCTTTTCGATGTCTTGTGTAGCTGCCCGCCATGTCTGGGCTTATTCCAAGCATCCACGTCCAGGAATCGCCTAAGCCGAATGCCGTCCTTCTGCGCCGACTACGAACTGGACCTGTTCCGAATTGATTTGCCTCCCGCGGGCAGACAACGACCGCCGAAACGAAGACGGTCGCGGCCGGGTAGAGGATGAGCCGGATCCATGCGAAACGGCAGGCTGACCGCTGCCGCGGTCGAAGAGGTTCGTGACTTGGAATTCCGTATCGCCGCCACGTTCACGGATGTCGATT
>VXPS01000296.1 GCA_009839425.1 Chloroflexota bacterium
ATCTACGGACGCTTTGTTCGCATTTTGAAGCGACAACTTACCCGGACCCCAAGCATTGCGGCTGACCGGCCGTCGGCCCATTCCGAACGCTATCAGATTCAGAGTTGACGA
Source organism: Chloroflexota bacterium (assembly GCA_009839425.1). Taxonomy (GTDB): domain Bacteria; phylum Chloroflexota; class UBA11872; order UBA11872; family UBA11872; genus UBA11872. The sequence goes on from VXPS01000296.1 coordinate 112, forward strand.
AATCGTACCGAGACTTACACTGGCCGGAGTGCGGCGGCGATTCGGACGTTGCTGCATTATCGGGTTCAGGGAGGACGGTTTGATCGTGAGGCGTTGCCACCGTCGTCGCGATTAACTGAGACTAACGCTCGCCCCTCGGGGCGAGCGTTGTTGTGTCAAGGGGCCGAACCGTCTGCCTGGCGCTACGCAGGGATCACATGCACGGCGGGGAGGCACGGCATGGCATCGGACTGCTCGACTTTCAATTCGGCGCTTTCCTGGTATTCGGGCCGACTCACGGCAAACCGGCGGTTCCCGCCCGGAGAGGTCAAACGCCACCTGCGGTGGCTGCGCGAATTCGGCGAGTCGTTCCCCCAGCGCATCAATCCCGCCAACATCGGCCAGCGCGAAGTCGTGCTCTATTTCGCCGAGCACTGCGACGACTTCGGCGACCCGGTGGAATGGTATTACCGCTATAAAGCGATTGAGACGTTCTATGAAGACATGAGTTCCGAGTTGGATCTGCCCAATAATCAGATCAAAGGCCTATACGACGAGTCCGACCTCGACCCCGAACTGCTGGAGCGGATTCCTGACCGCCCGCGCATGGCCCCGGTGGACTGGTCGCGCGACGACCGCCACATGTACTAGCCCGCGGCGCCGGGCCACGCGCCCCGCGTCCAATTCCTTGGGTTCGCGCTACCATCCGGCCACGCCGCGCCGCTGAGTCTCACCCGTGACGGTTCCCGAATTCCGTGCGCGCAAGGGCGTCGGCGCCCCCCTGGTCTGCGTGACGGCCTACGACGCCCCCTTCGCCCGGCTGGCCGAACGTGCCGGGGTGGACGCGTTGCTGGTGGGCGACAGCGTGGGCCGCACCGTCCTCGGGCACGAGAACGAATTGCCAGTGCGCGTGGACGACATCATCCACCACGCCGCCGCCGTGACCCGGGCGGTCACGTCCACGCTGGTCATCGCGGACCTTCCCTACATGTCCTACCCCACGCGCGATGCCGCCCTGCGCAATGCCGCCCGCCTGCTACAGGCGGGTCGGGCCACCGCCGTCAAGCTGGAGGGCGGCCGGGAATCCGCCGAAGTCACCGCCGCGCTCACCAGCCGCGGATTCCCCGTGATGGCGCACGTGGGCCTGACGCCGCAGACAGCCCATGCGCTGGGCGGATACCGCGTGCAGGGTGTCGGGCTGTCCGCCGCTCAGGCGATCGTGGATGGCGCGCGCGCCCAGGCCGAGGCCGGCGCCTTCGCAATCGTCCTGGAGCTCCTCCCCGCCGGGCTGGCCCGGGCCATCACCGGGCACCTGGACATTCCAACTATCGGGATCGGCGCCGGCCCGCACTGCGACGGCCAGATTCAAGTACTCCACGACCTGCTCGGCTTCGCCGAGACCACGCATCGGCACACGCGCGTCTTCGCCGATGTGGCCGGGCTGGCCCAATCCGCGTTAGCCGGCTACGCCCACGACGTACGCCACGGCGAGTTCCCCGCGCCCGAACAGAACTTCAAGGGCAATCGCGGCGTACTGGACCGCCTCAAGTTCGACTGATCTAGTCTTCGACGCGGCCGTGCCGCGGCTCGTCGATGAAGAAGCCGTGCTTCTTCGCCACGCGTTCGCGGTAATACTCGTTCCAGCGATGGAATGAGGGTGTGTCGCCAACCACCGCTTCGGACGTGATCAGCATGGCCGCGGCGCTGCCGGCGTTGCGCAGGGCCGAGCGTGTCACCTTGAGCGGATCGATGACGCCGATCGCCACCAGGTCCTCGTATTCGCCGGTGGCGGCATTGAATCCCACGTGTCCGTCCAGCTGTAGGACTTCGTCGACCGCCACGGCCCCGTCGTAGCCCGCGTTATCGGCAATCACCTCCAGCGGCACACGTAACGCGTCGCGCACAAGCGCGCGGCCAATGGCCTGGTCGGGCGATAGCGACGGGTCGTCCTTGATCGCTTCCGAGGCGCGGGCGAGCGCCGTGCCTCCGCCCGGCACGACGCCCTCCTCCAGACCGGCGCGGGTCGCCGAGATGGCGTCTTCAATTCGGTGCTTCAACTCGAACTGTTCCACCTTGCTGGCGGCGCCCACCCAGATCTCTGCAAAGGAACCGGTCAGATTGTTCGCGCGCTCCTGGTGCTTCTCACGGTCGAAGTGGTTCTTCATTCGCCCGTGCTGCATCCAGATGTACTCCACCCGTTCGCGAACGGCCATCGGATCGCCGTGGCCTTTCACAAAGAACGTCTGATCCTTGGTACAGCGCACGCGTTCGGCCTTGCCCAGCACGTCCAGGCCAATCGCCCGCCAGGGCTCGCCGGTCTCGTGGCCTACGAGCGTCCCGCCCGTGAAGATCGCCAGGTCTTCCAGCATCCATCGCTGCCGCTGCCCGAACACCGGCGCATTGACGCAGATGACTTCCAGGTTGCCGGCCTGCTTGTTGGTCGCCAGCATCGTCACCACTTCGCCAATGAGCTTCGCGGCCACGATCACCAGCTTCTTACGCCCGCTGGCCGCGTATTGCTCCAGGAATGGCAGGAAGTCGCGCAGGTGCTCGACTTCACGGTCGGTGATGAGAATGTCCGGCTCGTCGATCACCGCCTCGGTTTCGGCCTTGTCGGTGGCGAAATGCGACGACAGGAACCCCACATCGAAGCGCATGCCGTCCACGTACGTGATTTCAGTCTTGAGTCCCTTGCCGTCGTCCACCGTGATCGCGCCCTCGACACCCTGGCGCTCGAACACGTCCGCGATCAGTTCGCCAACGAATGGATCATTGGCGGACATGCTGGCCATCCAGGCGATCTCCTGCCGCGATTGCGCACGCACGGCCTGCTCGTAGAGCGCGGACTCGGCCTCGGCCAGCGCCGGGTCCATGCCGCGCCGGATCATCATGGGATTGGCGCCGGCCACGATGGCCCTGAACGCCTCGCTGTACATGGCCTGCGTCAGCACCGCCGCCGTGGTGGTGCCGTCGCCGGCGACCGTGTTGGTCTGGCGACAGGCCTCGTAGACGATTTGCCCGCCAGTGTGAAGGAACGTGTTTTCGACTTTGACATCCCGCGCCACCGTCACGCCGTCGTTGGTCACCGTGGGCGGACCGAGGCTGGGCTTGTAGGCGACGTTACGACCCTTCGGCCCCATGGTGACCTTGACGGCATTGGCCACCATGTCAACACCCTCACGCAGGGCCAGTCGGGCTTCAAGGTCGAACACCACGGCGCGATCAAGAACCACGCGAAGCCTCCTCGATCAGGTTCTGGGGACGGTTGAAAAAGCGCGGCTCAATAGGCCGCGCGGGTTAACCATTGTCCGCTACGCGCCGCAGGCCGACAAGGACTCCTTGGAGATGTTCCCTGGCCAGGCTGAACGTGCGACTCGCACACGAATGCTGCCGCACGACGCGGCCGCGCCGGTCGCGAGCGGCACGCTCCTCGCGCCGGTAGCCAGCTGCCCGGCGGCTAGAATCGGCACAGGCGGCAGCCCGGTCGCGCGTGCCGCCTCGTTCCTGAAGCAGGGTCTGCCGATGCGCCGCAGGATCGTTACCCTCACCCTCCTCGCCCTGACCTGCCTCGCGGGCTGGCTCACCGTCACCCCGCTCGCGGCCGACAGCCCAACCGTATTGGTCATGGATGTCGACGGCCCCATCAAGCAGTTAACGGCCGACCACGTCGCGCGGGGCCTGGCTACGGCGCACGCGGATGGCGTTGAGTTGGTCGTCATCCGTCTGAATTCGCCGGGCGGGCTGTTCGACCCGACGCGCCAGATCGTGCAGGACCTGCTGGATTCCGAGATTCCGGTCGCCGTGTACGTCTTCCCTGCCGGCGCGTACTCCGGGTCGGCGGGGACCTTCATCGTTGCCGCCGCCAACTTCGCGGTCATGGCGCCCGCCGCCAACGTCGGCGCCGTCTCGCCGCTCGAAGCCGCCGGCGACAAGGTTCCCGGATCCCAGGCGCACAAAGTCAGCCAGGACATGCGCGCGTACATCCGCGGCATCGCCGAAGTGCGGGGACGAAACGCCGACGCCCTCGAAGACTCGGTGTGGAATGCCACCGCGTATTCGGCGAACGACGCCCAGCGCATCGGCGTGATCGACTTGGTCGCCGCTGACCTGCCCGCCATGCTCGACCAACTCGACGGGCGCCAGACCGCCACCGCAGCTGGCCCGCGCACCGTCGCGTCCCGCGACGCGCTCGTGCGTTACCTCGGACCCACGATCCTGGAACACCTCCTCGGGCTCCTCACGATGCCCGAAGTTGTGTTCGTCCTATTCGTAACCGCTTGCCTCGCCTTGCTGGTCGAAGTGCTGTTTCCCGGCTTGATCATCCCCAGCCTTTTGGGGGTCGTGTCGCTGGCCTTGGCCGTTCTGGGGTTCCTGAACCTCCCCGGCAGTTGGCTGGGGGTCGTGTTCATTGTCTTCGCGGCCGCGCTGTTTTACGGGGAAACCACGGTGCCGGGCTTTGGGTTTTTTGGCGCTGGCGGGGTCCTGTTTCTGGTCCTTGGCGGGGTCTTTCTGTTCGGAGACTTCCTCCGCCCCTCCGATCTGCCGGAGCCGAGTTTCGCAGTGAACCCGATCGTGATCGCGGTGATTGGCGGAATCGCGTTGGGGTCGTGGGTGTTGTTCGTTCGCCTCGCTCGCGCGGGTGGCGGGGAGACAGTCGGCTTTCAGACCGCAGCCGAGGCGGCGCTGGTGGGACAGAAGGGCGTCACGTTATCCGACCTGCGGCCGTCGGGACGCGTGCGGGTCGGCGACAGGGACTGGGTCGCGACCGCCGATTCGGGCATATCGATCGACCGTGGCGAACAGGTCCGAGTCCGAGCCGTCTACGGAGAAGTGCTCAAGGTTGAACGAACCTGAGCGCTGACGCCGTTTCCCTCGAAGCGCCACCTGGCCGGCCGAACACCCAACCCAGGCCGCTCAGCCATCCCATGGAGGATCTTCGTCCATCAACTGGCGCTCTTCGTCGGTTAGCACTCGGCCCTCCAGCAAATCCGGGCGTCGACGCTCGGTGCGATGCAGCGCCTGCGCGCGACGCCAGCGTTGGATTCGCTCGTGATGCCCGCTAAGCAGTACGGAAGGAACACGTCGCCCTCGGAACTCCTCTGGGCGTGTGAATTGCGGGTGGGAAAGCCGTCCATCGGCGTGCGACTCGCCAACCAGCGAGTCGGCGTCGCCCACCACCCCCGGCACCAGTCGGGCCGCAGCGTCGATCACCACCATGGCGGCCACTTCGCCGCCGCTTAGCACGTAGTCACCCACGCTGATCTCCTCATCGACCACCAGCGTCCGCACCCGCTCGTCCACGCCCTCGTAGCGTCCGCAAATCAGGATCAGGTGCGGCCGCGCCGCCAGGGCCGCGACCCTCGGCTGCGTCAGCGGCCGTCCTTGCGGGGTCAGCAGGCCAACCCAGCCGTCCGTCCCCCGCAGGTCCTCCACCGCCGCGATGATCGGTTCGGGCTTCAGCACCATCCCCGGACCGCCGCCATAGGCGTAGTCGTCCGTGACTCGATGCGGCGGGTCGGCCCAGTCGCGCAGGTTGTGCACCCGTACCTCGACGGTTCCCGCCGCCCGCGCCTTGCCCAGCAGGCTGACTTCAAGGAAGCCCTCGAAGCTCTCGGGAAACGTCGTGATCACGTCCACCCGCCAGGCCGCGGTCGTCACCGCAGTCCCTCAATCAGGTCGATCGTCAGCACCCGGCGTTCCGGATCGAATTCCTGCACCACGTCGGCGATCGCCGGCACCAGCACTTCGCCGTCGGGACCTCGCACCAGGTACACATCGTTGCTGCCGGTCGACATCACCTCGCGCAGAGTTCCGATCATCTCGCCGGAGCTTGTCACGACGCGCACGCCAATCAACTCCACGCCGTAGTAGCGGCCATCCGGCAGGGGCACGGCCTCGTCCAGCGGAACCGCAATCTCGGCGCCGCGCAAGTCACGGGCCTCCTCGCGGGTATGCACGCTCCGGAGCTTCAGACGCGGCTTGACGCCGGGGTTGAGAGCCTCGATTTCGGCGGGATCCCGGTTCGGGCCGACATACACGCGGCGACCTGCCTCAAGATTGGCCAGAACATCGGTTTCCAGCCGGACCCGCACTTCGCCGCGGACGCCGAACGCCCCCAGAACGGTGGCGAGGACAATCTCCGTGGGCGCTTCCGTCAGTGGCTCTCCTGGATGTCCAGCGCCAGCCGCCGGTCGCCGCCGATCGGCGCGGCGTGCATCACCGCCCGAATGGCCCGGGCAACCCGCCCTTGCCGGCCAATCACGCGGCCCATGTCCGTGGGATGCACGTACAGCTTGTAGATGCTGAGGTGGTTGCGTTGGACCCGGTTCACGCGCACCGCGTCGGGCTCCGTCACCAGGTTGCGGGCGATGAACTCGACCAGTTCGTCCATGCGACGACGCTAGGCGCTGGGCCCGGCGGCCGCGGCGGGCGGCTGCGGTGTGTTCTTGGCGATCTCCAGCAGCTTCCGAACCCGCTCGGTCGGCTGCGCGCCCTTGCGGATCCAGTCCTCGGTGGCCGCCACGTCCAGCCGCACCGTGGACGGCTCGGTCAGCGGGTCGTAATGGCCAAGCTCGGCGATGCGCCGACCGTCGCGCGCCCAGCGCGCCTCGGCCACCACCACGCGATAGCTAGGACGCTTCTTGCGCCCGGTGCGGGTGAGACGAATTTTCAGCATGTGGAAGAAACTCCGGTGCAGTCGATGGGAGAAACCGGCGGCGGGCCTTAAGCCCTCGAAGCGCACCGGCCCCCGATCATACCCACGCCACCCGCCCCTGTCACCGCCGGATAGACTTTGCCGTCGGCGAGCAGACGAGCGCCAATGGCCGTTCGAGTTGGGGTAGTCGGAGCCGGGGCCTACGCCCAGCGCGCTCATTTGCCGCCGCTGCGGGAGCACCCCGACGCCGAGGTCGCCGCGCTTTGCCGCCGCAACCCGGTTCGGCTGGCCGAGGCCGCCGACGCGTTCGATGTCGCCGGCCGCTACACCGACTACGCGGATCTGCTGGCCGACGACTCGCTGGACGCAGTCACAATCTCGCTGCCGCACAACCTCCACTACCAGGCCGCCCGCGCGGCGCTCGATCAAGGCCTGCACGTGCTGGTGGACAAACCCCTCACGCTGCGGCTCGACCACGCGCAGGAACTGCTGAGGCTGGCCGAACGGCGCGATCTGACGCTGATGGTCGCCTTCAACCGTCACTACGAACCGCCCTTCACCAAGGCCCAGGAGCTCCTGGCCCACGGCGCCATCGGCGAGCTGCGCCTCATCCAGGCCTACATGGCCTACGACTGGGATCTGTGGATGCAGCCGTCCGATCAAAGGTTCACCGGCGCGGCCGCCGCCATGCTGGACGGCGTGTCGGACACCCAGGCCACGCTGCTGCACGAGACCAGCTTCCGGGGTGACGCCGCAGCCAACGGCGGCGGGTTCTTCGCCGATGGCGGCGCGCATGTCCTGGAGGCCTGCCTCTGGCTGGCCGACTCGCCGGCGGCCACGGTCTTCGCGCTGATGGACTCCCCGGAGGCCGATCTGTATACCGCCCTCAACCTGCGGCTGGAGTCGGGCGCGTTGTGCAGCCTGGCCTGCGTGGGCGATACGCCGACACCAAGAGATTTCGGTTTCCACCTCTACGGGACGACCGGCGCCATCCACATGCGCTGGGGCCACCTGACCCTGGAACGCGAATTGCGCGACGCCGAGACCTTTGACAACAGGTCCATGCCCTTTATGGGCAGCGCCCCTGGCAACTTCATCGACGTGATCCTGGGGCGCGACGAGCCAAGGGCGACAGCCCGGCACGGCCTGCGCCAGGTCGCCGCCATGGAGGCCGCCTACCGCTCGGCGCGCACGGGCGCACCGGAGCGCGCCTAGTTCTGGCCCGCGTTTTGCTCCGTCGCTGAGGAATCCTCGGCTGGCGGTTGGTCTTCGTTCGCCGACGCGCCATCGTCTTGCGACTCGCCCTCTGCTTCGGCCTGCGCCTCGGCGTACGCCGGTACCAGGTTCGGATCGAAGTTGCCGTCCTCGTCCTGGCCAACCTCCCAGCGCTCCGCCCAGGGCAGGAAGATCGAGGGAAATCGATCCTTGAACAGGACGTGGCCGCCCAGCATGACCTGGCGGGTGATCACCGTCCGCAAGCCGGGAATCGCGCTGTCGGTCTTTTCGATCTCGCCTGCCGGCAGTTCGGTCGTCGGTTCCACGCGCAGCGGCGGCGGCTCGATCTCCTCGCCCTTCCACGCGTCCAGCGTGACCTCACGTTGGAGCGACGGCCCCATCAGCCTGAACGTCAGCCTTCGTCGTCGCGCGTCGAACTCGCGCCGGATCAGAATGTGGTTCGGCGTGTCATTCGTAAACGCCAGGTCCTGGGCCGGTTGCCAGATAGCCGCGTCAAACCCGGGCGGATTGTTGGGGCCGAGTTCGTAGTAGCGCACGCGGTAGGCGTGTTGCCAGCGTTCGCTGATCGGCAGCCCGGCCCAGAACGCGGCCCGAAACAGCGTGGTCGACACCTGGCAGATACCGCCGCCGATGCCCGGCTCCGTCCGGGTGGGCGCGATCACCAGGCCCTCCACGAACCCGTTGCCCTCGGTGATCGGCCCCACGGTGGCGTTGAACGAGAACGTCTCGCCGGGCGGTATCACCGTGCCGTCGATCAGCCGCGACCCGTTATTGATGTTGTGGATGCGGTTGTCGCTTGAGCCGGCAAAGCGAGACTCGCCTTCCGCGATGATGTTGTCGAACTGCAGTTCGCTCGAGCTCAGCCGGGTGATCGACGGTTGGATGGTCACGAGCGGAACACTCACCCGCTGCTGCCCGCTGTCGAAAGCTGCCTGGACTCGCGACCAGAGACGCTCGGCGTCGATCGTGCGGCCGGGCGTGCCCTCAACCAGCGGCACCACGTCGCCGTTCGCGTTCACCCCGATCCTCGGCTCCACGGCCGCAACCCGTAGCGTGTCCGCAATCTCGCGCGCCACCCGCTCAAAGGCCCGATAGCTCACGTCCACGTTGATCTCGGGCGCCGTGGGCGGTCCGACCACGCGCATGTCCTGAGCCAGGTCCTCGCGTGCAATCGACCACCGGTGACCTGGCGCGACTAACTCGATACGTCCCTCCATCAGTGCACGCGCGCGTTCGGACGCGGACGTCACGTCAGCTGTGGCGACCTGAGGCGCAAGCGAGCGCGACTGCAAATCAATGATCAGCTGCTGCGGCGTGTCGAACCGTCGGCTCATCACCGCCAGTACGTCCGCCGGTACCAGTTCCCGGCCTTCGCTCGACGGGTACACCCTGGCGAGGCGTTGGCCGCCCTGCGTTTCGATCCGCAGTGTGGCGTCGGTCGGCGCCTGCGCAATCTCGGCCGCGATTCGCTCGACGTACTCCGCAAAGAGATGCGGGTCGAGCCTGACTGAGGTCCGCCAGTCCAGCGGCGCTTCCAGGGTCTGCCGCTGCTGGCGCAGGCGCGTGTCCCAACTGCCCAGCCGCCCCCAGGCGTAGGCCTGCGCCAGCGGCGTGGCGTAGTCGACCTCAATGCCGATTTCGTGCCCGGTGGGATGCCACGTGCGCCCATCCAGTCGAAAGATGACCGGCGCATCTCGGAACCTGTCCCAGCGCGCCGACAGCCGGGCGCGCGCTTCGGCCCGTGTCAGGCCGCCCACGTCTTCGCCATCCAGCCGCACCCCCGGATAGAACCGGTCCGCGTAGCGCGCCTCGCCCACCGCCACAAACGTGGCGGCGCCGGCGGCGGCCGCCGCCCCCCGGCCGAGCACGCCGGGGCGCGCGAACCCACGGATGGGGCGGCGA
>VXPS01000306.1:0-2565 GCA_009839425.1 Chloroflexota bacterium
ACTTTTTATTTTTCCACCCACCCGACCCCCTCCCCCATACATTATCGTCTTGGTGGCTGGCCTTTGTTTAAAATAGACTCCTCTACGGCGGCGAGTTCGGCCAAAAGCTCGCGACTCTCTTGCGGCAGGATCATCCAGCGCAACTGAATGTCGCTCGGATGCCGCGACAGTACTTGCATGTCGAGTTCAGTGAGCCGAGATTGGAACACTCCATCGCGGTAGAACGCCAATCGATGCCGCATCGAGAGCATGAATGCCGCAGTCAGGACGGGCATGAGGCCGTCTTTCACACCAAACGGCGGCTTCCGCCACTCAGCCCAGATCTCGGCGACCGGCACGGTTACTGATGCGTGTTGAGTCAGAACCCGTTCCGCCTCGGCCCAGATCGCCTTCAGGCGACATGGATCGTCGTCCTCTTCTGGCGGCCGGAAACGCCAGCCTTCAGGACCGAAGCGGTACAGCCGCGCCGCCATGATCAGCGAGGCAAACAGGCCGCCCTCGGCCGGGAAGCCCTCGATCCCGAGGCGCGGCTCACCTTCGCCGAGCACCATCTGTCGTAGCAGCGCGTTCTGGGCTGCAACGGCGTTGCTCGATGGCTTGACTCGATTGAGGAGCTCGTTGTGCACGCGGGGGGCAGCAGCGAAGCGCTGATCGGCGAGATCGGACGCGAGCGCATTTAGCTGCGCCGGCCGGAGAACGGCCGAGTCGCGAGTCGACGTCCGCCAGATAGCACTTTCGAGCGCCCGATGAAGCTCCCGGCCGATCTCTTCTCGCAACGCGGCGATCCGCCCTGCGACCTCGATGCGCGCGACACGATCGCCCTGAAGAGCAGGGGTGTGGTCGCGGACGTACTCGAGAGCCAACAGGTCGCGGGCCAGCGACGCCACGCCCCACGCTGGTCGTTGCGGCACCCCTATGGCCGGCTCGTACCAGTGCTCGCCATCAAGCGCTTGCGTGATGTGCCGCTCGACCTCGTCCGGCGTGTCGCCCTCCATCGGCAAGACCAACAAGCACGCGCCCGCAGAGCCATCCGCCGGCGCATGCCGACGGACCGCATCGGGTAGCCCGCCAGGTGCCACAATGGCAGTACGAAACCAACGCAGCGCCCCGGTCTCGTGATAGTGCCGCTTGGCGATGATTGGCTGGAAGCCGGCGAGCTCGGTCAGACGCTCGTAGTCCAAGGCGCCGGCCACCCCGTAGGCGTCCTCGACTGCTTGCTCGATATCAAAGTCGCTGCCCGCGAAGACCCCGTAGCTGTCGTTGAACCGCCGATGGATGACGAGCGAGGCATCTTCTAGGTCTCGCAGCACGTCAGCCGCGACCTCGCCCCACGCCCCGGCGAGTAGGCGCGAGCTGGCAACCAAGCCTGAGCGTTCGCGGAAGAGATCGACGAGCGCCACCGTCTTGAGTACGTCGAGGTGACGTGCGCCGAGCCCCGCAGATTCGCAACGGGCGACTGCGTCCACAGCCAACGCCCAGCGGTGACCGTCGGGCGACGCCAGGATGGACTGCTCGACATTGAAGCGCAGGTAATCCCAAAGCATGTCGGGCGTGTAAAGGTCGTGCTCCCTGGAGGTCGCGAGGAAGTCCTGAAACCCGAGCGGCTCAGCCGAGTTGAGGAATCCGAATACGCTGCGTTGGTTCTGACCGAATCGGCGGCGCGAAATAGGTCCCAACAGGCACGCAACGACCGGGTGCAATGGCCACGCGGATGCCAGTGAGTGGGCGATGCCGGGGCGGTCGATCAGTGCGGCGATCGATCTACAGAGCAAGTGGTGGTGATTGGGCACATTATCCTGCTCGATGGCCCGCCCGATGATTGTCAGCATCTCGTCTGGACTGGCCGAGACGGTCAGGTCCGCAAAGCGCCCTTGGATCTTGGCCCACTCGTCTCGCGTCTCCCGCGCCAGCCGGAGCGCGTATTCGTCGAAGGACTGATGCAGGATGCCGACCACGAGGAGCCGTCCGGCGCTCCGCGATGCAAGTTCCGCGAGTTCCTGCAGGATGTAGATGTCGGTCCCGTCATGTGCGGCCGATTCGAGGAACTTGCCCATCTCGTCGATGAAGAGGAGTAGGCCGCCGCGCTCGGACGGCGTGCGCCTTGAGATTTGATCGAGCCGATCAAGCACGGACTCATCAGTCCAACCTCCCGCCGGAGCTTGACGTACGAGCCGGGCGCGCTGTAGCGCTTCGCCGATCACGACGGACGGGACCGCGCGGCGGCCTGTGACCGCCAGCACGCGCCAGCCTCGGGGGCCGGGCGGCAGCGCCGTGCGCAGCGTGCTCGCGGCCTCGGCGCCGAGCGCAGCGCACGCAAGCTCCCCAGCTGTCGGCCCGTCGAGCACTTGACCGAGCGCCGCGGCCAGGCTCGACTTGCCAGCCCCGTACGGCCCCGTCCAGGTGAAGGCGCCTTGACCCGTGCCTGACACATGCCCCGCCATGGCTGTCAGCACCGCTTCGGACGAAGCGGGACACTTGAATCCTTCGAGGGCGGCGGCATCGCTTAAGTCCGTTTCGAGCCGTACTGAGCGCCGAAAACGCCTGGCGACTCGTACATGTTCAGAG
>VXPS01000306.1:2575-9823 GCA_009839425.1 Chloroflexota bacterium
GTTCAGAGAGTGGGCTCACGTTGTCACCGCCCGGTAGGCGATGCGCACGAGGTCGCGTGCTTCGTCCTCCGCAAGCGGACGCTCGCGAATGAGTTGCTTGAGGCCCGCCGTCTCCGACCAGCGGTAGACACCTCGGGTCAAGTCACCCATTGACGCCAACATCAGGACAAGATCGTCTTCGCCCAGCACGAAGACGCGCCCCGGCGAACCGCCTGCGTACGCCAGCGCCTCGTACGAGAGCGTGTTCGCGTCGGGCGCGTAGTCACGCCAGAAGTTGGAGATGGCGTAACAGACAACGGCGGGGTCGAGTGTGGGCTTCGGCCCACGTACGAAGCGAAATCCGTCGCGCCGGCCGGTCGCACGAATCAGGCCGAGTTCTGCAAGAGGAGACTCAAGGACATCGTCGAGCAGCGTGGAGGGGCCTGCGTAGGGCGTCGCATACGCCCGCACGAAACAACCGACATCGCGTCGAATCGTGGCGATCGATGCGCGCGGCCAACGACGTCGGCTGGCAAGGTCGCTCACCCCCCGCACGAGCCCATCGCGCTCGAATGCGAGAGCGGAGTAGTGGTTAAACGCCCAATACCATGTGGTCAGATGAGGTCGGCCGGCGATGTGCCAGTGCGCGAGCCACGACGTGGCCGGTTCTTCCATCCACGGATCGAGGCCAGCATCGGCGAAGATCATCCGCCCGAGCACAGATCGGCGCAGGCCCTGCCGCTCCTCCAACACCCCAGCCGCAACCGCCCAATAGCGGATCGCAGCGACCATGTTCTTGCCCACTCCGAAGCGCGCGATCGCGCTCTCACTGGCAAACAGGGCGCTGCAGTCCTCGTCGCCCTCGGCCGAGTCGTAGGCCTTCTTGAGCCACCCGTACCTGAGCGGGAAGGTCTCATGGCCGGAGAGCCGAGGCCGGTACGTGTCGCGGTCGAACGGGCTATTCAAGTTGTCCTCGTCCTCGGTCTGGACGGAGCGTCCAGTTGCAATCTAGCAGAAATCGGTACTACCGTGTAGGCAGCCAATCGGAAGCTCGCCAGCGGGAGACGGCTGTTGGTCACTCTGACCGTGTACGCGGACTATCAGGCGACGACACCTGTCGATCCTCGGGTCGTCGCAGCCATGGAGCCCTTTTGGAGTGACGCGTTCGCGAACCCGCATTCGAGTGACCACGCCGCGGGTTGGCGTGCCGCTGCCGTCGTTGACGAGGCGGCGTCGGCAGTGGCTGCGCTTATTGGCGCCGATTCAGGTGAGATTACCTTCACATCCGGCGCCACAGAGTCGAACAACCTTGCACTGATCGGTCTCGCGCGCCGCGCGCCCCGCGGCCGTCATCGGGTCTTGGTGAGCGCCATTGAGCACAAGTCGGTGCTCGCCGCGGCGCGCTCTCTGGGCGTCCGCGAGGGTTTGGCCGTTGAAACGATTCCGGTGAATGCGGACGGGGACCTTCGTCTCGACGCGTTGAGCGAGATGCTCGATGACTCGGTGCTCGCGGTTTCGGTGATGGCCGTGAACAACGAAGTCGGCGTGATTCAAGACATATCCCGGATCGCCGACCTAGTGCGCCCCCATGGCGCGCTCCTGCACTGCGACGCGGCTCAGGCTCCATGCGCGATGGATACCAAGATGCTCGCAGCGCGTGCCGATCTCGTCAGCCTGTCCGGGCACAAGATCTACGGTCCCAAGGGGATCGGTGCACTCTATGTTCGTCACGGCACGGAGACGCAGATCGAGCCACTGATCTACGGCGGCGATCAGCAACGCGGCTTGCGGGCAGGGACCGTCCCCGTTCCGCTGTGCGTCGGCTTGGGCGCTGCGGCGGGGATACTGTGTGAGGCCGGCACCGAAGAACGACGCGCGGTCGGGGAGCTGCGAGACATATTTGTCGACCAGCTGAAATCGAGTGTTCCTGCCGTCCAACTCAACGGGCCGTCAGCTGAGCGTCGCCATCCCGGCAACGCCAACCTGCGGTTCGGCGGCCACGACGCTCAAGACATCCTTGCGGCTGTGCAACCCGGTCTCGCCGCGTCGACTGGCGCGGCATGCACCTCAGGCATACCCGAACCATCGCATGTGCTGAAGGCGCTGGGGTTGACCGAATCCGAGGTGGCTGCGTCCGTGCGATTCAGCTTCGGCCGTTTCTCCACGGGAGCCGAGGTCACGAACGCCGTCCGCATCGTCGAGGATGCGATCACGAAGCTGGAGGCGTCTCGTCTGCCGGATACGGTGTGACTCTGACAAACACCTCGCTGTACGACGGGACCGTCCTGCGGTAGCGGTTGGGAATGAAGTGCAGCAGCCAACGCATGGTCGTCTGCCAGGCCTCTCCGGCCTCACGGCTGGGCAAGCCCGTTTCTGCGGCAATCAGGTCACGGACTGCGCCGAAGCGCTGTGATTCCGCCGTGAACTCATCGATGCGCGCGATCATGGGCATTTGCAGCAGGGCCGCGGCAATCACGGCACTGAACGCTGCCGCGGGCAGGCCAGCGGCCGGATCCAAAACCGCGAGATCGCGCAGCGCCGCCTCACGGGCGACTACGGTCAGCTGGTCGAGCCCGCCTGAGTACGCGGTGTGCAGATTTGCTGGTTGCCGCAGTGAGGGCAGCCAGAGGCGATGGCCGCTTAGCGGCGCTCTGTGTCGGTCATCGTCCTCCGGTGGTTCGTCTGCACGGGGCTCCGATGGAGGAACAGGCCACAAGCGTTCGCGTCGGATCTCCGCCGCCGCTTCGCCGATGAGCGTACGCACTTCCTGCGTAGCCGGCCGTGCCTCCGCTCGCGCGCGCTGCTCGAAGGCGGCCAGCCGCGGATGTGTCGCCGGCGCATCGATGAGCAGCTCAATGTTCGGCGGGGCGGACCAGCCCAGTGCACGTCCCGTCACATTTGCCGAGCCGATGAGGCAACGCGCATCAGCCCGGAAGTACTTGGCATGCAGCAGCGGCCAGAGCAGCAGCCTGCTGCCGGCCCGTCCCGCAAGGACGTCGGATACCTCGAGATCCGATACTCCCGCCGCCACTTCTTCTGGCCTCCAGCGGGTGATGCAGGTGACAGGTACCGCGCCTGCGTGTTCCAATAGCGATGCCAGGACAGGCGCCTTGATGAATGGCGCAGCGATGACAAGCTCACGCTCGGCTCGTGACACGAGTTCGGTCAGATCCGCCCCTGGCAGTTGGGGACCGCGAAAATCAGGCGGGTGCCGCACTGATGCCTCGCTAGACGGAGAAGAACTGGCGGGCTACGCGTCCCCAGTCGCTGCGCGCATCCATTGCCGAGTCGCGGAGCCGTCCCTCCGGCTGTTCGTCTTCGTAGCGCGCCCACGCCTCGAGCAGGAGCCTGAGCCCCTCGCGCGCGTTGTCCAGTCGATCCTCGGCGCTGCCCGCATGATCATCGGGTTCCAGCACCTCGATCAGGTGTTCGTGCACCGGGTGCCTCGTGTTCAGGGTAATGATGATCACGCCCCCGCGTGGAGTGACAGAGAAGAACGCGGCTGAATCCAGATCCGACTCGGCGAAGCGGTACTTGAGTCCGCTCTGAATCGCCTCGGCCGCCTCCTCGTGGGCCTGCTGGGCGGGCACACCGGCATCCTCAAGGCCGCCCTCGAGATCGAGTACGCGCTGCTCTGCAGGCAGGCTCTCACCTGCATCGCTCGCGCCGCTGTGTCCCTCGCCCTTGCGACTCGTCGTCGCCGTAGTTCCGCGTACCTCGGCGCTGTTGCCCTTGTGCCGTCGGCGGCGCGTTTGCCCCTTCATCTGTGTCTGAATCTGGCTGCGCATCAGGCCGAGCGTCTTCCTGATCTCTTCGGTGAAGCGGATCAGGTCATGGCGCGGATCGTTCGCTTCCTGAAGCTCGTCGTAGAGCTGCTGAGGGCTCTGGTCCGGTTCCAGCAGGGTCTCGAGCGGGGTATCGAGCATGTCTGAAAGGGTTCGCGCCGACTGCTTGTTGTTGGTCACACCGAACAACTCATCGAGCTCGGGCGGAAAATCGATCTCGATGCCCCACCATCGGTCACGTGGTTCCGAGGGATCAACGAGAGCCTGGCTCAACTCTATCTCGCGGTCGGCGCGCACCACCGACACTCCGACGTTGCGCGCGGCGTGCTTGCCGTGCGGCTGTGTGCCAGCATCAGCCCCCGACTCCGAGCGCCGCCGTGCCTGCTCGCTGGCCACCGTGAAGCGGACAACCGCCTCATGCTTGGTCCCACTCGCAGTGAAGGCGTGGCGGTACTCGCCATCGTCACCGTACGGCTCGAACATCGACTCGGCAGTGAAGGGCGCTGGTGTCGAGGAAGGGGTCATCCGGTAGATCGGATCATTGACTTCGGCGAGCCGGTCGATGTAGGCGTCCGTTGGATCGCGCTTCAGGAACGCAGCCAGCCGAATCGCCGCACGCCCGTTGTGGATGAACCGGCGGTACATCCGGCCGATGAGCAATCCCGAGTGCTCAATGATCGTTCGCGCGGTCCTCCACATGCAGCGGTCGAGGTCTGACCAGACCACGAGCGTCCCAGACGACCCGACCGGGGAGGCGGCGGCGCGCAGCCAGATCGCAGGCGGCTCGCTCGGGACAGGCTGCGGCACCTCGTTGGCCGCGCCTTCGCGAACTTCGTCCAGGTCGATGTACGTGTGGATTGCGCTGG
Source organism: Chloroflexota bacterium (assembly GCA_009839425.1). Classification (GTDB taxonomy): domain Bacteria; phylum Chloroflexota; class UBA11872; order UBA11872; family UBA11872; genus UBA11872. Next base: position 7,206 of record VXPS01000306.1, read on the forward strand.
TGATGCCGGACCGCCAGGTCCACACGTCGACGCGCCGGCATTGCGAGATCGAAGCGTTCGGCAGTCCCATCCCGAAGCGACCCATCCCGCTGCGGTCGTCCAGGCGTGTGCCGTTGCCGAATTGCAGAGCCATGCGCAGGGTGGTGGCGTCCATTCCCGATCCGTTGTCGATCACCCCGATCTGGTCGATCCTCCGGCGAACGCGCTGGGGGAGCTGTTCCTCGCGTTCGCTACAGAGCACTTCCACGTCGCGTCCGCCCGCCTGAATCGCGTTGTCAATCAACTCCGCCAGCGCGTACGCCGTGTTCTTGTAGCCGTTGTCGCGCATGGCGGCCATGGCCAGGTGCGTTGGAATGAGGTCGAAACGACCCTGTACTGCGTCCGTCATCAGCGTGATTCCTCCCAGATGTCTTCCCAGTTCATGAATGACTCCGCGACGTTGGCGAAGCCGGGCAGGTCGCGATCGACCACCGTGACGATCTCGCACTCCTCGGTCCCACCCATCTCCGGGCCTCGAATCGCACGCCCGACCATTTGGCTGTAGAGCACCAGCGACGTGGTCGGGCGTGCGATCACGGCGGCGCTAACCGCCGGTGCGTCGAACCCGGTCGTCAGTACCCCAAAGTTGCAGAGCACCTGTGGCTCGTCGTCGCTGGCAAGGAATCGCTGGATCGTACGACTGCGCTCAAGAGGAGGCGTCTCCCCGGTCACGAATCCCGCCGAGAGCCCTCTGGCGCGCAGCACAGTGGCAATCAGGCGCGCATGGTCCACGGTCGCAGCAAACAGGAGGATGCGGCTATTGCTGCGCGCCAGTTGCTCGATCTCACGAACAATGACGAGATTGCGTTGCTCGTCCAGGGCAAGCAACTCCAGGATGCTCGATGGGATGTCCAGCGCCTGGGATACTCGTGCCAGATCTTGCGGGCTCGGCGTGTAGCCACCGTCGTAGAACAAGGAACGGAACTGCGCGTTGGACAGGTAGCCCTCGTCCACGAGGTACTCCACCGGGTTGTCGTATCCCTCGACCTGCAGCGTCACCTTGCGGTGAGCAAACAACTCCGCGAGTTCCTCGTCCGCATCGATGTCGCTCCAGGTACGACCGGGGGTGGCAGTTAGACCCATCATCTGCCCGTCGTGCCGTTTGTTAGCGAGCACGCCTAGGACCAACGAGTAGGTCTCGGCGGTGGCCACGTGCGCTTCGTCCAGCACGACCATCGTCGTGTGATCGGCGAGTGAGGCCAGATCCCGGACGCTGCGCCGAGCGACGCCGTACATTTTCGTCAGGCCAGCGACGATCAGGCCGTCCCGCGCGTCACCGATGTCCGCCGAGTACGTCCCCCAAAAGCGGTGCAGCGGCAGCTCCCGGTTGCCAAGCGCGGACCAGGCGCGTTGGAACTCCTGCACCGCTTGTCCGCAGAGCTCGTCGCTGTAAGCCAGCCAGACGACTAGCGCCTGATCGCGCTGGCGGATGTGCTCCGCGATCACATTCATAGCGACGCGTGTCTTGCCCGAGCCGGTAGGCATATGCACTAGCACCCGACGCGGATCCCGCCCCAGCGCCGCGATTGCCCGTGCGGCGGCATCGCGTTGGTGCGTGAAGAGCGCGTAGTCCGGCTTCACAATGGACGTGTCGTCGGGAGTCTCAGAGTGGTCTGGCGCCGCGGGCTCCGCGACCACGCCCAGAAGCTCGCGCAAGCGCCGCTCCGACGCCGAACCCGTCTGGATCTCAAGAGAAACTATCTGCCCGTAGGGGTCAGGCGACTTCCCCGTCACAGCCGGTGCCAGGAGTGCTGCGGCAAACTCCGCCGCCTCGTCCGGCCGCATCAACATGAGCAACCGCTCGCGGGCTTCGGGGTCGCGCAGCAGTGAGGCTGGATCATGCAGCTCGGTGACCAGCTGACGAAGCACGCTCGCCCTGGCCAGGCTCGGCTCAAGGAGGCGAAGCAGGCGAACAATCCGCGCACCCACGAGCTGCCCCAGCGTCTCTTCATCGGCGCGGGCAAGCAAGGTGTCGAAGCTGATCATTGACGATGCAATCCCGAATGCGGCTCGGCATCGGACACACTGGTTCAAGATTCTAATGGCGGAGTGAGGCTTTGGGCGAATCGCCCGCGCCATATGAGGGAATCTAGAGATGACTCAACGCGCCTCGTCTGAGACCTCACGGGCTGACCAAGAAGGGATGCGGAATCATAGAAGGGGCATTGGTCCGATAGGGGAAGGCGGGCCGGAGGCCCGGTGAGTCGGAGCGCCAGGCGACGATGATGCTGGGCTGAACCCGGACGGCCACGTCACGAAGGACCACCCATTCAGGCGGATGAGGCCCCTGGCGGACTAGGTCGTGTAAACATTCCCTCGCCCTGAGCAACCTTGCATATGCATAGAATCGTCGATAAAACGGCTTACCCTACTGCCCAAATTGCTCCCCGTTCTCGGTAGGTTGAGATCAAGCGAAAGGGGGCATCGTGCAGCGATTCATGCTGACCGACGGCCAGTGGGAACAGGTCGAACCCCTGTTACCCGGCCGCAAGGGCAGCCCTTGCTGGAACGGCGACAACAACCGCAAGTCGCTCAAGGGCATGCTCCGGGTGTTGCGGACCGGCGCGCCTTGGCGGCAC
>VXPS01000078.1 GCA_009839425.1 Chloroflexota bacterium
CTACCAGCACAACATGTGGATGACGGCGCGCGGAATCGGCCTCCTGCTGGTCTTTGCCGTGGGTATCGCCGAAACCGCCAGCGGGCGCACCACGCCGGGCACGCTGGCCGCCTTTGTGCTGACGGCCATGCTCTTCTACTCGGCGTTGGGGTTCATGCTGGACTTCTACACGATGCTGCACCGGCTGCTGGCGCCGTGGTGGCGGGTGGCGCCGCTGCTGGAAGATCCGCCGGATGCGCCGGCTGGTGGGCAGCAAATCCGGTCAGGCGCTCCGGGTGTGGTCTTCAGCAGCGTGTCCTTCGCCTACACCGACGACCGTGAGGCGCCGCTGCGCGATGTGAGCTTTGAGGTGACACCGGGCGAGTTCCTGGCGGTCGTTGGTCCTACGGGATCAGGCAAGACCACGGTGGCGGATCTGCTGATGCGCTACTACACGCCGCAGTCAGGGGAGGTGGCTGTGAGCGGTTCGGACGTGTCGACCTTGCCCGCGCACGAACTCCGTCGCGTGGTCGGGATCGTCCCGCAGGACACGGCGCTGCTGAACGAGAGCATCCGCGAGAACCTGCAGATTGCGGCGCCGAAGGCTGATGAGGGTGAACTAGTTGAGGCGATGCGGGCGGCGGAGCTACACGAGTTCGCGGCCTCGCTGCCGGACGGCTACGACACCGTGATCGGCGACCGCGGCGTTCGGCTCAGCGGCGGGCAGCGTCAGCGCCTGGCGATCGCCCGGGTGCTGCTGCAAGACCCGCCGTTGCTGATCCTGGATGAAGCGACGTCCTCGCTGGACAGCCTGACCGAACGCCGCATCCAGGCCGCGCTGGACCGGGCCAGCCAGGGTCGAACCGTTATCGCGATCGCGCACCGGCTGGCGACCATCATCAACGCCGATCGGGTGCTGGTGCTGGACGGCGGCCGCATCGTTGACCAGGGCACCGTCGCCGAGCTTCGTCGGCGAGACGGGCTATTCCGCGCGATGTACGACACGCAGTTTGCGGCGGCGGGGGCCTAGCGTGGCCGGCAAGAACTCGGCCGAAGCTGGCGGCTGGCGCGAACTGCGGCAGGCGATAGGCGCCGCACCGCCAGCGCGTACGACGATTGCCATTACGGTGCTGCTCGCGTCGTTGACGATTGCATTTGCAGTTGCCGGCGCCCTGGCCATGCGCGATCTCGTGAACGAGGGCGTGTACGCAGGTTTCCCGGACGCGCTCGGAGCGCTGGTCCTGACCGCGGCTGGCCCCACGCTGGCGGTAGGGACCGGCTGGGTGCTGGTTGCGCGCGCGGAACGCCTGGGCTTCCGAGCCAGCGCGCGACTGACGGAGCGTGTCTTCGCGCACGTGCAGCGCGTGCGGATGGATGTGCTGGACGGCATGCGCTCCGGTGAACTGACCGCGCGGGTCATCGACGATCCGAGCGAACTGGCCTGGCAGGCCCGCTGGGGCGCCGGCGCCGGCATATTTGCCCTCGCCTTTGGGCTGGCCACCGTCATTACCGCCGCGATCATCAACTGGCGCCTGCTGGGGCTCGTGATAGTCGTCATGCCGCTCTACTTCGTGCTCACCCGCCGCTTCGGTTACGGGCTGCGCCGCCTGGCCGCGTACGACCGGCTGGTCTCCCAGGCGGACGTGGCGGCCTTCGCGCAGGAACGACTGGGCGCGTCCCGCCGGGTGCAGGCGAGCCGCGCCGAGGACCGTGAGACGGGCAGGTTCTCAGATCTGGCCGAGCGGCTGAGCCGCGACCATCTGCGCGAGTTCCTGGCCGGCCGAACCTCAGGCGACGTCGGCATTGCGCTCGCCTGGTTGACGGCGCCGATCCTGGTGTTCGGCCTGGGCAGCATCGAATACCTCAACGGGCGGCTGACGACGGGGGATATCACCGCGCTGATCAGCCTGCTGCTGGCATTGGTCAAGATCAGCATGGTGGCCAGCGTCTATTGGTTTGAGTTGGCGCCTATCTTCGCCGCGTCGCGCCGGCTCAACGAGACGCTGAGCCTGCCGACCGAGGATGAGCCCGAGGCGGAACATCGCGACCTGGCGCGTCCGCCCGCGGTGGCATTTGAGGGCGTCGCATTCCGTCACCGCTCGACCGATGTGCAGCCGCTGGCTGACTTTAGTCTCGAAGCGGAGGCCGGCCAGGTCACCGCGCTGGTTGGCGAGAGCGGCTCGGGCAAGTCAACCGCGGCGGAGTTACTCGCCAGGTTCTTCGATGTCGACGCGGGTCAAATCGAACTTGATGGGAGTCCGATTCAGTCGCTGAGCCGTGCGAGGGTTCGGCGGTCGATGGCGCTGGTTGCGCAGGATCCGTTTTTCTTCAGCGCGAGCATCCGAGAGAACCTGACGTTCGGGCTCGCCGACGTCGACGATCGCGACCTCGAGCGGGTGTGCCGGATCGCACGGATTCACGACTTCATCCAGACGCTGCCCGAGCGCTATGACACGGAGATTGGCGAGCGCGCCTCGCACCTCTCCGGCGGCGAGCGCCAGCGCCTGGCGATCGCTCGCGCCCTGCTTACCGATCCCGACGTGCTGATCCTGGACGAGGCAACCTCCGCCCTGGATTCCGTGACCGAGCGCGAGGTCTACGACGGCGTGCTGGCCGATTCAGTCACACGCACGGTACTGGTCATTGCCCACCGCCTGTCCACCGTGCGCAACGCCGACCGCATCTTCGTTCTCGAAGACGGTCGGGTCGCCGAGTCCGGAACGCACGACCAACTCATGGCAGCCGATGGCCCCTACCTACGCCTCTACGCCGCCCAGGCAACGCCTGGAAGGGCCTAGGGTCGCGGCGCGGGCGCCGCCATCAGGTGCGGCCCGTTGGTCGCCGACGATTGGCGGGCGAGGTCGTAGACGGCGTCCTGGAGTTCGAGGACGCGGACGGCCTGGCGCAGGGGGATGGGCGGCGGGTCGCCGTTTTCCAGGGCCTGGATGGAGCGGCCCATGATGCTGGCCATCATGTCGGCCCGCGGCGTTTCGGCGTAGACCCGCACGCCCTGGCTGGTATGCACCTGCACCTGGCCTACCAGGTCGGCGGTGTACTGGCCCAGAATGATCGCGTTGGTCCCAACGGCGCGGATGACGTACTCGCCGGAGTGGTTGCCCAGCGGGTAGGCGTAGCTGCATTCCACCAGCCCCGTTGATCCATCGGCGGCCCGGAACAGGCCGGCGGCGTAGTCGTCGAACGGGCGCCGGAACATGGCGTTGGAGATCACGCCCGCCACGGCCTGCACCGGCTGTCCACCCATGGCGTCCAGCATGATGTCGATGCCGTGCTGGCACTCCACCGCCCAGCAGCCGCCGCCCGAGATGGACGGGTCGTTGTGCCAGGCGGAGGGCATGTTGTCGTAGCGCGTAGGCGTTGATGTGCTCAAGCGGCTGTGGAAGTGCGCCAGGTCGCCGAGCATGCCGTCGGCAATCGACTGGCCGATTACGTCAAACACTTTGAGTTCACGCGTGGGCAGGGTGAGCGCGCCCCACACGCCGGCGGCCTCGGCGGCGTCAACCACCGGCCGCAGGCGGTCAGCGCAGTCGGCCCAGGGCTTGTCGAACAGAGCCGGCACGCCGGCGTCCACGCAGGCTTGCAGGTAGCTGGGCGCCAGCGTATGGCGGCCGGAGACCAGCGCCACATCGGGTCTCGCGGCCTCCAGGCACTCGGTGGCCGTATCGAAGACCGGGCAGCCGAAGGTCTCCGCCATGGTCGCGCGTTCCGACTCCAGCGGGTCAAATGCGCCAACCAGTTCGTGCCCAAGCTGGACCGCGGTGCGGCCCATCCCGAACCCGTGATGACTGTAGGAGAGGACGACGGCGCGCATTGGGGGTGGCTCCCGTTTGCCGATCAGCGCGCGATTTTACGGGGCTCCGCGAGGGTATTAGGGAACGTGGCTGGAGCGGTTGGTCGCGCGGCGCTTTCTCTGACCGCTGCCCGTCCTGCACTCCCGACGCATGAATCGCCGCTAGTCCGCCTGCTGGAAGTTCTTTTTCAGGAAGCGCTCGATTTGGTCGAGTCGGTCGTCGAGCTTCTTGCCGGCTAGGTACCCGCCGTCTTCGTAGTTGTCGAGCGCGGCGACAGCCGTGTCTTCGTCGATGTGTTGAAACCACTCGGCGAAATGCCCCGGACCCACCCAGATACCCAACTCGCCGCCGTTCGCACCGGCGCGCGGCCCCGCATACATCAGGAAACGGGTGCGGTTTTGCGGTGGCGCGATTCTCACGGACGCCGCTTGCGGCTGCACCGGCAGACCGGCCTGCTCCGACATCTGGACAAAGCGATTGAACTGCTCGAGTACGCCCGCCTCGCTCGCCATGACACGGATCGCCTCAACGGTGCGGCGTTGTTTAGGGGAAGACGGCATGACAGGCTCGTCAATTACCTCACGAACCAGCAACCTCGGGCCACCCTCCAACTCGAACACCTCGAAGCTGACGACGCTGATCGGGACGCCGAAGCGCGCGAGGAACTCGTTCATGCGTTCCAGTCCGGCGTGGATTCCGGCGCCCACGAGCAGCACGGCGATTTCCCGTTGCTCACCCTCGCCGGCCAGTTGCTGCTTCACTCGCTCCGACAGCGCTTCCTTTTCGTCAAAATCGCTGAGACGTTCTTCGAGCTTCTCGTAGAGTTCTTCCCCGTCGAGTCGGGCAAGCGACGCGGCGTAGTAGAGCGCCTGTCCCAGGGCGCCGGAGTCGAGCCTCCCCGGCTTGATCTCGATCACGATCCATCGGTCCTGCGAATCGATAGCCAACAGATCGAGACGTCCGTCATGGATCGACACCTGGCGGCCGACCAGGGTGTACCCCTCCCCGATCAGCGTCACGTCCTTTGCGATCCAGTCTTCAAGGTGTTGCTCAAGTTCAATATGGGAGCGCTCGAGGCTTTGCGGCTGCGACGGCTGTAGGCCCTCCCCGCCGTGCTGCGCGTCGAAGCTCCAGGCCGCCAGTTTCGTCATTGCTCGCTCCCGGACTGTCGGTTACCTGTGGGTCTAGTCGACTGTGTCGATCCGCCGCGCAAACCGCTGTGGTGGGACTGTTCCTAGAGCACCGAATCCACGTCAGGCTGTTTCTTCAGCCTGTTGCGTTTGGGCTTCGGCGTGGCCCGGCTGGGTGACGAGGATGGGGGCGCTGTTGGAATCGACCGTTTCGCGCGTGACGACCACCTTTTTCACGCCCTTCTTGGACGGCAGCGTGAACATGGTGTCCATCAGCAACTCTTCCAGGGTCGTGCGCAGGCCGCGGGCGCCGGTGTTGGTTTCCTGGGATCGCCGCGCGATGGCCTCGAGGCCGTCGTCGGTGATCTCCAGTTCAACGCCGTCCATTTCGAACAGCTTCTGGAACTGGCGGAGCAGCGCGTTTCTGGGTTCGCAGATGATCCGTACCAGCGCCTCCGCGTCCAGTTCGTCCAGCGCCGCGACCACCGGCAGGCGGCCGACGAACTCGGGGATCAGCCCGTACTTGAGCAGGTCGTCTGACGCGACCTCGTGCATCACGCTCTCGGCCTTCTCGCCGTGGGCGCGCTTGCCGAATCCCACGCCAGCCGCGTGGCCGATGCGGCGGGCGATGATGCGGTCGAGACCCTCAAAGGCGCCGCCGCACACAAACAGGATGTCGCGCGTATCCATCTGGATGAAGTCCTGGTGCGGGTGCTTGCGGCCGCCCTGGGGCGGCACGTTGACCTGGGCGCCCTCAATGATCTTCAGCAGGGCCTGTTGCACGCCTTCGCCCGAGACGTCGCGCGTGATTGAAGGGTTGTCGGCCTTGCGAGAAACCTTGTCAATCTCGTCGATGAAGATGATGCCGGTCTGGGCGCGCGGAACGTTGAAGTCGGCGGCCTGCAGCAGGCGCAGCAGGATGTTCTCCACGTCCTCGCCCACGTAGCCGGCCTCGGTGAGCGCCGTGGCGTCGGCGATGCAGAACGGCACGTTCAGGATGCGCGCCAGCGTGCGGGCAATCTCGCTCTTGCCCACGCCGGTGGGTCCCAGCAGCAGGATGTTGCTCTTGTGCAACTCGAACTCGTCGTCGGATGCGCCGGCCGCCACCCGCTTGTAGTGGTTGTAGACGGCGACCGAGACGACCTTCTTGGCGCGGTCCTGCCCGATCACATAGTCGCTGAGAAGCTCAAAGAGGCGCTCCGGCGTGGGGATTTGGCCCGCGAAGGCCTGCGGACTTGGGGTGCGTGTCTGCTCCTCATCGATGATGTCGCGACACAGATTCACGCACTCGTTGCAGATGTAGACGCCGGCCGAGCCTGAGATCAGCCGGCGGACCTGGTCCTGGGTCTTGCCGCAGAACGAGCAGCGGTAACTCGCGCGGGTTGAGCGACTACGGGCCATGACAGCACGGAGGGACGAAGGTTCGGGTAGCGTACCGGGGCCGGAGCATGCCGCCTAGTCCGCGCCGTTGCCGTCCTGGCCCAGGCTCGCCGAGCGCGGCGTCACGATCTGATCGATCAGCCCGTATTCCTTGGCCTCTTCGGCGGTGAGATAAAAGTCGCGGTCGGAGTCCGCATTGATGCGCTCCTTGGGCTGCCCGGTCGCGTCCACGAAGATCTGTTCGATGCGGTCTCGGACCTTGCCGATCTCGCGAGCTCGAATCTGCAGATCGGCGGCCTGCACAAAGCCCTCGAAGCCCTGCGACGGCTGGTGCAGCAGCACCGTGCTGTGCGGCAGCGCTGATCGCTTTCCGCTCGTGCCCCCGGCCAGAATCACGCTGCCCATGCTGGCGGCCAGGCCCACGCAGGTGGTGGCCACGTCGTTCGGCACGTATTGCATGGTGTCAAAGATGGCCAGCCCCGCGCTGACGCTGCCGCCGGGCGAGTTGATGTACATGTAGATGTCGGCTTCGGCGTCCTCGCTGGTCAGCAGCAGCAATTGGGCGATGACCGTGTTGGCCACGGCGTCATCGATTGGGGTGCCGAGGAAGATGATTCGGTCGCGCAGCAGGCGGGAGTAGATATCCATCCCGCGTTCGCCACGATCCGTCTGCTCAATGACATAGGGGACAAGAATGCCCATGCGGTTGTCCTTTCCCAGCCGGCGGCGCTAGGCCTGATCGGCTTTGGGGTCGTCCTCCGGCTCGGCGGCGGCTGCCAGTTCCGGCGGGGGTTCCGAGTCTTCATACGCCTGATCGTGGAGGGGGGCCGCGCCGTCGGTGACCGCGGCTACGAGCGCCTGGATGGCCTTCCGTGAACGAACGCTGCTGGCCACGCGCTGACCTGCCTCGTCGCGCATGAGGTTGGTGCGGATGATGTTCCGGCGTTCCTGCGGGTAGAACTCCGCCACGCGGTCGACTTCGGCCTGCATTTCGTCAACCTCGGCCGTGAGGTCGTGCGCGTCAGCGTAGGCGTCCAGGGCCAGGGCGCGATGAATACGACTAAGCGCTTCGGTGCGCGCTTCTTCCTCCCACTCGTCGCGCGTCTGCTCGCGCATGGCGAGGTAGGTGTCAACCGGAATCCCACGCTGCACCAGGGCGTCGGTACGCTCGCGAAGCACCCCCTCGCTCTCCCGATCGATCAGCACGTCCGCAATCTCGAACGTGGCGCGGTCGACCAGGGCCTGTACCGCCTGCTCTTCCAGCTCACGCTGCGCTTCGTGAGCCTTGCGTTCGCCCAGCGCCCCGGAAATGCGTTCGCGCATGTCTTCAAGGGCTTCGAAAGGCCCCACGCTGCGGGCGAACTCGTCATCCAGGTCGGGCAGCAGCTGCTCGCTGACGCCGTCAACTTGGATCTCAAAGGTCACATCTCGGCCGCGCAATGCCTCGTTGGGGTCGTTTGGCGGGATCTGGGCGTCGTACGACACCTGGTCACCGGCCACCGCGCCAGTCACGGCACCGTCAAACCCAGTGGGGAAATTGTTGTTGCCCACCAGCACGTTGTAGGCCTGGGGGTCTTCGGGCTCGATCCCGTCGCCGACGATCTGGATGCGGGTCTGCACCATGTCCTCGGCCACCGCGGGACGCTCCACCGGCTCCCAGGAGGCCTGGGTCGTGCGCAGCTGCTCGATTTCAGCCTCGATCTCGTCCTCGGCGACTTCGTCAACCGACACCTCGATCGACACGTCGTCAATCTCGCCCAACTCGACGGTCGGCGCGACCGCAACCTCAGCTGAAAAGAGAAACGGTGCGTCCAGGGTCGGAAGCTCCGGCACGTCCAGTTCGGGCTGGTCGATCGGGTTTACGCCCGTCTCGTCCAGGGCCGACGTGTAGGCCCGGGGCACCACGGCTTCCAGCAGGTCCTGCATCACCGTGCCCACGCCGGCGGCGTTTTCTACCAGGCGGCGCGGCGCCTTGCCGGGGCGAAAGCCCGGAATCTTGATCCGACGTCCGACGCGTTGAATCGCCCGTCCGTACTCCTTCTGCAAGTCCTCGGGCGGCACTTCGACCGCGAGCCGAACGCGGCTGCCTTCAAGCTTCTCAGCGGTCGCGGGCATACCAATCCTCTGGGCGAAATCCACCGGCCAGTCGCGGGGCGGGTGGGGAAGGAGAGACTCGAACTCTCACGGAGAAATCTCCACGTGATCCTAAGTCACGCTCGTCTACCAGTTCCGACACTTCCCCCTGGAGTGCTCGAACGAACCGAACAGACAGAACAACCGCCCGCGCGAACGCGGGCGCCACCAATTATATGGCGAGCCAGCGCTATATCCGCCCGTTCCGATCCGCCCGCCCTTTAGCAGTGCCGTGCAACGGGCTAGGATTGATTCAAGCCCTCGACCCGCCGGATCGCCGGCGGTGCCGACGCTAGCAAAGGACCTGCGGCATGGCCTACGAAGTACCCGACCTTCCCTACGCCTTCGACGCGCTGGAACCCACCATCGACGCCCGCACGATGGAGATCCATCACGACCGCCACCACGCGACCTACGTGATGAACCTCAACGCCGCGCTGGAGGGCCACGACGACCTGGCGGCACAGAGCATTGAGGATCTGATCAGCAATCTGGGCGCGGTTCCCGAGGACATTCGCACGGCTGTGCGCAACAACGGGGGCGGCCACGCCAACCACTCGCTGTTCTGGACGGTGATCGGCGGCGACAGCCATCGGCACCCGCACGGCGCGTTGGCCGAAGCCATTGACGCGACGTTTGGCAGCCTGGAGGCCTTCCAGGCCGAATTCGCCGCGGCCGCCACCACCCGTTTCGGCTCGGGCTGGGCCTGGCTGATCAAGCAGGCCGACGGCTCGCTGGCCGTAACCAGCACGCCGAACCAGGACAGTCCCCTCATGGATGGCAGCGGCACGCCGATCCTGGGGCTGGACGTGTGGGAACACGCGTACTACCTGAACTATCAGAACCGCCGCCCGGACTACATCGCGGCGTTCTGGAATGTCGTGAACTGGGAAGAGGTCGAGCGCCGCTTCGGCTAAACCGAACCCACCGTTGCGAAGAGTCGGCGGCCCGGTGATGAGCTGCCGGCTCTTCGCACGAATGGTGTAGGTCAAACGGGCTAGGATTGACGCATGTTTGCTTTGTACCGGCGCGCCCCCTGGCAGGCGCAGCTGCTGACGATCTTTGCGATCGTCGCGGTCCTGATCGTTATCGGTTTCCTTGCCCTGCGCCAGTTCCAGGCCGGCGATCCCAACGTCTCCGTGGAACCCACGTCGGTCGACGTGGGCGGCGCGGCCACGCTGATCCCGCAGGGCGAACGACCGTTCGGGTTGCATGTGATCGGCGAGGGTGAGGTCGTGGTGCCGCCGGACCG
>VXPS01000213.1 GCA_009839425.1 Chloroflexota bacterium
GCCGGCTGTCCAGCGACGCGACGCCCGCCGCCATCACGGCCAGCGTGACGGCGAAGGCAGCCGGAAACAGCCTAAACCGGCGCCCTTGCACGGCTCCAGATGCCCTTGGCGCCCCGCCCGCGCGGGAGCGTGTGGATCGAAACGTCGTCAGGGGTCCGGCTTGGTCTGCTGCGCGCCCTCATTGCCGGCACCGACGTGCAGGACGTGGCCAAGAGAATCGGCCGCGATGGCGGACAGGATCGTCGCGGCCTGCGGCGGCGGCGTGACGCTCAAGCACCGCCGATGCCCCAGGTCTCGCGCCAGGATTCGAACATCAGAATTGGCCACAGTTGATGCAGATTGCTTCGTAGTCCGGAAAGGTGAAGGTCCCAGGCCCTGCGAACGGGCGCAGCCTCGAAGTAGCCCCCTTCTCGCAGACGCTGTTCGGCGAGCAAGCTCTCTGCCCAGTCGCGCAACGGACCCCGGAGCCAAAATTCAACCGGTACGGCGAAACCCATCTTGGGCCGGTCGGTGAGGCGTTCAGGCACATAGCGGCGAAGCACCTGGCGCAGCAGCCACTTCGTCTTCCCATTGGGTATCATCATGGAGCGCGGCAGGCGCCACGCGAACTCGACCACGCGGTGATCGAGCAGCGGCACCCTCGCCTCCAGGCCCACCGCCATGCTGGCGCGGTCGACCTTGGTGAGTATGACGTCGGGAAGATAGGTGACCGAATCCAGGAATTGCGCTTGGCTCGTCCAGTCCGGGAAGTCGCGCCCAAGTTCCGGGTCCCATAGGATGCCTCGTGGCTCCCGCCCGCCGCGGACGAGCGCGTCCGGATCGCTCCACTGCGATACCAGCCACCGGTAGAGCGCCTCCTCGTGCGGCATGGCGAGGAGCGCGGCAAGCTTGTGCGCCTTGTCGCCAACTTGTGGTGGCCGGATCGAGCGCGGCACCGCCAAGGACAGACAGTCCCAGGCGGACGGCGGCGGGGCGCGCAGCATCGAGGCGAGCGCGGCGCGAAGGGGGCGCGGCCATGCCCCGACCCTTCGCCACAGCGCCGGCGCGCTGACATGGCGGTTGTAACCGGCGAACACTTCGTCGCCGCCGTCGCCGGAGAGCGCCACGGTCACGTCGCGCCGGGTCATCTCGGAGACCAGACAGGTCGGTATCTGCGAGGAATCGGCGAATGGCTCGTCGTACCACGAGGCGAGTTCGGGCAGCACCGCCTGCGCGTGACCGGGTGCGACGTAGAGTTCGGTGTGATCCGTTCCCAGGTGCCGGGCCACCCGCTTCGCGTCGCGGGCCTCGTCGTAGCCGGCCTCGTCGAAGCCGATGGTGAAGGACTTGACCGGCCGGCCGCTCTGGGCCTGCATGAGGGCCAGCACGGTCGAGCTGTCGATGCCGCCGGAGAGGAAGACGCCGAGCGGCACGTCCGCGATCATCCGCCGCTTCACGGCGTCGCGCAGGAGTTCGTCGAGCGTCTCGATTGCCGTCTCGTCGTCGAGGGCATCAGGCTCTTGCACGGCCTCACGCGCGATCTCCCGCAGGTCCCAGTAGCGGTGCCGGGTTTCCCGTCCGTCCGCGTCGATCTCGATGATCGAGCCCGGTTCCAGCTTCTCGATGCCCGTGAAGATGGAGTGCGGCGCGGGTACGCTGGCGTGGCGCAGGTAGGCGGCGAGCGCGTCCCGGTCCACTTCCGGGCGCCAAGCGGGATGGTCGAAGAAGCCCTTGGGCTGGGAGCCGAAGAACAGCACCCCGCCCGAGCGGCCCCAGTAGAGCGGCTTGATGCCGAGGCGGTCGCGCACCAGAGTGAGGCGGCGGGCGCGGACGTCCCAGAAGGCGAAGGCGAACATGCCGATGAACCTGGAGACCGCGCGCTCCACGCCCCAGGCCTCGCAAGCCTCCAGCACCACCTCGGTGTCCGAGCCGCCGCGGAAGCGCCGCCCCTCCGCCTCCAGGTCGCGGCGAATCTCGGCGAAATTGTAGACCTCGCCGTTGTAGGCGAGGACCGAGCGCCCGCTCGCCGAGACCATGGGCTGGCGGCCGGCCGCCGTGAGGTCGATCACCGCAAGCCGGCGGTGGCCGATGGCGATGCCGGCGGCGGACGAGACCCAGGTGCCGGCGTCGTCGGGCCCCCGGCTTTCGAGGCGGGCGGCCATGCGCGCCGCCAGCCGTTCCATCGCCTCGGCGCCCAGCGCGCCCGGCGCGCCGACGAAGCCCGCGAAACCGCACATGCGGCCTCAGACTCCCGCGCGCGCGCCGCCGGGCATGGCGAGCTCGCCATAGAGCGTGCGGTAGGCGTCGATCATCGCGGCCAGGCTGTATCGCTCCGAGATGCGCCGCCGCGCCTCGGCGCCGCGCGCCGCCCGTGCGTCGCGTCGACAACACCCGGCCACACTACAATGCCGTGGGGAAGAGGTATCCGCCCGTCACTATTCCGCCGCCGGAAACATCGGCGACCATGGCTGCGACATGGACGCGCTCGGGAGTTGGCATCCTATGGCGAGGACGCCCGACAGGTAGCGTGCAACAGCTCTTCCCAACGATCCAACACTTGTTCGGGAACGTTTTTCTCTTGGGCCGGCACCCGGCTCTGAACGAGGTCGGCACGAGCCTGTCCGTCAGACATGAGGCCTTCCAGGGCGCCGGCCAAAGCTTGAACGCGGTCCTCTCCCGAAAGGAGAACACCGTTGAGCCCCGCATGAATCAGCTCGTTGACACCGGGACAGTCCGCGAATCCGACCGCCGGCAATCCAGACTGCAACGCCTCGACCAGGGCGAGGCCCTGGCTTTCATAGAGCGAGGGCATGACATAGAGTTGGGCATTCGCGTACTCCTGCCAGATATCGGCAGTCGCACCCGGTAGCGATACGCGTTCTTGCAATCCGGCAGCTGCGATGCGCGATTGCAGTTCAGCCCGGCATTCTCCCTCGCCGACAATCCGGAGATCCCACTCGGGCAAGCGATCTGCGATCAGGGAAAACGAGTCGACCAGCGTAGCGTGATCCTTTTGCTCCGTCAGACGACCGACGGAAAGCAGGACCTTCCGTGGGCGCCCAACGCCGAGCACGTCAGCGTGCGAATCGGACATCACACGGACCGGGTTTGGAATGACCACCATGACCGCCCGCATCGCAGGCGGATAAGCCGCCATCGCCTGTTCCGAAACGACGGTGACGCGGCGGGCGAGCCAAGGCGTCAGGCGCAGCAGCAGACGCTCCAGCAAACGGTCCTTATAGTGGATGGGAACGATGTGTTCGCTGGCAATCATGGGGATTCGAGAGCCGATAAGCGCCAAGCCCAACGGAATGAACATGCTGTGCATGAAGCCGACGGCCACGTCCGGCTTGAGACCTGCGATGGTATGTCGCAAGGCCAGCATGCGCTGCGCCGTCTCAAGGCTCGTCGCAGGCCGGTCCGTTCGGCCAATGCCGAGACGAACCCAACAGTCCTCGGATGCCAGCGGATAAAACGATTTCGCCGCAGGCCCGTCATAGGACAGGACGGTGACCTCGTGCTCTCGGGCGGAGAGCCCGTTGACGATGTCGACGAACACGCGCTCGGCGCCCCCCCCCGCAGCGGCCAGGGACTTTATGGCGAACACGCATTTCATCGGCCGTTACCCGGGAATCCGAAGAGCGTCGCAAGCATACCCCGCCGCGAGGTCTCGACCGCGCTCAGAAGGGCTTCCCAGCGGGAGAGGATCAACTCGGGGCGAAACAGCCGTACGGACTTTGCAGCAGCCCCTCCCATCCGTTTACGCTCCGCAGGGTCCGCCATCAATCGATCCAGGGCATCGCGGAGGCTCCGGGTGTCGCCGTTGCCTTTCGCGAGCAGGCCGTTCTCGCCATGCGCGATCAGGTCCCTCACGCCGGCGCACCCGCCGTAGCCGACGCAGGGCAGGCCGTGGGCCATCGCCTCGGCAAGAGCATTCGGGAATCCCTCCCAGCGGGACGGCATGCAGAAGAGAGAGGCGCGCCGGTACACTTCGGACATGTCGTCCGTGACAGGGGAGGCCAGACGGACGCGCTCTTCCAGTCCACGCCGCGCGATGTCGGCGACGACGCTTTCGCGGATCGCGCCGTCTCCGACGATCAAGAGCTCCCACGCAGGGTGCCTCGGGGCCAGCTCGGCGAAGGCTTCGATCAAGGCCTCGTAATTTTTCTGCGCACACAGGCGTCCGACGGCGAGCAACTGAAGAGGCTTTCGCGTTCGTTCCGGGCGCGAGCCGGCGCAGGTCTCCACCGGCGACACGGGATTTGGTATCGCCGAAATTCGTGAGTGAAGAGCGCGAGGATAGTCCGCCACATAGCGGGGAAACTGGACGATGACATGGTGGACAAGGAACAACAGAAGAAAGTTCGGATTCCACTTGCGCGATGTTATGTGTTCGTAAAGAGAAAGCGAGTTTCTCTCGGAGACAATGATGCGAATACCCGCAAGCAGGGAGGCCAGGACGAACCGGACGAGTATTCCGTGATGGAAACAGATGATGGCCGTCGCCTGTGCGTCTATTAGCGCCGCGCGGATTGCACGAATCAGGCGCAAGCGCTCTCCCAATCCGATCGGACCGTGAGGCGGGGAGACTCCTACCTTGTACCAGCGCACACCGTCGTCGATCCGATAGAACGACCGCGCTGGCCGCTGATCGAAGGTGATGAGGCTGATGGTGTGCCCTCGGCGTGACAGGGCGTTGGCGAGGCGCACGATGTTTCTCTCGAGCCCGCCGGCCATATTGTCCAAGGAAATCGTCGCCAGGACATACCTGCCGCTCATACCTTGACCCCATCGACGATCAGCGATGTATCGGCGTCGACGAAGCCCCACCGACTTGCGCTATTCGGCGTTGCGTTTGCGCGGCTTCTGTGGATGAGCCCGTCTTCAACGGAGTAGGTCTTGCAGACCAATCGTCCGAGGGAATCATACCCCTCGATATGGCTGGGCTGGAATCCCGCCTCGATCAACAACGCGCCCAGTGTATCGACATTCAACAACTGCTTGTGGTCGGCTGCGTCGTCGCCGATGCCGTCGATGCCCACGTGACGCAGATAATCGCTGTCGGGATGATAGCCGTCAGGCACGGCGATGCGAATACGCCCGCCCTTCTTCATATGCCCGCCAATATGAGTAAGCGCGATGCGACATTCGTCGTGCGTCAGGTGCTCAAACACGTGTTCCGCCAGGACATGGGTGATGATGCGCTTCCCTTCGAACACCGCTCGCCAATCCTCTTCCTTGGTAATGTCAAGCCAGTCTTCGTTGGTCGAGTACCATCCCTTCTGCCAGGTCTCGGCGGCTCCCACGATGATCTTGAGCGGGTCTCCGCGCGCCACGGGCGCGGCGATCCGATACCGGCGCCAGCGATATTTGACTGCCTTGATTGCTTGTCGCACCGGCGCCTTCAGCCGTCGCGGCAGCTGCTTCTTGACGGTGGCGATCATTGTTGCCTCACCGCCTGCCCATGCGGCGCTCGTGAACCAGCCGCCTCGGCCCCGTGGACAAAAGATGCGCCGGAGCCGTCAGCGGGTAGCGAATGACCAAACCCACCCACTCGGCCAGGAACCGGCGGTAGTCGCGCTTGAAGTGCCAGTAGCGAAGCCTCGGCCAGCGCTTCGCATACTCGTACCGGCCAACGGATTGCAGATACGTCTTGTGCTTTTCGACAAGATACGTCTGAGCCTCGAGTTCCCTCTCGGCCGATTTGTCGTGGGCGTTCGTCGCGTGCTGCACGAACAGGCTATCGCGCGTGCCGATGAAGTGCCCTCCCTTCAGCGCCAGCCGTACGGCGAATTCGGCATCCTCGACACGGCGCATGCCCGCATCGAAGCCGCCCAGCGCATCGAAGACGGCGCGCCGGGCGAGAAGCGAACAGGTCGGCGTGCCCGACCCGTAGAACCAGCCGGAACGTCGCCGATTGAAGAGAAGGTAGTCCGCGACCGCGCCGCCGTTCGGCGCCTCGGCGCCGCGGCTGCCGATGGCGGGAAGGTCCAGCGTGTAGCCGTTGTCGTAGACCCGCCGGCCGGACACGAAACAGGCGATCAGGGAAGCCCCCGTGCGCGACTCGTGGGCCTCAATCGCCGCTATCTGGCTGCTGACCCGGCCAGGAAAGGACTCATCGTCGTCGTCCATGAAGGCGACGAAGGCGCCGCGAGCCTGTTCAAGGATCGTGTTGCGCGCGCCGGCGGGGCCCTTGTTTTCGCGATGACGAACCAAGCGCGCCACGGGCGAATCTTCGATCTCGGCTTCCACCGCGGCGGCCGAGGCGTCGGTGGAAGCGTCGTCGACCACGATGATTTCAAGAGCCGGCCAGTCCTGGGACATGGCGCCCCGGACGGCGCGGCGAATCGTGTCTTCAGCGTTGTAGCAGGCGACGCCGATGGTCACGAGAGCATGCGTCATCGCGCTGCCGGTCCGCGTGTGTGAAAGCGGCGAAAATCCGCGTTTAAACCCCAATTCCGCATCGCCGCGGCGAGGCGCAGGAACGTCCGCGACGGATGCCGCACGGCGAGAGACAGCAACCGCGCGAGGCACGCGGCGCGGCGCCCTTCCAGCCAGGTGTGCTTGGCTTCGATCCACTCCCGGCAGAAGTTGAACAGCCCGTAGCGGTCCGGCACGTCCCGGTGCTTCTCCAACAACTTGAGGGCAAAGTCCCGCTCGCCACTGAGACTCTTGTCCGGTGTGGCGGTCATGGACTGCTCCACCAGCGCGGCCTCGATGCCGACGAAGTGCGCGCCCGCCTTGGCCAATCGGATCGCCATATCGGTATCTTCGCCGCGCCGAAATGCCGGATCGAAACCGCCGAATTCGCGGAAGACCGACGTTCGCGCCATTTGCGAGCACGCGGCGCACGCGCCGTATCCTCCGCGCAGCGGGGAGCCGATCAGCACCCGCTCGGCGACCGCCCAGCCGGCTGGGGCGGGACGATCCGCTCGAATCCCCATAGTCGGAACGATTCGCGCGGAACCGTCGGCGAAGAGCTGTCGGCGCGCGGTGTGACAGACCACCGGTGCGCCCCCGGCGTGATCGCGTTCGTAAGCGAGGATTCGCGCGAGCTGCCGCTCGACACGCTCCGGCACGCTGGTGTCGTCGTCGTCGAAGAAGGCGATGAACGCGCCCCGCGCCTCCTCCACGATCCGGTTGCGGGCGGCGGCGACCCCGCCGTTCGCCGCCTGGTGGAACACCCGCATATCGACTGGCCCCGCGGCCAGCCTCTTCAGAACGGCCGGCGTTTCGTCCCCGGAACAGTCGTCCACGATGACGATCTCGGTACACGGCCAGGTCTGGGCCCGCGCCGAGGCCACTGCCCGCGCTATGGTGTCGGCGGCGTTGTAGGCGGTGATCCCGATGGTGACGAGGGGGTTGTCGGCCGCCGTTCCGGCGTCTCGGTTCATGGCCGTTCCGCCGCGGTCGGGATGTCCTCTGAGCTCGTCCCCATCCTACGGGCGTTCCGCGCCGGCGAGGTCGTCGATCAGCGCCTGCCACTTGTCGTATTGCGCGTCCGGCGGATAGGCGCGCATGGCCCGGGCCGCACGTGCGCCGCGCCGGACGCGCTCGGCGGAATCGCCCATGGCCCTGTCGAGCGTCGCCGCGAGGGCAGCCGGATCGTCAATTCCCGGCGCCAGCCAGCCGGTTGCGCCGTCTTCGATCAGGTGCCGGACGCCGTCGGCAGCCGCAAACCCCACCGCCGGCAGGCCGTGCGCCATGGCCTCGGCAAGCGCGTTGGGAAAGCCCTCCCAGCGTGACGGAATGGCGAACAGGTGGCTCGCGGCGTAAGAATCGGCGATCTCGGGACGCGCCGGCGAGAGGTGCACACGCTCTCCCAGGCCGTACCCGGCGATGCATTCCGCGAGCGAGGATCCGTCCGGGCCGTCTCCGACGATCTCCAGATTCCAGGCCCTGTGCCTGTGCGCAATCCGCGCGAACGCGTCGACCAGGCAGGTAAGGCGTTTCTGCGTCTCGTCCAGCCGGCCGGCCGCTAGCAGCGTGTACCGTCTGGCAGCATGCGCTGTGCCGGGCGATGCCGACCGACCCGCAAGCGAGACTGGGTTGGGGATCGCCGCAATCCGGTCCCGCAATACCGCCGGATAGCCCTCCGCGAAGTCCTCGAACTGCACGGCGACGCGATCGGCAAGCCGCAGCAGGGCGAAACATTGTCGGCGTTGGAGAGCCGTATGGCGCCAGCGGTACATGGAGGGCGCGTTGCGCTCGGCCGCGACAAGCCGGACGCCCGCCATCCGGGCGGCGGCGAACACGGTCCGGTCCCCGCTCATGACGAAGCCGATCAGGATCCGAACCCTTTCACGGCGAAGCAGACGGGCTAGGGCGAAGAGCCGCCGCGCCTTGTCCTGGATACCGGGGCGAAAGCCCATGGGGCACCGCGTTACGTCCTCGCTCACCGTATGGAACGGCTGGTAATCAGGCGCGTCCCACGACACGAGAGACACCCGGTTCCCGCGCGCGGCGAGCGCATTGGCCAAGCCGCAGGCCATGCGCTCCGCGCCGCCCGCCCCTGAGAGCCTATGGAAATAAATCCCGAGCCGAGGCACGCTGCCCGGCCGTCCTTCACACCTCAGCCGAGGCCATCGCCGAGGCCTTCCGAGCTTCGATGAAGTAACCAAGTGGCGCCGCGAGAAACGGATCGTCCTGACGGCCGGCGACCTCAATCCTGCCTCGATAGCGACAGGCACCCCAGAGGATGTCGAGCAGCAGGCCGGCGTGACGGCGGATGGCCTTGAACGGCCCGGGCAACCCGCTCACCTCTTGCCCGGTCGAGAACGGGCCCCATGCTAACGCCTCCACGACCACGTTCTCGAAGCCTGCCTCGCCCAGCTTCCGCCGCCAGAAGCTCGGCGTGCCGCGCCGGTAGTCGTCCGGGTGACCGTGAACGCGGAACATGAACGGCACGGAGAACACGAGGCGACCGCCGCTCTTCAGCACACGGCCGATCTCCGCCAGCGTGCCTTCCAGTTCGTAGACATGCTCCAGCGTGCTGAGGGACACCACGACGTCGCACGAAGCCGAGTCGAGCGGGAGCGGCTCCCCTATCCGAAGAAGATAGGTTGATTGGGCGGCAGGGTCGATGTTGGCCGAGCAATACTCCAAGGTTTGCCCGGGCGCGGCCCAGCGCTGGCGCTGGACATCACTCGCGTATTGGACGCGAGCACCGCCACCGAAATCGAGCACTCTCCCGCTCAGTCCGCAACGCATTATGCGCTCGTCTCGCAGCAACCGACTCACCGACATCCGGTTACCAAAGAAAAGAGCCCGGTAGCGGGCCAACGTGGGCTTCACAAACGAGACTTCAGACATCCTTCAGGGAGCCTTGAATGAACGACGCCCCGGACCGTTCGTGGTGCAGAGCCCGACCGAACTCGGGAGCGCCATGCTCTAGACGGACAGCATCCTGCTATTGTCGATCCGGCCGCTCATCAAGGCCTCACCGATCCATTTCTCCTAGTCAATCTGGCTGGCGCAAGCTTGCTGTAAGATACCAAAACCTCTGGTCGATATCTTGAAAATTTCTTGTTTCAAATACTCTATCTAATCGACGTCCCAAAT
>VXPS01000102.1 GCA_009839425.1 Chloroflexota bacterium
CCCCTGGTGCCGCCCCCACCGCCCCCGGCGCCGACGACGATCGATCCGGTCGCCGTCCGGGCCATCCTGGAGGTCGCCAAGAACTGGCCCGCGCTGCACGAGTCGCTTCGCCGGGCCGGGTACCGGTACGAGCGCAAGGGCTCCGGCGCGATCATCCGCGCCGGCAACCTCACGATGCGCGCCAGCGAGATCTGGCGCGGGGCGAGCCTCGCGCACATGGAACGGCGGCTGGGCCCGTACCAGCCGGCACCGCCCGCGCCCGGGGCGATCGACCGCGAGGCGCCGCTGGCGGCCGAGCGGGCCGCGTTCGCCGAGGCGGAGCACGCACAGGCCGTCAAGCGTGAACTCGAGGAAGCGCAGGCCCGCCGCGCCGACGGGGAGGCGCGGCGCGCGCTCGAGACCCGCCACCGGGACGAACGGCAAGCCCTGACGGAGCCGGCGACTGCGCCCCGGTCCCCTGACACGGCTCACGACGGCTCCCTTGAGGCCACGCTGCAGGCCGCCCTGAGCCTCGCACGACGCCAGCAGGCGGAGGAACGGGCGCTTCGCAAGCAACAGCGCCAGGCCCGCCGGGAGCGCCGCCGCCGGCGGCGGCCCCGGCTTGCGTTCAGGCCGTGGCTGCAACAGATGAGCGCCTGGTGCCGGCGGCTGGTGTGGGAGACGCCCGAGTCCGGCCACGAGACGCCCCCGCAACCGGCGCCGCGTCGGGGGCAGCTGCAGCCCGTCCACACCCCCGCGCATCGCGGCGAGGTGCGCGATGACGGCCACGTGGTGTATCTCGACCGGCAAGGGGTCCCGCGCTTCGTCGACGACGGCGACCGCGTCATCCTGCTCCAGCAACCGCCCGCGCCGGAGGTGCTCGCGGACGCGCTGATCCTCGCCCGGCAGCTCTACCCCGGCCGCCCGGACGCGCTCGAGTTCCGCGGCCCGAGGGCGGTGTGCGAACAGGTCGACGCGATCGCCCGGCAGCGCGGCCAGACCGTCACGACCCGCGAACACGCGCATCCCGTCGTGCGCGCCGCGGAGCGCTGGCGGTGCGAGCCCAGACAGGCAGGCGACGGATGGACGTACACGATCCGTGACCGCGAACGGCCCGACTGGTCGTACCTGATCGGCGATCGCGAGCAGGCGGCCGTCTTCATGGCGATCGTCCAGGCGCCCGACCAGGCGGCGCCTTCGCTCCCGGACATCGCCATGGCCCGCGGCTTCATCCGCGACGAAGAGGGGCGCATGCGCCAGCGCGGCCTGAGCCCCACCTGACCCGCGGCGGGCCGTCGGGGGCGCGGGCGGCGGCAGCGAGGGCACCGGCCAACCCCGAGGCCGAACGCGGCGCGAGGGCGCCCTGGCGCGCCACGCACGGCGCTATTCGTCGCCAAACGCGATCCCGGGGGGTGAGGGTGAGGATCCGGACGGCGCCGGCAGCCAGGTCGACGTCCATCGTCCGCGGCGCCGGGACCTCGCCGACCCGGGCACCGGTGAGGGCGAACGTGCGCACGAACGTCTGGTCGGCCGGTTTCTTCGCGTGCGCGGCCGCGGCAATAGTCCGCCGGCGCTCGTCGGCGGTCAGGTACCTGCGGCCGTGCTCGTCGACCAGCTGCAGCGCCGCCTTAACGTCTTTCACCCCCGAACTGGTAGAATTTCCCCATGGCCATCACGATCGACACCCACGCCGCCATCCAGGACCTCGAGGCCGCCGGTGCCGACCCGAAGCTCGCCGAGGCCATCGTCAAGACCGTCAGCCACGCCGACACCGGACTCGTAACAAAAGCCGACCTCAAGGTTGAACTGCACGCGACGATCGCGAGCCTCGAGCGACGTCTCATCGGCTACCTGGTCGCGGCGGTTGTGATCGTCCTGGCCGCGATCAAGTATCTGTAGCACCGTCCCGCACCAGTTGAGACACTTCCCTCCGAGAAGTGCCCATCGTAGCGGATTCGCAGGCGGGTACCAGGCTCGGGGAGCGCGGATCCGTGGCCGCGGCGGGCCCAAGCCTCCACACGAAATAAGACAGAATATAGATAGTGTCTCAGAGTGACTCGGCGTGCAGGCGTTCTCTGACCGTGGCGACGAACAGGCTGAGCGCCGGTACGATGTCGAACCGGTGTAGAGGGTCAAAATATGCGAACAGGCTCACCTATCGGCCGGTGGTTCCTACGAACACGCCAATGAAGCTGCCTTCGGTGCCCTGCGAAGAGGTGAATGTTGCTCCGTGAGTACCCGCAACCAGTCGGGGGTTGCCATCGTCGTCAGACACGCTTGAGAACTTTCCTCCCCAAGCACCGTTTGAGACGGCAATCTCAATTTCCGAATCGACCGATATCACGCTTGTTTGTCCCGTGAATCCGCCTCTGCCGAAGCTTATCGCCTCAAGCATGATCTCATATGGCACCGAGACATCGTTGAACGATAGCGTCCCGCCCCCCGACGGTGTACGCAACCCGTTAACACGGACCGAATGTATTCGTCCGCTGATGAGGGCTGCCTCGAAGTCGGCCGTAAGGTCAAGTTGTCCTTGATATTCCCCAAGCTCGTGCGATCCAGGAGCCACACCAATGAAATCGCCACCGTACGCCAGCGCATATCCGCCCGTCCCAAACCCTTCGTAGGTGGCAGTTCCAAGGGACGGAAGCGCAGGAGTGCCGGCGAGCTCGGGGCCGTCGACAAAAGCGCCTGACTCGCCTACATACCCGGCTTGCGTCACTTGCATCCAATGCCCACCGGTCAGCCAGCCACCCCATGCTTCATAGGTAGACCTCACAACCTCCTCTGAGGGTTTTCCGCGGATGGCGAAACTCCGCCGAGTTGCCCAGTATTCCGACCAGAGGTCATCGCTGGTGATCCAGTTGTCCCACCAGAAGACGCCATCAAGCACGTCCGGATACTTGGCCATGACGTTGAGCAGTGCTTGGTACATATTGGCCTGGGTTTCTAGGCCGTCATCGAGTCCATTGCCATCCACATCGGAAAACTCGAACGGGCTGAAATCCGACCGGTCCGGGGCATGCGGCGCTCCGACGGTATCGGTCGCTCCATATTCCAGGAACACTACGGGCCGGCCGGCGTTTCGGCTCGCTAGGGGAATCAGGTAATCCTTGAAGACCTGCTCGTAGCGTTCCTCCAGACTTTCGACGCTCAACACCGTTGATGGGACCGAATCGGCCACAGGGAACCATCCACTAAGACCGACAATGTCGAGGTTCAAATCGTCCCACAGATACGTCGAACCCGGATGGTAGAAGTCTGCGTCCACCAGGGCGTTGTAGTGCATATCGTAAGTCAAGTATCCCGAGAACACATCGCGCACGCTTGCAACCATTGTTTGAAGTTCCTGCTTGAAATGGTTGGGCCAATGGCCACCCGATCGTGTCCGGAACAGGGTCTCAGTCTCCGTCCCCAAGGAAACCGCCTGTACCCCTTCCTCCTCCGCGATTCGAGCAATGTGTACTGCTTGGGCCGTATAGGTCTCCCAAAACTCCGCTGTAAAGCGTTCGTGATCAGGATGATTCGGACTCCACGGCCAGTTTTCGGGCGCTATTTGGGGATCGTTCGGGTCTGGGTCACCAAGCTGCCATCGATGCGCAGGACGATCGGAAGTCACGGCTTCGCCGTCGTAGAGTGATAGCGTGAGATAGACGTCAATTCCGTTTTCCTTGAATTCTCGGATGAATTGTCTGAGCACATCGTCCGAAAATGTGGAAACGGCCACATCCGATGAGGACAAGAGCTCAACCGTGCTGTCCATGCTGTCCTCGTAGTGCAAGTCGACCACAAGGCCGACTTGGTTCACGTGTAGGCTCCTTAAGTACTCGATATGGTCCGGC
This sequence comes from Chloroflexota bacterium, assembly GCA_009839425.1. Lineage (GTDB taxonomy): Bacteria > Chloroflexota > UBA11872 > UBA11872 > UBA11872 > UBA11872. The sequence goes on from VXPS01000102.1 coordinate 3,822, forward strand.
GGTATGAGTGGCTCCGTCCGATTGCCCGCTTCCCAGTCGCGCACGATTATCTCGTTAGTACCGACGGGTGCCCCGGAGTGGATCGCTCGCCACGGGAATTCGCCCGCCGGCGCTTCACCGAAAATCCGTGCTGTCGTGGTGCTATCGGGAGACTGCAGTTGGAGCAGCCACCTACGGGCTGTCTGGTCCTCTCGAATCGAAGTACCCGCGTGGGTCTCAACAGCATCCTGCCGACTGTTGAGGGTAAAGCGGGTGTTATGCTGATGCGCGACCGTGACATTCATGTAGCCACGGTCAAATACACCCTCCGCGGTGTCTGTGGTAAAGCCATTATCGTTAGTGTTGGAGGACTGCGTAATACTCCGTCTTCCGAGGTAAGGAATGGCCGTTGCCGCGGTCTTCAGGCCAGCCGTCGTTAATCCCGGGACCGGTGGGTCGGGTTCACCTCCTGCCATCATGTTGCCAGTGTCAGGCATCTGGCCGGTGTCAGGGATCGGATCGACGGGCGAACTGCTGCCACCTCCTCCACACCCGTAAATGGTCAACAAGACAGCCGTACCAACTACCATCAATGGAAGACGGATTGGATCGAACATCTGCAAGGCCCACCGTGCGTGGGACAAATGCTCCAAATTCGAAGCATTTGGCCGTGAGCCTTGCATATTAGGGAAGCAACAACAGGGCTGCCATTGGCGCTTCTTATCTGTTCACGGCAACAGTATCTGTGTCAGATTAACCTTCGGCCGCGAGACAAAATGTAAATTCGGTCTCATCGCGCGATATGCCAGACCGGATCAGGCCTGCCAGCTGGTAGGCAGCGGCTAGCGCCCGCAGAGAGGCCTTGTCGACGTCCCGTGCGCTGGCCTGCAGGAAATGGAAGCTGGCCGGACATCCTGAACCGCAAACTACCTTGGCGGGACCAATTTGCCTAAAGTGACGCTGGATATCCGCGCTAGTCGTACGGGAACGACAAATGACAGGAACAGTGATATCGCGAGCGATGCAGTTACTGGCCGTAGCCGGGGGATTGTGTCTCGCAGCATGCCAACCGCAAGGCACAAGTGTGGCAATTGCAACCGAAGAATCGGGTGCGACCATGGATTCTTGGCTCGGCAAGCCGGAAGGCGAGGGGCCGTATCCAGCCGTCGTGTTGGCCCACGGCTGTAGCGGGACCGAACGGAATACACCGCATCAAACGGTCTGGCGTGGCTTGAACCAGCACGCTGCGTTCCTGAACCGAAACGGATTTGTGACGCTCATTCTGGACAGCTTCGGTCCACGTGGCATCACCGATGGCTGTCATCGGCCGCTATCGTACTATCCCGTGCAAATGCGCGACGCCCTCGACGCAGCTGATTTTCTGACGACGCTGGAGTTCGTGCACGAGGCGCGGATCGGTTTGGTCGGGTTTTCGCTGGGCGGCGGTACCGCGCTTCGACTGGCCCAGCAGGTCAGCGTCGATGGTCGCACCGATGCCGACCGCGCAACCTTTGGCGCGTTTGTCGCCTACTACCCGTATTGCGACATTCAGTTTTCCTACGCCTTGGCTCGCCCGGTGCTGGTCATGGTCGGCAGTGAGGACAATTGGACGCCGGCCCATCTGTGCTCTTCCTTCCATGCCAATGCAGAACAGTCCAACCCCGAGCAAGTCCTGGAGCTCGTGGTATATCCGGATGCGCACCACTCGTTCGATCTGCCCATGGAAGGGCCGTACCACGTTGCTGGTGACTTCGACCAACGGTACACAGTGGCAGGCAACCCTCAGGCGAGACAGGATTCACGAGTCCGCATGCTCGAGTTTTTTCGCCATCACCTCACTTCAGCTCGGTAGGGCTCGTTCGGCCACTGCCCGAACGACCAAACTGTTCACGGGCGTGTTTGCGCTGTAGGCCAAGTGCTGAAGAGACCGCCTGGCAAGATTGAGTTTGTTCGTGCCGAAATCGGCCGGGAACCGGCTTTGATCTTCGTGTCGGCTGCAGACGGAACGGGGAGCGGCGTCCAGCGCACCCTCGAAGGGGTCGACGCGCCCACCGAGGTTGACGGGCAGTCCCGGGATGCCCCGGCTGCACGGGACTGGCCGAGCGACAGCTACTGAGCACGAGGTTGCGCCGGTCGAGACGGTTGGCCTGATTCCACGCACAGTCCTGCCCGTCCGTCTCCAGGACGACGGCCTTCGGGAGCCGCGGCCTCTCGCCAACCACGCCGGGTGCACCGTGCCCGAGCAGGCGCGGCAGCGCGAAGAGATGAAATCGACAACCGGGTAGTACGCCCGCGCTTCAACCGCCCGCCGCGTTCCGTGCCGTCCGCCCGCTGCCGGACCGCAAGCGATTTCCAAGAGCTTCCTCCGACACACCTTGCACCGGCCACGCTGCCCGTTGCCCGAGACCGGGCGTCCGCGCCCGATGCGGGCCGCGGGGTCCACGGCGGCGAGGCGGCCGTGGTCCCCGCATTCGGGCTTCTGGCCGCTCGCCGTCCCCTCCAGGCGCGGTGACCGGGTTGACGGATCACCGCTACGCCCAGACCGGGACGTTTCGTGCCATGCCCGCAGCCGTGGTAAAACCCGTGGCCGCAGGCGCGCCGGCACGGCGTCAGGAAGCGGCCCCGCCGCCCGCTCCTGAGGGACACCGCGCGGTGCGGTCGGTTGCTTCTGCGTGGCGGCTGGAAAGACGGGAATGAAGCACAACCTGACCCTGGTGGTCCTGACCCCGGAGCAGATCGCCTGTGCCAGGGACGCGAACGGCAGCCGGAAACGCATCACGCACGCCCTCGTTTGCGGGCCCCACGGACAGATGTTCGGAACCGAGCGGCAGTGCCTCAAGTACTTCACACTCTGGGATCCGGACCACCGGATCGAGGTTGCCCCGGGGAAGTTCCAGGCGCTGTTTGCGGACCTGTTCAACGAGGCGGTGAAGACGACCGCCTACGCCATCAGCGACTACCGGACGACCCCTGACCTGGCTACGCGACTGATGGAGGCCGCCGGCACGGCACCGGCAGCCGCACCATCCTTACGACGGTTCCTCGGCAGGATCCTGTCCCGCAAGTGACGCCGATCGGCAAGCCGCGACGGCAGGTGAGCCGAACCCGCTGGCGGGTGCGCAAACCCGGGACCACCGCACGCGCGCTGGGACCAGGCAATACGCTCTGGTAACCCTGCCTCCCGCCGATGTCCGGAGGGCCGCTCAGCCGCCGCCGTCACGCCTCCCGGGTTCCGGCAAGGCGTCCCAGGGGTCCGGCGTGCTGCGGCCGTGCCCCGGCGGGCGGCGGACACAGCGGATCCCGCACAGCTCGATATGGTCGACGACCGCTTCCGCGACGATCTTCAGCCGGTCGTGATCGCCGGGCCTGCGCCGCCTCGGCCAGAGGTGCTCCGCCTTGCGCAGCGCCATGTGCACCGTGAACGCCAGGTCGCCCCATGCGACCGGAATGTCGTGGTCTTGCGGCATGAGCCGACCATGCCACAGGAACATTAGTTGAACAATATAGCTTCATCTCACCGACTAGCTGGAGCGGACGCTGCCACGACAGCGCAAGCGCGCGATGGCTGCATCATGTTTCGGGCCGCGCTCGCTGACGGCGGCCTCGACCAATTGAGATCCGTGCCCATCCCGCCGTCGAAGGCCAGGCGTGATCGCCTGTACGACGACCGGATGGTCCGGATGCTTCGGGCCATCCGCCCGGCGCCGCCTCTCGACGTCCGCGAACTCGTCGTTCAGACGGAATCCACGGTCCCGGCGCACGAACGCGATGACCGGCCAGCACCCGGCGACATCGAGGCCCTCTACCGGACTGAGGGTACGTTGCTGGATGGTTGCCGCCCGACCGTGGTCGTGGTGGACGACACGCTGACGACCGGCGCACATTTTCGCGCCGCGGCATCCGTCATCGTTCGAGCCCGTCCCGGGGCCACCGTCATCGGACTGTTTCTCGTGCGCCGGGTACCCGACTCGGCGGGTCTGGACGATATCGAAGCCGTCGATTTCTGAGCACCTCAACCCGGCGGCGCGCCGAGGATTTCTACTCCAGCGCCGGCGGGCGCGACTGACCCGAATGTACTGTTGCCAACCGCTCCCTTGACAAGGCGGGCCTGACCGACTGGTTCCGGCTCCGGATCGTGTGAGCTACTCCGGACGATGCCGGCATCGCCCGCCAGGGCCCCCGCGCAGCGCCGGAGACCCACCCCGCTGTTGCGTTGATCGGACGCCCTGACGGCCACGCAGAACGACGGCTCCTGAAGCGTGGCGGCAGCCACGCCGTACTTTGCTCGCGGAAGCGCGGCCCTGCCGCTAACTGCCCGAGTGCCCTCATCGGTCGCCACCCACGGCTGGCGCCGGGTCCGGACTTACGCCAGCACGCGTGGTGCCGTCGGGATGCACCATGACACCCGCCACGGCGCTGTGCTCGATCACGGTCGATGCGCAGTGGCCCGAGCCGTCCCGCGAAGGCCGGAAGGTCATCACGGCACCCTCCCGCCCCCGGGGCAGTCCAGTGGTGGACGCGCAAGAGCTCGGAGCCCGAGCATTTCCCCGTTGTCCTCCAAATTGGGGACGCGGACCAGCTCGCCAACCCATAGGGTGGATGCATGCGCGGGCAGTGGCTCGACCGCCTGTCGGGGCACTGCCTTGAAGACACCGCCGAAAGGGCAAGCGAATGTTCGCGACGCCGCTTATTCGACGGTGCCGAAGCAACCAAGTGCCGACGAGAACGCTGGGGGTACGCAAACCATGAGACGAACGACAGTGAACTGGACAGTGGCCGCCCTGGCCCTGCTGATGGCCGCGCCCCTCGCCGCTCAGGAAGCGACGGTGGTTCAACCGGGGGAAGACATTGGCGAGAGGGAGTTCATCGTCCAGTGCTTCAACGCAGTCATGAGAGAACGGGACATTGGGCTTCAGGAGGTGTGCGATACGCTGGAGCTCTATGTGAACAAGTCATGGACCGACCTGAGACATCGCACCCGAACCCGAGAGGAAGAACGTTGCATCACCGCGGCGCCCGGCTTTGCATACACGGGTGCGCCCAATTTGCATACGCACTTCTGTCGGGTCGGTCGGTGCGAGGTTGAAGGGCCTGAATTTCGATACGATCAAACGGGGCGTGCAGCCGAACTGTGTTTCTTCGGCAAGGTCTGGACGCAGAACAATCCCGGCAGCGGCGGTCCCGGTCACGGCAAATGGGAGTTCTGCGCGTACTTGACCCTGGCCGGGGAGCCATTGCTGCCGGAACCGGCCAACGATGCCTTCATCCGCGAAACGTTGGCGGAATGTGAACGGATAGCGGGCGGCGGCGCGCCATAGCACAGGCGACTGCGGACGGAGTGGCTGCCCGGCTCGGCGTGTCGCCACACTTCTCGCACGGCGGACACTCCTGACGGCTCGATCCCCGAGGTCAGACCGACCCGCCTGTCCGCGGTCACGATCGAGCGGAAGTTTCCCGTTCGGTGTAAGTGAAGACGTTCAGACCGAAGCGGTGCGTCGAGATCTTGCGCCTGGCATGTCGGGGTGCGCCCCAGGTGGTGCCTGGCCCGGGCGCCGGGGTGGGCGTCAACCGTCATGGCATACCCCTTCGCTTCTGTACAACACAGTTGACCTTTGCAAGTTTTGCAAAGTTGCGGTTGCCGCACTGATTGGAAACTTATCGTGCCAAGCGCGGCATCCGTCCATTCCTACACAGGCCCAATCGCCGCG
>VXPS01000173.1:0-8054 GCA_009839425.1 Chloroflexota bacterium
CCCACCCCCCGCCCCCCGGGCGCCCGGCCCCGCGGGGGGGGGGCCGGGGCTCCGCCCCCCTGGGGCACGCGCCCGCGCTCAACCTCCGCGACTCCGACGCCGACGTGGTCGTGGGCCTGCGCCCGGGTAGCCCCTCGCGCGCCCGCGCCGAGTCGGAGGACCTGCTGGTCCTCGACGTATCCGAAGCCGTGGACGCGTCCGAAGCCGTGATGCTGGCGCTGCCGGACCAGGATCAGCCGCAGGTCTACGAGGAGCAGATCGTGCCGGTCCTGCGCCCAGGACACATGATTCTTTTTGCGCACGGATTCAACATCCATTACGGCCAGATCAATCCGCCTGCCGAGGTGGACGTGGCGATGGTGGCGCCCAAGGGGCCGGGGCACGTGCTGCGCGACTTGTTCGTCGAGGGCGTAGGGGTTCCGGGCCTGGTGGCGATCCACCAGGACGCCACCGGCCGCGCGCGTGACGTGGCGCTGTCCTACGCCAAGAGCATCGGCTGCGCCAAGGCCGGCCTGATTGAAACCACCTTCAAGGACGAGACCGAAACCGACCTCTTCGGCGAGCAGGCTGTCCTCTGCGGCGGCACGACCGCGCTGATCAAGACCGCGTTCGAGACCCTGGTGGACGCCGGCTACGATCCGCGTCTCGCCTACTTCGAGTGCCTGCACGAGCTCAAGCTGATCGTCGACCTCATCTACCAGGGCGGGATCAGCTACATGCGCTACTCGATCAGCGACACGGCCGAGTTCGGCGACCTGGTCTCGGGTCCGCGCGTGGTCGACGACAACTCGCGGAAAGCCATGCAGGGCATCCTGGAGGATGTCCAGAACGGCGAGTTCGCGCGCCGCTGGATTCTCGAGAACCAGGCCGGGCGTCCCGCGTATAATGCGCTTCGGAACCGCGACCTCGAACACCCGGTTGAAGTGGTGGGCCGCGAGCTCCGCAGCATGATGGACTGGCTCCCCAAGACGCGCGAATGAACGGCAGGTAACGCACGACCGATGCGCATTTCCCTGGTGACATTCCGGCTCGCGCTTCCCGGCCCCTCCCACTAGCGGAGGGGAATCCCGGGATATCCCGCGGCCGCATCCGCGGCCGCCCATGACCTAGCTGAGGAAGCTGTCACCATGCGGAACGTCCGCATCTTCGACACCACCCTGCGCGACGGCGAGCAAGCTGCCGGCGGCGCGCTGACCATCGACGAGAAGCTGGAAATCGGGCGTCAATTGGCCCGATTGAATGTTGACGTCATCGAGGCCGGGTTTCCGTTCACCTCGCCCGGCGACTTCAGGGCCGTCGACCTGCTGGCCCGCGAACTTCGCAACGTCGAAGTCGCCGGGCTGAGCGGCTTCAAGCGCGAACAGATCGACACGACCTGGGACGCGCTGAAAGCCGCCGCGCGGCCCCTGCTGCACATCGTCATCTCCACCAGCGACATCCACCTGCAACATCAGCTGCATGAGCGTCGCGAGGTCGTGCTGGACCTGACGCGCGACTCCGTGGGCCACGCGCGCACCCTGACCGATCACATCGAATTTTCGGCCATGGACGCCACCCGGTCCGACTTGGATTTCGTGAGCGAAGTCTTCAGTGCCGCCATCGAATCGGGTGCCACGGTCGTGAACTTCCCCGACACGGTCGGCTACGCCCAGCCGGCCGAGTTTGCGGAAATGGTCAGGTACGTGATGGACCAGACGCGCGGCATCGAGGACGTCGTGCTGTCCGTCCATTGCCACGACGATCTGGGCCAGGCGGTGGCCAACTCGCTGGCGGCCGTCAAGGAAGGCGCGGCACAGGTTGAGTGCACGATCAACGGTGTGGGCGAGCGCGCCGGCAATGCCTCGCTGGAAGAAATCGTGATGGCGCTGCGTACGCGCGGCGACTACTTCGAGGCCGATACGCGACTCGTCAGTACCGAACTGGCGCGCAGCAGCCGCCTGGTGTCCAACTACATGGGGATGGTCGTACCGCCCAACAAGGCCGTCATCGGCGCCAACGCCTTTGCGCATGCGTCCGGACTACACCAGGACGGGATGCTGAAGGAGCGCACGACCTACGAAATCATGGACCCGTCGGATGTCGGGCTGGACGAGAGCAGCATCGTCCTGGGCAAGACCTCCGGCCGCCACGCGTTCCGCGACCGCCTGAAGCGGATGGGATACCGGCTGGCCGACGACGAGTTCCAGGCCGCCTTCCAGGCCTTCAAGGAGATCGCCGACCGCAAGAAGACGATCACGGATCGAGATCTCGAAGCGATCGTGCAGAACGAACAGCGCCGCGCGTTCCACCAGACGTTCGAGCTGCTGCACGTGCAGGTCAGCACCGGCACGGGCGCCATGCCGACCGCGACGGTGCAGTTGCGGTCGGATGACGGGGAGGAGCACGTCGACGCCGGTATCGGCACCGGTCCCGTGGATGCGATCTACCAGGCGATCAACCGCCTGGTGAAGGTGCCGAACCAGCTCACGGAGTTCTCGATCAATTCGGTAACGGAGGGCATCGACGCCATCGGCGAGGTAACCATCCGCATCGAGAGCAACGGCAAGACCTTCAGCGGGCACGGCGCCGACACCGACATCCTGGTCGCCAGCGCCCAGGCCTACGTCAACGCGTTGAACCGCCTGATGGCCGGGCTCGGCAAGGGCTGGTCGACAACCCCCGAGGCCACCTTGCTGGCCGACGCTTCGGGCGTTCCCGGAATCTAGGAGGCGACATGGGCCACACGCTGCTCGACAAGGTCTGGGACGCCCACACGGTGCGCGAGTTGCCGAATGGGCAGACCCAGCTGTTTATCGGCCTGCACCTGGTGCACGAGGTCACCAGTCCGCAGGCGTTCCAGATGCTGGCGGAGCGTGGCCTGTCCGTGCGGTACCCCGCCCTCACCTTCGCCACCGTGGACCACATCATCCCCACGGACGGGTCCACCCGCCCCTACGTGGACGGGATGGCCGAGCAGATGTTCGTGGCGATCGAACAGAACATTGAGCGGACCGGAATCCCCTTCTTCGACCGCTCCACCGGCCGCCAGGGCATCGTGCACGTGATCGGGCCGGAACTCGGCCTGACCCAACCGGGCATGACGATCGCCTGCGGCGACAGCCACACCAGCACGCACGGCGCCTTCGGTGCCATTGCCTTTGGCATCGGCACGTCGCAGGTGCGCGACGTGCTGGCCACCCAGACCATTTCGGTGGCCAAGCCTAAGTGCCGGCGCATCTCCGTTAACGGGAAGCTCGCGGACGGGGTGTTCGCCAAGGACGTGATCCTGGCCATCATCGGGCGCCTCGGCGTGCAGGGCGGGGTCGGCTATGCCTACGAGTACGCCGGCGACGTCTTCGACGCGATGTCCATGGACGAACGCATGACCGTCTGCAATATGTCCATCGAGGGCGGCGCGCGCGTCGGCTACGTCAATCCCGACGAGACTGCTTACGCCTATCTGCAAGACCGCGAATACGCCCCGAAGGGCGACGACTTCGATAGCGCCCGCCAGTGGTGGAGCGATGTGGCCTCGGATGCGGACGCCGCCTTCGACGACCAGGTCGACATCGAGGGTGAGTCGATCGCGCCGATGGTGACCTGGGGCGTGAACCCGGGCCAGGTCCTGGGCGTGGACGAACTGATCCCCTCACCCAACGACGTGGAGGGGCTGGAACGCCGCTCCATTGAGGACGCGCTGGACCACATGAAGCTCGCGCCTGGCGCCCCGATTGCCGGCACGCCGATCGACGTGGCCTTCGTCGGCTCCTGCACCAATAGCCGCATCTCCGACCTGCGCGAAGCGGCGCGGGTTGCTGAGGGCGGGCGGGTGCCCGCGCACGTCAAGGCGCTGGTCGTGCCCGGGTCGCAGCAGGTCAAGACCGAGGCCGAGGCCGAGGGTCTGGACGACGTATTCCGCGCCGCCGGCTTCGAGTGGCGCGACGCCGGCTGTTCCATGTGCCTGGCCATGAACCCCGACAAGCTGGTCAACGACCAGGTCTGCGCCTCGTCAAGCAACCGAAATTTCAAGGGCCGGCAGGGCAGCCCGCTGGGCCGAACGCTCCTGATGAGCCCGGCCATGGTCGCCGCCGCCGCGGTGGCCGGCGAGGTGACCGACGTGCGCGCGCTGGCCGCCGGCTAAGGGGGCGACCAATGTCTGACGACGGACGCATCACCCACGTCGCCGGAACCGGCGTTCCCGTGCGCGGCAACGATATCGACACCGACCGGATCATTCCCGCCCGTTACCTGCGCGAAATCACCTTCGAGACGCTGGGTCCGCACGCGTTCGAAGACGAACGCCGGCAGCTCAACGGCAAGCACCCGTTCGACGACCCTCGCTTCACTGGCGCCGGTGTGCTGGTCGTCAACCGCAATTTCGGCTCCGGCTCCAGCCGCGAACACGCGCCGCAAGCGCTCATGCGTCGCGGCATCAAGGCCATCGTGGGCGAGAGCTTCGCCGAGATTTTCTTCGGTAACTGCACCACCATCGGCATTCCCTGCCTCACCCTGCCCGCCACCCAGATCGAGTCGCTCCAGAGCCTGATCGAAGAGGCGCCCGAGACGTCGCTGGCGATCGATGTCGGCAGCGGAGCGATCACGGCCGGACAGGCCACCTACCAGGCCGAGTTGCCGGCCTCCGTCCGGGAGGCCTTTGTCAGCGGGGAGTGGGACGCGCTCTCGTCGCTGCTGGAGTCCGGCGACGCGATCAGCGCCGTCCACGACCGGCTGCCATACATCAGTGGTTGGCCCGCTCGGTGAAGGACTGGCGCATCGTCGTCACTCCCGGCGACGGCATCGGGCCGGAGGTGATGGCCGCCGGAGCCGAGGTGCTGGACCACACCGCCGCACGCTTCGGCATTGGCGTCACGCAACTGGAGCGCCCGCTGGGCGGCAACAGCATCGACAGCTTCGGCGAGCCCTGTACCGACGAGGTCTTCCAGGACGCCCTCGACGCGGACGCCGTGTTGCTCGCGGCGGTCGGCGGTCCGAAATGGGAGGACCCGCACGCCGAGTTCACCCCGGAGGAAGGGGTGCTGCGGCTGCGCAAGGGTCTGGAACTCTATGCCAACGTTCGACCTGTGCGCGTCTACGACGCCCTGGTCGGCCAGTCGCCCCTCCGCCCCGAGGTGGTTCGCGGGACCGACATGGTCATCCTGCGCGAGCTTATCGGCGGCCTGTACTTCGGCCAGCCCAAGGAGATGCGCTTCATCGGCGGCGAGCGCGGCGCCGTGGACACCCTGGCCTATCGCGAGAGCGAAGTCCGCCGCATCGTCGAGCGCGCCTTCGAATGGGCGGCCGGCCGTCGGCGCAAGGTGCTGTCCGTTGACAAGTTCAACGTGCTGGTCACCGGACGCTTCTGGCGCGAAATCGCCAACGACGTGGCGGCTCAGCACCCGGACATCGAGTACGACACCATGCTGGCCGACGCCTTCGCCGCGGCCCTGGTTCGCCAACCGACCGAATACGACGTCATCGTTACCGAAAACACCTTTGGCGACTTGCTGAGCGACGAGGCCGGCGTCTTCACCGGCTCGCTGGGCATGCTTCCCTCCGCCAGTTTGGGCGATGAAGGGCGAGCGCTCTACGAGCCGGTGCACGGCAGCGCGCCGGACATCGCTGGCCAGGGCATTGCCAACCCGTTGGGTACAATCCTCAGCGTGGCGATGCTGTTTCGCCACACGTTCGACCAGCCGCAGGCGGCCGCGGCAATCGAGTCGGCCGTCGAACACACGCTCAACGACGGGTTCCGAACGCCCGATATCGGCGAGGAGGGTGCGCGCCTCGTGGACACTCAGTCCATGACCGCGGCGGTCATTGCCCGCATTGAGGGCCCCGCCGCCGGCTGACAGGCGTCTTCAACGTCTTGCGGGAGGCCGGCGAGCCGACCCGCGCGTAACCGAACCAGTTCCCGCCGAGGCTTGACCGATCTCCATGCAACTCTCGCTCTACGACACAACCCTGCGCGACGGCGCGCAGACCGAAGGCATCTCGTTCTCAACCGAGGACAAGCTGCGCATCGCCCAGCGGCTGGACGCCTATGGCGTCCACTACATCGAGGGTGGATTCCCGGGATCCAACCCCAGAGACCGCGAGTTCTTCCGGCGCGCCGCCGAAATCCCCTGGCGCCAGGCCCGCATCACCGCCTTCGGCGCCACGCGCTACAAGGACCGCGACGTGGCCGACGACCCCACCGTGGCCGCACTCCTGGCTTGCGAAACTCCCGCCGTCACCATCGTGGCCAAGTTCTCTCGCTTTCAGGTCGAGACGGTCCTGGAAACAACCACCGACGAGAACTTGGCGATGATCCGCGACACGGTCGCCCACCTGAAAGCCGCCGGGCGCGAGGTAATCGTCGACGCCGAACACTTTTACGACGGCTTCATCCAGGATCCAATCTATTCGCACGCCTGCGTCGAAGCCGCCACGCAGGCCGGCGCCGACTGGATCATCTGCTGCGACACCAACGGCGGAGCCTTGCCGGCCCAGGTCACCGAGGCCACCCGAGCGGCGCGCGCCTGGACGACCGTCCCGATCGGCGTCCACATGCACAACGATGCCGACCTGGCGGCCGCCAACACGCTGGCCGGCGTCGCGGCCGGCGCCTCGCAGATTCAGGGCACCGTCAACGGCTTCGGCGAGCGCTGCGGCAACGCCAACCTCACCACCCTGATTCCGACCCTGCAACTCAAGCTCGGCCACCAGTGCGTGACCGAAGAGCAACTCCGCCAGACGACCGAGCTATCCCGTTACGTGGGCGAACTGGCCAACACCCCGCCCAGCGCTTTCATGCCCTATGTCGGCCTCAGCGCCTTCGCCCACAAGGCCGGCTACCACGGCAGCGGCATGCGCAAGCACGCCCAGGCCTATCAGCACATCGACCCGGCCACCGTTGGCAACGAGCGCCGCATCCTCATTTCCGAACTGGCCGGCCGCAGCAACATCGCCGAACGCGCCCGCGGCCTGGGTCTGAGCACCGACGACGCCGGCGTGAGCGAAGCGCTGGCCAAGGTCAAGGACCTCGAAGAGCGCGGCTACCAGTTCGAGGGCGCCGAGGCTTCCTTCGAGCTACTCCTTCGCCGCCTGCGCGCCGATTACCGCTCGCCGTTCGAGTTCGTCGACTTCCTGGTGCTGGCCGAAACCCGCGGCGGCCGCGAGATGCTCTCGGAGGCCATGGTCAAGATCCGCGTCGGCGAGGAAATGTTTCACACCGCCGCCGAGGGCAACGGCCCGGTCAGCGCGCTGGACCACGCCGCCCGCAAGGCCCTGGAACGCTTCTTTCCGGCCCTGCAGGAGGTGCACTTGGTCGACTACAAGGTCCGCATCCTCGACTCCGCCTCAGCCACCGACGCCAGCGTGCGCGTCCTCATCCAGTCCACCGACGGCTCACGCGAATGGGGCACCGTGGGCAGCTCCACCAACATCATCGAAGCCTCCTGGCTGGCCCTGAAAGACAGCTACGAGTACGCCCTGCTGGAGAACGGCACGAACTGATACCCGCGCCCTGGGGCTAGAATGCCGATAGGGATCTAACGTTCATAGTCGGGCGGGTCAGGAGTCTGCGGCGTGACGCCGGACTTGATCGGGATACTAAGCGTGGGTATTGCGCTGGCGGCGCTGATCGTCGGCGCGACGATACGGCTCAGCGGCCGCATGGACCGGCTCGAAGCACAGCAAGCGGCCTTTGGCGCGGAGCTGGCGGCGCTAGCGGCGCGAACTGGGGCACTGGAAGTGCAGGTGATGTCGCTGCAGACAGCAATCGGAAGTTTGGATACGCGGCTGGCGGCAGTGGAGACACAGATTGCGGGTTTGCAGGCGGAGATCGCGGCGTTGAGAGCGCAGACCGAGGCTTTGGAGGCAGGTAGCGCGGCCGTCGAACAACGGCTTGCCTCACTCGACCGAGGTCAAGCCCGTCTCGAAGGCGTGCTGGAGGGCCTGATCGTCGGCATACGAAACGGACCGCAACAAAAGGAGGCGGCGGCCTAGGCCGCCGACCACCCCTACCAACCCCCCACCGCGGGTAGTTGCCCTAAACGGGACAAACACACCGGCAAACAGCCAAGGAACCAGCCGGA
>VXPS01000173.1:8064-9224 GCA_009839425.1 Chloroflexota bacterium
TTGATTTCGCTCAATAAAACCCCCAATATAATCGGGCTCGCGCCGCTCAGCCGCCCCAACCACCCTTACGACCCGCCAGCGGCGGGTCGTTCCGCTCACGGGTCAAGCCAGCCGGACAAGCTCCGTCGTCACCTGCGTGATCGCCCGCAGTTGGTCGTGCGGCATGTACTCGCGCACCGAGTGCACGTCGATGTACCCCATGCCCAGGCAGACCGAGGTGATGCCCTTCTCGTTGAACTCGTGCGCGTCGCTGCCGCCGCCCGTGCTCACGTGTTGCGGCTCGATTCCGGCGGCTGCAATCGCGGCGTCAGCCAGCTCCACCGCGGGAATTCCTTCGTCCAGCTGATACGCCGTGTAAAACGTGTGCGTCTCGATATCCACCTCGCCGCCAAAGTCCGCCGCCGCCTGCTCCGCCGCGCCCACGATGTCCGCCACCTGCAGCTCCAGCCGTTCCTCCGAAAGGCTGCGCGTCTCCACCGTCACCTCGGCCTCCGGCGCCACGATGTTGTACGCCTCGCCGCCGGAGATGATTCCCACGTTGGCCGTCGTGATCTCGTCTACCCGCCCCAGCGGCATCCGGTCGATCGCGCGCGCCGCCATGCCGATCGCGCTGACGCCCAGCTCCGGCTCCACCCCGGCGTGGGCCGCCCTGCCCCGAAACGTGAAGTTGAAGCGCCGCTGCCCCGGCGCCCGCATCACCACGTTGCCCACCGGCCCGCCCGCGTCCAGCACGTAGCAGCGGCGCCCAACCACGTCATTGGCGTCAAACGCCTTCGAACCGATGTGCCCCACGTCTTCGCCCGTGGTGAACAGCAACTCCACCGGCCCGTGCGGCTCACCCGACTCGTGATAGGCCCGCACCGCCTCCATGATCGCCGCCACCCCAGCCTTGTCATCCGCGCCCAGGACCGACGAGCCGTCCGAATACACCCCGTCGTCCTTCACCACCGGCGTCATCTCCGGCGTCGGCCGCACCGTGTCCATGTGCGCGTTCAGGATGATCGGCTCGCCGTTCCTCCCCCGCGCCGGCCACTCCCCGATCAGGTTCCCGTGCGGATCCGACCGCCACGTAATCCCCAACCCCTCCATCCGCGGTTTGATCACCGCCACCACCCGCTCTTCGTCCCCGTAGTAGCTGTCGACGGAGAGGAGGGCGACAA
>VXPS01000218.1:0-7244 GCA_009839425.1 Chloroflexota bacterium
CAAAGCGTCCGTAGATCGTTCGGCCTTTCGTGCCCGCGGGGGCAAACCTCTTGATGTTCCAAGCGCGAGTTGTCATAACCGTTTGTCGCTGCGATTAACGCTCGATCAACAGGTGGTTTCAACCTGAACGACGTCTCCGAGCCGGCCTGGGCGCATGATCCCCGCGCTCTGCGCGGACGGCGTGTGGTGGTCATGGGATTGGGTGTGCAGAGCGGCGGTCTGGGCGTGGCTACTTTCATGCGCGACCACGGCGCCGACCTAGTGGTCACGGACCTGCGCTCAGAAGCCCAACTGGCGAACAGCGTTGCTGCGCTGGGCTCGGCCGGCGTCCGCTATGTGCTGGGCGGGCACGAACTGAACGACTTCCGACACGCCGAGATCGTGGTGCGCAACCCGGCGGTGCGGGACGGCTCGCCGTACCTTCGCGCCGCCCGCGCCGCCGGGGCGTACATCGAGATGGAGTTCACGCTCTTCCTGCGCTGGTGCCGGCAAGCGAGGGTGATTGGCGTGACCGGCACGCGCGGCAAGACGACCACGGCTACGGCGTTGCACGCCATGCTGGTGGCGGGCGGAGAGCAGGCACTGCTGGCCGGCAACATGCGTGTGTCGGCCCTGGCGCAACTGCACGAGATTGAGCCGGGATCCACAGTGGTGCTGGAGCTCTCCAGCGCCCAATTGGAGGGGCTGGCCGGCACGGGGCTGCGTACGCGCGGCGCCATCGTGACCAACCTGATGGCCGACCACCTGGATCGCTATGGCGACATGCGGGCCTACGCCGAGGCCAAGCTGTCGTTGGTGGCCAATCAGCGGGCGGACGACTGGGCCGTGATCCCGCAGGGCAGCGGCTGGCCGAACTGGTTCGCGGCGCGGGCGGGCGGGACCGTGCTGCGCCCGGACCTCGAGGAAGCGCCGCCGGGATGGCTGGCCGCCTCGCTCTCGGGTCGGCACAACCACGCCAACCTGGCGCTGGCGGCGGCTGCGGCCCGCCAGGCGGGGGTGGACGACGAGGCAATTGAACGGGCCGTTCGCAGCTTCGGCGGTGTTCCGGCCCGCCAGGAGTTGGTGGGAACCATAGACGGCGTGCGTGCCTATAACGACACGACGGCGACCACGCCCGAGGCCGCGCTGGCCGCGCTGGCCACCATTGAGGGTCCCTGGGTGCTGATCGCGGGCGGCTCCGACAAGCGTCTCGACTTCGCGCCCCTGGCGAAGCGGCTCGGCGCGACCGACGGGTTGCGCGGGGTCGTGCTGCTGCCCGGAAGCGGCACCGACCGGCTACGACCGCTGCTGCAGGGGTGCCGAATTGAAGCCGCCGCCGACATGGCCGAGGCCGTGGATCAGGCCCTTGCGATGGCTCGGCGGGACGATGCAGTTTTGCTGTCGCCGGCCTGCGCGTCATTCGGCCTCTTCAGCAACGAATTCGACCGCGGCGATCAGTTCGTGGCCCGACTGCGGGACCTCGGCCTGCGGCTGGCGCCCGGCTCCGGCCGCGGGTAACGGCCGCATAATGAGACCCACCGGCGCACCGGCCGGCCCACGACCAGCGGAGGCCCGCCAGTGCGCGTGCTGATCATCGCCGACGTGCATGGCAACTTGCCTGCCCTGGAAGCCGTGCTGGCGGACGCCGGACCGGTGGACGAGGTCTGGTCGCTGGGCGACCTGGTGGGGTACGGGCCGCATCCCAACGAGGTCGTGCAGCTGCTGCGCTCCCTGCCGTTTCGATCGCTGGCCGGCAATCACGACTGGGGCGCCACCGGCCAGGCCGACCTGGCGGTCTTCAACGCCGACGCACGCGCGGCCTGTCAATGGACCGACGAGGTGCTGACGCATGAGACACGGGAGTACCTGCTGGGTTTGGAGGTCTCGTCGGTCTTTGGCTCGGTGCACGTGGCGCACGGCAGTCCGCGCGAGCCGCTCTGGGAGTACCTGACGAACGTGCGGCTGGCGGAAATCAACTTCGGCTACTTCGGCACGCAGGTCTGCCTGGTGGGCCACACCCATGTGCCGATCATGTTTCGCTGGCGCCAGGGCGTGCACGGCGCCGGTGCGTTCTTGACGGCCGTGCCCAACGCGGGCGACGCGATCGACCCGGAGGACGATCGCCTGATCTTCAATCCGGGCAGCGTGGGGCAGCCGCGGGACGGCGATCCGCGGGCGGCGTACGCGCGCTACGAGCCAGCTACCGGCCGGTTCACCTTTCATCGCGTCGCTTACGACATTGCCGCCACGCAGGCGGCCATGGGGGCGGCCGGGCTGCCGGAGCGCCTGGCGTTCCGGCTGCAGTACGGCTCCTAGCGATTCGGCCCTCGGAATCGGGCAGGGCTATACTCGGAATATGAACCGAGGGTCAGCGCTGTGAGAGGGCGGCCGTCGGTTCGCGTGGCGTGATGCGCCCGGCCAGTGCGGCCGGGCGTTTTTGGTGTCGGCGCGTCTAGGCCGCCGGGGAGGTTCCAGGGTGCAATCCAGCCTGATCAGCAAGGTGCAGAAGGCGCATCAATACGCCAGCGAGCCGGAGCGCGTGCACGTGGAGTCGCTCCGCGTTCGGTTCGACGGCGACAACAGCAGTCACATCGTTACCTACGCTGACGGATCCTGGAACTGCGACTGTGAGTTCTTTCAGGGCTGGCGTACCTGCAGCCACACGATGGCGCTGCCCAAGCTGATGAGCGACATGGTGGAGGCGCCGGCCGCGCGGGGGTTCGCCACCGTCTAAAGCCGCTCCCGGTCCCGCGGGCCGGGGCAGAATGCGGGTGCCGGGCCGTTCGGCCTCTGGCACGCGCGGACCGCGCAGCAGGACACCGTGGCACGAAAGCGGCGCAAACGCCGGGCGAAGCCGACACCAAGCCCGTCGGGTCAGCGTACGGTGGCCGTCAATCGCCGCGCACGTCGAGACTACGAGGTGCTGGATACGCTGACCGCGGGTATTGAACTGCGCGGGTCGGAGATCAAGAGCATCCGCAATGGCTCGGTCAGCCTGGCCCAGGGCTTCGTAATCGTGGAAGAGGGCGAGGCCTTTCTGCGCGACGTGCATATCGCCCGCTATAAGCCGGCGGCGCAGGCCAACCACGATCCCGACCGGCCGCGCCGTTTGCTGCTGCACCGCGCCGAGATCGATTCGCTGGCCGGCCACGTCAACGCGAAGGGGCGCACGGCCATCCCGCTGCGGCTATTTCTCGCGCGCGGCTGGGCCAAGCTGGAAATTGGGCTGGTGCGCGGCCTGCGACGGTACGATAATCGGGAGAAGATTCGAGCGCGTGAGGCGGAGCGGCAGATCGCACGCTACGTTCGCTAGAGTCTTCGCCTCGGGGATGACGGGTTTTGACAGAGCCCCGAAGTCCGATGCTGCAGGTCGAGCCTGCCGGGGAGCTCGTAAATCCCCCTGGCAATCAAGTAACTGGCGAAGAGCAAACGCTCCCGCTCGCGGCCTAAGCCCCGCGACGTCCGGCCGGCCCGTCCCTAGCGGGGCGTTCCGGGCGCAAGGAATCTAGGGTGCGTCGGTCAAGGCGCCCGCGTAGACCGACCAAGACACGCGGGCTGGTCGTGCGCCGTTGCGGCCGGATAGCGACGCCGCGGCGAGACTTTAAGAGTCCGGCTAAACCTGTAGATGCATCGGGGTGACAGGTTCTGGACGGGGCGTTCAACTCGCCCCCATCTCCACCACGCAGGCGGCGGGTCCGCAACGGACCGCCGCCGTCCGTACAATCCCCGCACGAGCGCGGCAATCAGTTGGGTGGCGGGCGTCGACAGGCACTTCACCAGCACGGGCTTCCTGGTGCGTGACGGAAGGGTTCTGCTGGTTAACCACCGCAAGCTCCGCATGTGGCTTCCCTTCGGCGGGCACATCGAGCCGGGCGAGGACCCGGTGGAGGCCCTTCACCGCGAGGCGCGCGAAGAGACCGGGTTCGAAATTGAGATTGTGGCCGAGCGACCGGAGATCAAGCAGCGGTGGCTTCACGTGCTGCCGGCACCGGAGACCATCCTGCTGGAGGACATCGAGCCTGATCACGTCCACATCGACCTGATCTACTTCGTCCGTCCGGTCGGGGGCGCGCAGCGGCTGGCGGCGTCCGAGCACAGCGAGATGCGCTGGTTTGACCGCCAGGCGCTCAGCGACCCCGCCATTACCGATGACGTGCGCTTGCTGGGCGCCCGGGCGATCGACCGGATTGCGCACGTCCAGCCGCCGTCGTCCGTACAATCCGCACGCGAGCGGAGTAGTCCGGTGGTGGCGGCCGTCGACAAGCGATTCACCAGCTCGGGCTACCTGGTGCGTGACGGCAAGGTTCTGCTGCTCAACCACCGCAGATTTGGCATGTGGCTGCCCTTCGGCGGGCACATCGAGCCGAATGAAGACCCGGTGGAGGCGCTGCACCGCGAAGCGCTCGAGGAAACTGGGATGGAGATTGAGATCGTGGCGGAGCGTCCCGCGATCGACCAGCAGGGAGTTCACGTCCTGCCTGCGCCGGAGACCCTCCTGCTGCACGACATTGGGGATGGCCAGGCGCTCGTCGACCTGGTCTACTTCGTCCGCCCGGTAAACGGAGCCGTTCGACCATCGAACGGTGAACACCGTGAGGTGGGCTGGTTTGACCGCGAGGCGCTGTGCCGCCCCTACGTTCGCGACAACGTGCGTTTGCTGGGCACCCAGGCGATTGACCGCATGGAGGGCCTGCATGCCGCCTGAACCAGCTCCGCTGGACGTCAGTGGCCGCCGCTGGCGGTTGAGCACGGGCGTGGACCAGAACGCGTTGTACCTGCTGGCCGGCGGCGTGGCGATGCTGGGGGTCTTCGCCCTCATGCGCGCCCTGGGCAATCCGGCGGACTCGCCGGGCCGATCGGTCAACCTGGCCACCGCGCTGGCCCTTTTTGCGGTGGTGCCGTTTGTCGTTGCCATTTACCGGGCGGCCCGAGACGGATTCGTCGAGCTGCGCGCGACCGACCTGTATCTGCGGGTGGGGTTCCTGGTGGATACCGCGATTCCCTACGCCGACATCGACCTGGTAGGCGGGCCGATCGCTCGGCCCCGGTCAAGCTACGGCGTTTCACCCTCGTATCGACGGCGTGAGTTCAGCCTGGGGCGCCTGGAGCGAGCGGTGGAAGTCAGCCTGCGTCGGCGGGTGCGCATGGGGACGCCTTGGTTGTTCCCCTTCCTGCGGGTGGACCGCGTCTGGCTGGGCGTGGCGGAGCCCGAGCAGTTGATCACCGAACTGCGCCGACGAACGCAGGCGGCCCTGCGTTGAGGCGGAGGTTGGGTCGGGCCCTGGCCGCCGCGCTTGCCGTTGGTCTGCTGGTGGTCGGCGCCGCGCTCGCGTTGACCGACGCGCAGATTGCGCGAGGCGCGGCCGTGTTCGAGCAGTCCTGCGCCACCTGCCATGGGCCGAACGGCAACGACGGCTTCGCCACGCCGCTCAAGGGACCCGGCACCCTGGTGCGATTCGCCTCCACGCGTGAGCTATACGACTACACCAGCGCCACCATGCCGCTGGCCGCCGAGGGGTCGCTGACCGAGCGGCAGTACCTTGACGTAATCGCCTGGCTGCTGGTGCAGCGCGGTCAAGCCACCGGCGCCGCCGAGCTGAGTCTGGCCACGCTGGATAGCGTCACGCTGCATGGCGGAGCCGCAAGCACACCGACGGCTTCGCCCGTGCCCGCAGCTTCCCCAACCGCGACGCCGGCGCCGCAACAGTGGCCGACGACGTGCGTTGATCTGAACGACATCGTTGAGGCGCACCTGGGCAACGATGGCAACGTTGGCATATATCAACGGGTCTTTGGCGAGCAGGCCGAGCCGGGCTGCCAGAACGACCACCGGGACGATGTGCGCGCGGTGTTTAGCTGGGCCTTCGATCAAGCGGCGCAATCGGCAGATTCAGGAACGCAGGATTTGGCGTGGCCGACCGATTGCGTGGATCTCAACGATATCGTGGAGAACCACCTTGGCAATCACGGCAACGTAGGTATCTACCAGCGCACGTTCGGCGACCAGGCCGAGACCGCCTGCCGGAACGATCATCGGGAGGACGTGCGCGGAGTATTCGGCTGGGCATTTGGCGGCGCGGCGTCCAGCGCGGTTGGACTGCCGCTGTCCGCGGACGACGTCGTCGCGCGTCACTAGGGCTGTCCGTGGGTCAGACGAACACGTCCGAGCGCATCGATCGCGACGGATCGTCATGAGCTCGGCCGCCAGCGCCAGCAGCGAGGCGACCCGCCTGCTGTGCGTCGGTAGCACAGTCGTTGACGTCAACATCCAGGGGCTCACGCGCTTTCCGGTGCCAGATGTTGAGTTCACGCAGGCCAGCGACGTGGCCCACGAGCAGCCCGCCCGGCTGCTGCTGGGCGGTACGGCCGCCAATACCGCCATGGTCTACGCGGGACTCACCGGCGCCTGCCAGCTGGGCGGGGTGCTGGGCGCCGACCCGTTTGGCGACTTCCTGGCGGACGGGCTCGCCGACCGCGAGGTCGAAGTCATTGGCGATCGCGCCGGCAGCACGGCTACGCACACCATCGCCCTGGGGGTGGACGGCCGCCGGCAGGCCTACTGGTATCCGGGACCGCCGCTGGACCCTGCCCCGCTGCTGGCCGCCTGGACGCCCGGGCACGTGTACTTATCCGGGATCAATCTTTGCTTTCAGCGCCCACTGACGGACGCCGCCTGCGCGTTTGGAAGCGCCGCTCGAACAGCGGGAGCGCGGGCGGCGCTGGACATTGGCCAAGGCGGACCGGGCGCTCTTGACTTCGACGAAATCACGGCCATTGGCACTGAAATGGACTTGCTGATCGGCAGCCGGGCCGAGTTCGCCGCGGCGCTGGGCTGCGAGTACGCGGAAGGGCGCGAGCGCCTACGCAGGCGGTTTGACGGTCCAGTGGTGGTCAAGTTAGGCGCGGGCGGCAGCCTGCTGGATCCGGGACCCGGCCAGGAGCCGCGGCACGTGCCGGGCTTTGCGGTGCAGGCCAGTAACCCAATCGGCGCCGGCGACGCCTTTGCCGGCGGTCTGCTGAGCGCCTGGCTGGCGGGCGCCGACCTGGAAGCGGCCTGCCGCCGCGGCAACGCAGCCGGGGCCGTCTCGGTAAGATCAGCGGGCGGCCCGCAGGACGTCACGAAGGCAGCCGTGGACCGGCTGGAGTTGGAAGGCTAAGAACCCTATGGCGATGGCCCTGGAACTCAAGACCTACGACACCGTGGCCGAACTGGCCGAGGCCGTTCGCCGGGACGGATTCGCTTTCATGCCCGGCGTGCTCAGCGC
>VXPS01000218.1:7254-9167 GCA_009839425.1 Chloroflexota bacterium
TGCGCGACCTGATCGAGGAGATCAAGCCGAATCCCCGTGCCAACGACCGGCGACACCTGCGCCCGCGCGCCCCTGACGGCTCCGATAGTGAGGGCTTCTTCTACGAAGTCCACACCAAGCTGCTGTTCAACCGGAACGCCTGGTTCCTGCAGTTCCTGGACCGGGCGCCGGTGGCGGACGTGGCCGACGCGGTGATGGGGGACGATTGTCACAGCATCGGCATGACGGGCTGGATCACCGGTCCCGGCCGGGTGGACCAGAGCTTTCACTCCGACTATCAGCCGATCGAACTGCCCACCGAGGTCATGGCCGATCCGCGCGTGGAAATCCCGGTGTTCACCGCCACCGCGCACTACTACCTGAGCGACCTGGATGAGGCGTTGGGACCGACGCAGTTCATTCCGGGTAGCCACAGCGCGGGGCGACCGCCAGGCGAGGGCGAGACCAGCTTTGAGGGCGTGGAAGGTCAGAACATCCTCTGCAAGGCGGGCGACGTGGTGCTGTTTCGGTCCGACGTCTGGCACCGCGGCACGGCCAACACCAGTTCCCGAACGCGCTACCTGCTGCAGGTCCATTACGGCCGGCGGATGGTGGTGCAGAAATTCCCGCCGTACCTGGACTTCCATTTCGATCCCGAGATCCTGGCCCGGGCCACGCCGCGGCAGCGTCGCTACCTGGGTGAGCATCCGTTCTCGAACTACGACTAGGGAGCGTCACTTTCTGAGCGGATCCTGCTGTCAGGATCCACGGACTCAACAGGAGGGTGGAAACGATGCCCGGCCTTGAACTGGTTGCCTATGAGACCGTGGATGAACTGGCCGAGGCCGTGCGTCGCGACGGATTTGCCTATATGCCAGGAGTCTTGAGCACGGCCGACGTTGCTGAGCTTCGGCAGCGGATTGATGGCGTCGAGCCCAATCCGCGCGCGAACGACCGTCGGGAGCAAAGCATCCGGCGTGGCATCGATCCGTCCAGCGGCGAGCCGACTACCTTCTACCAGCAGGTCGTCAACATGCTCTTCAACCGGTCCGCTTACTTCCTGCAGTTCCTGGACCGCTCGCCGGTGGCCGAGGTGGCCGCCGCGGTGATGGGCGAGGACTGCCACTGCATCAGCATGACGGGCTGGGTGACGGGTCCCGGTCGACTGGACCAAAACTTTCACTCGGACTATCAGCCGATCGAGCTACCGAGCGATGTGATGGCCGACCCGCGGGTGGAGATTCCGGTGTTCACCGCCACCGCGCACTACTACCTGGACGACTTGGACGTCGCGCTGGGGCCGACGAATTTCATCCCGGGCAGCCACCGCGCCGGGCGCAAACCGCATGACGGCGAGACGAGCTGGCAGGGCGTGGAAGGGCAGAACATCCTCTGCAACGCCGGCGACGTGGTGCTGTTCCGGTCCGACGTCTGGCATCGCGGCACGGCCAATACCAGTTCGCGAATCCGATACCTGCTGCAGGTCCACTACGGCCGCCGGATGGTGGTGCAGAAGTTTCCGCCGTACCTGGAGTTCCGGTTCGATCCGGACATCCTGGCCCAGGCCACGTCGCGGCAGCGCCGCTACCTCGGCGAGCACCCCTTCTCGAACTACGACTAGGGGCGATTCGCTTACCTGTCCGCGATTGGCGTTGCGGCGATGTACCAATAGCGGCAGCGCTGGCCGTCGTGTTCGAGATCGATCAAGCCGATGAGTTCCTGGAGCACGAAGCGACCCCGCAGCGCTTTTGACACCTCGGCGCCCGTCAGGCTGCGGTCGGGTCGCTCGATGCCGCGAAAGTCGGCCAGCGTCCCCATGACGGCTACCCCGGATGGATCGAGGACGCGCTGCAACTCTTGCGTCAGATTGCGAGGCGGCGCGTCGCTGGTTCCACCGAGCGCCTGCAACAGACCAAAGCTGTAGGCGGCCTGGG
>VXPS01000215.1 GCA_009839425.1 Chloroflexota bacterium
CGTCGACTACTCCAAGCGGCTCGGGACGCCCTGGGCCAGGCGCTCGTGAACCGGCCGCGCGACCGGCGCATGGGGTGGAATTGGTGGACCCAGAAGGGCTCCTACTTCCGCATATTCCTGCGCGAGATCAGCTCGGCCTTCATCCTGGCCGAGATCGTGTTCTTCATGCTCCTGATCCATAAGGCCGGGCAGGACGCGGAGACCTACCTGGCCTATCGAGACTTCCTCTGGCATCCGCTGATGGTGGTGTTCCACCTCGTGGCGCTCGCGTTTGCGCTCTGGCACACCATCACGTTCTTTCTGATCGCCCCGAGCGCGCTACCCGGCCAGGTCGCCGGCCACCGCATCCCGGCGGCCTTCATCATCGGCCAGCAGTTCGCCGGACTGGCGGCGGTTACCGTGCTGCTCTTCCTCTGGGTGGCCTGGGTGGGCGCGACGTGAGCGGCCGCTCGCACGAAGCCCTGTTCTGGTCGCTGTTCGCGGCCGGCAGCGTGCTGGCCGCGGTGTTCGTCCCGGCGCTCATTCTCGTCAGCTCGGTCTTCGGACCGTTCGGCTGGCGCTGGTTCGCCGACGCCTTTACCTACGATGGCATCCGCGATCTCCTCCAGCACGCCATCGTGCGGCTGGCCATCGGAGCAGTGGTTGCCCTGATCGCCGTCCACGCCTGCCACCGCCTGCGCCACCTGGCCGTGGACCTGCACGCACCGCTGCCCGGAGGCTTGATTGCGCTGGTGGCCTACGGCGGCGCGGCGACAGTTGCCGTCCTAACCGCGGTTTTCCTGGCTCTCGTCTGACGCGGCTCAAGCTACGCCCGCGGAGCAGCGTCTAGAGCAATAGCTGGCTCAGCGCCGCCGTCAGCGCGGTCGCGATGGTCACCGAACTTGCTGCAATCACGCCCATGCGAATGGTGAGCCGAAGCTCAAGATCCTGCAGCTCAGCCTTGCTCGCGAATCTCTCCAGATCCGCTTTAGTAGCGAAGCTCTTTAGGTCTTCCTTTGTAGCGAACCTCTCAAGGTCCTCCTTGGTGGCAAACCTTTCAAGATCCGCTTTGGTAGCGAAGTCCCGTAAGTCCACCTTGCTCACACGATTCCCGTTCGCGACTGCCTGCACAATCTCGGCAACCGCTTCCGCCTTCGCGTCCCCGAACCCTGCCGCCTTCAGCGTTCGAGCTGCGCGCAGCGTATCGAAGACAGCCATAGCGCACCTCCAACTCCTGGTCCGACTGTACACGGTTTCCACCGGCCAGGGCACCCAATCCTGCGCCACGGCGCTGATGGCATCTCTACACTGAATGCAGCCATCGGCCCGGGGCCTATCCACCCATGCGCATCACCGAGATTCGTACCGTCGTCGTCCAATACGAACTGGCCCGTCCCCTGGGCGACGTCAACAGCCCTTCCGGTCGTTCGCTCAACTCCGGCCTGGTCGTCTACGTGGACACCGACGCCGGCATCACAGGCCTGGGCCTTGGCGGTCCGCCGGGACGACCCCACGTCCAGAGCCTGGCCGGCCGATTGATCGGATCGGACCCACGCGGCGTGCGCGGCCTGTGGAAGCAAATGATGGATTCCGTCTTCAAGCTGGGTCCCGTGGGACCCGTTGCCGTTGGCCTTTCCGCCATTGACCTCGCGCTCTGGGACCTGAAAGCCAAAGTCAACGGCGATCCGCTCTGGCGCACGCTGGGCGCATCCTCCCCGCGCGTGCGCGCCTACGCCAGCGGCCTGGACTCGCCGCTGTCGGACGACGAACTCTACGCCTACTACGCCGGCATGGCCGCGCAGGGTATCTCCGCCGGCAAGCTCAAGGGCGGGGCCGACTTGCAGCACGACCTGCGCCGCCTCGGCATCATGCGCGACGCCCTGGCCACCTCCGGCAAGCGCGTCGACCTGATGCTGGACGTCAACGAGTTCTGGACCCCCAAGGAAGCCATCCGCCGGGTGCGTGAGATCGAACGCAACTTCGATCTCACCTGGATCGAAGAACCCGCCCGTCGCTGGGACGCCACCGGCCTCCGCCAGGTATCCGACGGCGTGGCGGCCGCGGTGGCCAGCGGCGAGAACCTGCGGCATCCGGGCGAGTTTCTGCACCTAATCGACCACCGGGCAATCGACGTCTTCCAGGTCGGCAGCGATACCTGCGGTATCACAGGCGCGATGATCGTGGCCGACATGGTCTACGGCATCGAGCGGCCAGTCTCCATGATGAACTCCCCCGGCAGCTTCATGGCCCACGCGGCAGCGGCCATGCCCAACCACACCATGCTGGAAGTCCTCGGCGCGGGGCGCGACGCCCTGTTCGACATCGACATTCAGATCGACGACGGTTGGCTCGTCCTGGGCGAGCGTCCCGGCTTCGGCATCGAGTTCGACGCCGACCGCCTGGCCGCCCACACCGTCGAGCAGGCCTCGCCCCAGGCCATGGCCAGCCCCTGGGGACGCCGTCCGGGCGCGGGGCTCTACGCCTGATCTGACGCGGTTCTCGTGGTGATCAGGGTCGTCAATGCGGCCCGTCCAACCTGCGATTCAGTCCACGAACGCCCGTTGCGACTGGTAAGCATCGCCCGAAGTCGTGACAATAGGCGCGCAGATTCCGTCACTGCCAGGAAACGGAGGCCGCTTTGCGCGCGATTCAGTACGCCGCGCCCTCAACCGTGGAGGACGCCGTAGCCATCCTTGCCGAGCACGGCTCAGACGCCCGCATGCTTGCCGGCGGGACGGACCTCATCGTCCAGGTCCGCGAAGACGCACGGGATACCGGCGTTTTCGTGGACGCCAAGAAGATCCCCGAGCTCATGGACCTCTCGGTCAACGCCGACGGCAGCACGACCCTCGGCGCCGCCGTCCCGTGTCATCAGCTCTACAACAACGCGCAGTTCGCGGCCAGTTACCCGGCCGTGGTCGACGCCGCCCGCATCATCGGCAGCACCGGCATCCAGGGCCGCGCCTCGGTCGGCGGCAACTTGTGCAACTCCGGCCCGGCCGGAGACACGATTCCCCCGCTGATCGTCCACTCAGCCGTCTGCAACATCGCCGGCCCCGACGGTGAACGAACCGTGGCCGTCGAAGACTTCTGCACCGCTCCCGGCCGCAACGTGCTGGCCGACGGCGAGTTGCTGGTCTCCCTTACCCTCCCCAAACCGCCCGCCGGCTCGGGTTCGCACTACCTGCGCTTCATCCCCCGCAACGAGATGGACATCGCCGTCGTCGGCGCCGGCGCCTCACTCGTGTTGGACGGCGAGAGCATCACGGCCGCCCGCATCTCGCTAGGCGCCGTGGCCCCTACGCCACTCTTCGTCCAAGCTGCTGGCGACGCCCTGATCGGCTTGACCGCCAACGAAGACTCGTTTGCCGTCGCCGCCGACATCGCCCGCGACGCCGCGTCGCCGATCGACGACATGCGCGGCACCATCGCCCATCGCAAGCAGCTCTCCTACGTTCTCACCCAGCGCGCCCTGCGCGGCGCCAGGGCTCGCGCCCAGGGAGGCAGTCCCACCAATGGCCACTGAGATCCAGTCGGGAAAGGTCCACGTTCAGACCACCATTAACGGCGAGTCGGTGGACTTTCTCGCCGAGCCGCGGGAAAGCTTGCTGGAGGTCCTGCGCGACAACCTGGGGCTGACCGGCGCCAAGGAAGGCTGCAACAACGGCAACTGCGGCGCTTGCAACGTCGTCATGGACGGCGTGCTGGTCAACTCCTGCTGCGTGCTCAGCGTCGAAGCGGCCGGCGCGTCCATCGAAACCATCGAAGGTGTGGCTTCGCCCGAGGGGCTGCACCCGCTTCAGCAGTCGTTCCTTGAGAACGCCGCCCTCCAGTGCGGCGTCTGCACCCCCGGCTTCATCGTCGCGGCCAAGGCCCTGCTGGAAGAAAACCCGAATCCCACGGAGTACGAAGTTCGCTGGTGGCTCGCCGGCAACCTCTGCCGGTGCACGGGCTACGACAAGATCGTACGCGCCGTCCTGGACGCCGCCGAACGCATGCGCGCGGAGGCGTAACCATGGCTGTTGACACCAGAGTCGGCCAGACCATCAAGCATCACGATGAGGAATACAAGGTCATCGGCACCCGGCCGATTCGCCACGACGGCCTCGAAAAGGTCACCGGCGAAGCGCGCTACGGCTCCGACATCAACCTGCCCGGCCAGTTGCATGGCAAGGTGCTGCGCAGCCCGCACGCCCATGCCCGCATCGTCAGCATCGACACCAGCGGCGCCGAGGCCCTGGACGGTGTTCGCGCCGTCATTACCAGCGCCGCCTTCCCCGACCCGGGCGACAAGCTCACCGGCGGCGGCGAAGCGCCTGGTCTTCCGCTCAAATTCAAGAGCGCCAACATGCTCGCGCGCGGCAAGGTTCACTACCACGGCCACGCCATCGCCGCCGTGGCGGCCGCCAACCCGCATGTCGCCGCCGAGGCCCTCAAGCTGATCGACGTCGAGTACGAAGTGCTCGATCCGGTCCTTGAGGTGTGGGACGCGATGAAGCCGGACGCCCCGGTCATCATCGAGGACCTCTACACCGCGAAGGCCGACGGCACGACCGCCGAAGAAGCCAGCAACGTCGCCGCGGAAATGTTGTACGAGGTGGGCGACGTCGACGCCGGATTTGCCGAGGCTGATCTGGTCGTCGACCGTGAGTTCACCTTCGGCGTGGTCCACCAGGGCTACATCGAAACCCATAACGCCACCGCGCACTGGCTCAAGGACGGCCACCTGCACGTCTGGTGCAGCTCGCAGGGCGCCTTCACCATCCGCCAGGAACTGGCCGACCTTCTCGATCACCCGATTACCAAGATCCACGTCGTGCCGATGGAGATCGGCGGCGGGTTCGGCGGCAAGACCACCGCCTATCTCGAGCCCCTGGCCGCCCTCCTGTCCCGGCAGACCGGCCATCCGGTCAAGATGGCCATGGACCGGGCCGACGTCCTCAAGGCGACCGGTCCCACACCGGGCGGCTACGTGCGCGTCAAGCTGGGCGTCACCAACGACGGCATGATCACCGCCGGCTACGCCAACCTGGCCTTCGACGCCGGTGGCTATCCCGGCTCCGTCGTGGGCGCCGGCTGTCGCTG
The DNA here is from genome assembly GCA_009839425.1 of Chloroflexota bacterium. Taxonomy (GTDB): domain Bacteria; phylum Chloroflexota; class UBA11872; order UBA11872; family UBA11872; genus UBA11872. The sequence goes on from VXPS01000215.1 coordinate 5,065, forward strand.
CGTCTTCGCGCCCTACAACATGCCCAACGCCAAGGTCGAAGGCTTTGACGTCGTCGTCAACAAGCCCAAGACCCACGCCTACCGGGCGCCGGGCGCGACCCACGCCGAGTTCGCGAGCGAAACGGTGGTGGACGAAATCTGCCGCACGCTGGACATCGATCCGGTCGAGTTCCGCCTCAAGAACAGCGCCAAGGAAGGCGACTGGCAGCTCGCCATGCCGCCCTATCCGCGCATCGGCCACATCGAGTGCATGGAAGCCGCGCGCGACTCCGCCCAGTGGCAGACCCCGCTGGAAACCGCCCCGGGCAAGAAGCGCGGCCGCGGCATCGCGTCCGGCTTCTGGTTCAACATTGGCTTCACCTCCAGCGTGACCGCCAAGCTGAACAGCGATGGCAGCGTCACGCTGCTCGAGGGTTCGACCGACATCGGCGGAACCCGCACGTCGATTGCCATGCAGTTCGCCGAGACGTTGGGTATCTCGGTTGAAGACGTGGATCCGATCGTGGCGGACACCGACTCCGTCGGCCAGACCGACGTCACCGGCGGCAGCCGGGTCACCTTTGCCACCGGCCTGGCCGCCCATAACGCGGCCAACGACATGAAGGATCAGATTGTCGAAGGGCTGGCGGACCTCTGGGATGTCGCCGCTGACTCGATCACCCACGCCGACGGCACCTTCTCCGCCAACGGCAACTCGGCCACCGTGGGCGAAGCGGCCGGTCTGCTGGAGGAAGAAGGCGTTTTCCCCATCGGCAAGAACACCGTCACGCCCACCCGCGAGGGTGGCGCCTTCGCCGTCCACATCGCCGACGTGGAAGTGGATGATGAAACCGGCAAGGTCGAAGTCCTGCGGTACACCGCCGTTCAGGACGCCGGCGTTGCCATTTATCCGCCGTACGTCGAAGGCCAGATGCAGGGCGGCGTCGTGCAGGGTGTCGGTTGGGCGCTGAACGAGGAGTACGTCTACGACGACGACGGTCACCTGCTCAACGCCAGCTTGCTGGACTACCGCATGCCGACCGCGCTCGACGTTCCCAACATCGAGACGATCATCGTCGAGGTGCCCAATCCTGGACATCCCTACGGCGTGCGCGGCGTGGGCGAAGTTCCCATCGTGCCGCCGCCCGCGGCCATGGCCAACGCCATCCATGACGCGACCGGCGTCCGCATGAGCCACCTGCCCATGTCGCCGGCCCGCGTCCAGGCGGCACTGGCAGCGGAGGCGTAAACCACGGTGGCGACCGTTCACATCCCCACCCCCATGCGGGAGGCGACGGACGGCGCCGCCAGGGTTGAGATCGAAGGCGCCACGGTTCGGGAAGTCGTGGAGCGCCTGGAAGCGAGCTTTCCGGGCCTGGGCGGACGGCTGGTCGAGGACGGCCAGATCCGCCCGGGCCTTTCGGCCTTTGTAGACGGCGCCAACGTGGGCCGGCGCCTCCGCACCAAGCTCCAGCCTGAGAGCGAGCTGTTCTTCGTAGAGGCGCTCGGCGGCGGCTAGACTTTCCAACATCCGGTTTCGACTCGGATTCACCACAGCACCGCGGGAGCAGGGAATGACAGCAGGCAACGGCGCGTATCGAGTCGTTGGAACCCGACCGGTCCGCCACGACGGCGTGGACAAGGTCACGGGACGCGCACGCTACGGCGTGGACGCCCACATGCCCGGCATGGTCTGGGGCAAAGTGCTGCGCAGCCCGCACGCCAGGGCTCGCATTCGCGGCATCGACACCTCGCGCGCCGAGGCTTCGAGCCAGGTGCTCGCCGTGGTCACGGGCGACGACTTTCCCGACCCGGGCGCCGGCGAGGCCGAAGCCAACGAGTCCGGCATGCAGAGCCTGCGTTACATGGCCGAGCGGGTCATCGCCCGCGGCCGCGTCACCTACGAGGGCCAGGTCATCGCCGCCGTGGCCGCCGCCAGCGTGCACGAGGCCGAGGAAGCCCTGCGCCTGATTGACGTCGACTATGAAGTCCTGCCCCCGCTGCTGGACGTCCGCGAAGCCATGCGCGACGACGCCCCCGTCATCCTGGACGACCTGTACACGGAGACCGGCGGCGTCTTCGACGACAAGCCCAGCAACATCGCCAAGCACTTCATCTTCGAGGAAGGCGATGTCGAGGCCGGCTATGCCGCCGCCGACCTGGTCATGGAGCGCTCCTACTCCACCGCCATGGTCCACCAGGGCTACATCGAACCGCACAACGCCCTGGCTCACTGGAACCAGGACGGCCACCTGATCGTCGAGTCCAGTTCGCAGGGCCACTTCGGCATTCGCGACGAACTGGCCACCATGCTCGAGCACCCCAAGTCGAAGATCCGCGTGCTGCCGGCGGAAATCGGCGGCGGCTTCGGCGGCAAGACCACCGTCTATCTCGAACCGCTCGCGGCCGTGCTGTCCCGCAAGATCGGCCGCCCCGTCAAGATGACCATGAACCGCACCGAGGTCCTCATCGGCACCGGCCCGGCCCCCGGCGCATTCATGACGGTCAAGATGGGCGTCACCAACGAGGGCAAGATCACGGCCGTCAACGTCGACCTGGCCTTCGAGGCCGGCGGGTACCCCGGCTCGGCCGTGAGTGCCGGCTGCCTGTGCTGCATCGGGCCGTTCGATATCGAGAACTTCCGCGTCGACGGCTACGACGTGATCGTCAACAAGCCCAAGTCGCACGCCTACCGCGCCCCCGGCGCGCCCCAGGCCGAGTTCGCGGTCGACGCCCTGATTGACGAGATCTGCGAAGAGCTCGACATGGACCCGCTCGACTTCCGTCGCCTCAACGCGTCCAAGGAAGGCGACCTGCGGGTGGACGGCACCCGCTTCCATCCCATCGGCAACATCGAGACCATCGACGCGGCCGAAGCCACCGACCACTGGCAGTCGGACCTGGGCGAGTCCACCGGCACCAAGCGCCGCGGCCGCGGCGTGGCCTCCGGCTACTGGCTCAACGGCGGTGGCAAGTCCAGCGCCGTGGCCCGGCTCAACGGCGACGGCACCGTCACCCTGCTGGAAGGATCGATGGACATCGGCGGCACACGCACCTCCATCGCCATGCAGCTGGCCGAGTTCCTGGGCATTCCCATTGAGGACGTCGACCCCATCGTTCCCGACACCGACTCGATCGCCTTCACCGGCGTCACCGGCGGCAGCCGCGTCACATTCGCCACCGGCTGGGCGGCCATCGAGGCCGCCGAGGATCTCAAGGACCAGATGATCGAGGGTTTGGCCGACTACTGGGACGTGCCGGCTGACTCGGTCACGTTCGAGGCCGGCGTGTTCAGCCAGAACGGCACCAGCCTCAGCTTCCGGGAAGCCGCGGCCGCGCTTCAGGACGACGGCCTGGAAGTCGTGGGCAAGGCCACCGCGTCACCCGACGGCTCCGGCAACACCTTCGCCATCCACATCGCCGACGTCGAAGTCGACACCGAGACGGGCAAAGTCGAAGTTCTCCGTTACACCGCCCTGCAGGACGCCGGGACCGCCATCTACCCGCCCTACGTGGAGGGCCAGATGGAGGGTGGCGTTTCCCAGGGTGTCGGCTGGGCGCTCAACGAGGAGTACGTCTACAGCCCCGACGGCCGCATGCTCAACGCCAGCTTCCTCGACTACCGCATGCCCACCTCGCTCGACCTGCCGATGATCGAGACAGTCATCGTCGAGGTCCCCAACCCCGGACACCCCTACGGCGTCCGCGGCGTCGGCGAAGTCCCCATCGTTCCTCCGTTGGCGGCCATGGCCAACGCCATCTCCAACGCCATCGGCGTCCGCATCCGCGACCTCCCCGCCTCCCCCCGCGAAGTCCAGGCCGCCGTCGCCGCCAGCACCTAATCGTGGATCGGCGCCCATCTTCTCCCTCTCCCTTCCAGAGACCTTTGCAAAACCCCGGTGGGCGGCGCATGGTGACGCCCAGCCGGTTGCCCCCCGAGGATCGTGGCGATGCATCGTTCGACCCAGCCCCCGGAACTGATCGACGCCTGGCTGCCGCCGCGGATCGGCC
>VXPS01000015.1 GCA_009839425.1 Chloroflexota bacterium
GCACCTCCCCCGGCCCGGGGACGGCGCCCAATGTGCCGTTGGGCATGGTGTTCAGGTTATTGTCGCCTAGGTGTGCGCCCACTAAGCGGGGGGGGGGTTAGCGGGGGTTCTTGGTGCTGGTGCTGGCCCAGAGCGGGCGCTGCGGCTGAGCGCCATCGGCGGCCAGGGCCTGGTAGCGCTCGGAGGCGGAGATCTCCTCGAAGATCTCGTAGACGGCCTTGGAGTTGGCGATGGCGACCTTGCCGAGGAGGGAGCGGATTTCGTCGGCGTCATCGGCGCGCTCCGCCAAGAGTTCCTCAAGTTGAGCGTCAACGGCGGTGTCGATGCGGCTGACGAAGGTGCTGGCCACGGAAGCGACATCGTCTACCGGTTCGCCGGCAGCGGCGCGGTTTTCGAGGGCACAGAGGTAGGCGTCGACGACGCCGCGGTAGACGGCCTGGGCAAAAATGAGGGTGATGTTGACGTTGACGCCTTCGCTGATCAGAGTTTCGACCGCAGGCAGGCCGGCGGGCGTGGCGGGGACCTTGATCATGAGGTTGGGGCGGTCGACCGCGGCTACAAGGCGACGGGCTTCCTCGACCGTGCCCTCGGTGTCGTGGGCCAGGCGGGGGGAGACCTCAAGGCTGACGAAGCCATCGGTCATGCCGGATTCGTCGTAGACCGGGCGCAGCACGTCGCAGGCGGCAGAAATGTCGTCGACAGCGATGACCTCGAACATCTCCTCGGGCGAGAGGCCCTGCGCACCGAGGCGGCGGATGTCCTCGTCATAGGTGTCGCTGCCCTTGATGGCCTCCTGGAAGATCGTGGGATTTGAGGTCATGCCGCGGACGCCCTCTTCGGCGACCAGGCGAGCCAGTTCTCCGGAGTCGACCAGGTCCCGGCTGAGGAAGTCCAGCCAGACGCTTTGACCATGCGCATGCAGTTCGTGCAGCGGGGTTTGCGACATCGAATCCTCCAGGGCCGGAGCAACGGTGATCGGCCGAGGTCGATCGTGCAGGCGGGTGCCTTACACAAGTAAGTCTGCTACGGCAATCGTACCAACGGGCCGCAAGCGGCAACTGCTAGTGGACCGAGGTGTTCAACTAGCGGTAGTGCGCTGCTGGGCGGAGGATCACGTTCCGAGAAGTGAGCCGCTTTCGCAGATGTGAGAGAGGCTTGAGATTCTCGGGTTAAGGGCTAAGTCGTTCGCCGCGTTCGAGGGCCTGGACCTTGTGGAGGCGGCGGACGTAGCGCTCTTCGTCAGCGTCGAATTCGGCGCCGAGGAAAGCGTCGACGAGTTCCTCGATGAGCGAAAGTCCGACGATGCCGGAGCCGAGGCAGAGGACGTTCATGTCGTCGTGTTCGACGCCCTGGCGGGCGGAATAGGTGTCGTGGCACATCCCGGCACGGACACCCGCGATCTTGTTCGCCGCAACGCAGGCGCCGACACCGCTGCCGCAGACGATGATGCCGCGGTCTGCCTGGCCGGAGGCGACGGCTTCGGCGACGATGGCTGCATAGTCGGGGTAGTCAACCGAGTCTTCGGAGTGGGCGCCAAAGTCGATGACTTCGCAGCCGGCGCCCCGCAGGATCGCCGTGAGGTCGGACTTGATGGCAAAGCCTCGGTGGTCCACGCCGATGGCGACGTTCATGGGTGTCTCCGGAGGTTGGCAGTGCTCAGGGGCAGTTTCCGCGACCGGGGCATCGTTTGCACGTCTGGCCGATGTTCAGGGGGCCTCAAGGCCACCTAACCCGGCCATGCGCTGGTAGAGGCGCCGCTGCCGGGCGCGGGCTTCCTGGTAGACGGCGTGGTGGGCGAGGTTGGGTTCGAAGGGTTGGTCGCCGACGGCCTCGTGGTCCGACGGGATGGTATGGCCCAGCGCCTGGAGCGCCCAGATGGCCGCGCCGCGGCTGGTGGGTTCGGCGACGGCGGAGCGGATGACGGGGCGGCCGAGGACATCAGCCAGAATCTGCGTCCAGCGGTCGGAGCGCTGGAGCGCGCCGCCGGAAACGTGGACGACGTGGGGCTCGCCAATGACGGGGACGAGCAGGTCATAGATGGCCGCCAGGCGGTAGGCGACGGCTTCGATGCCGGCCAGGAGCAGGTCGGCAGGCTGGGTGTTGAGGCGCGCGCCGTGAATGGTGGCTCGCGCGGAGTCGTCCCAGCCGGGGCTGCGCTCGCCGGCCAGGAAGGGCAGCACGGTGAGGCCGTGGCCGTCCGGCGGCAGGTGGGCGATCACATCGTCCGGATTGTCGCCGCGGACGCCGCGCAGGAGGTCGCGCAGCCAGGCGACGACGATCCCGCCGTTGCTCTCAGCGCCACCGAGCAGCGATCGCGACCGGTCGATTCGGTATTCCCAGAGGCCGGCGGGGACGGAGCGGACCGGGCCGGGAACCAGGGCGCGGACGGCAGCACTGGTGCCGATATTGAAGACGATGGCGTCGGCGTCGGCTGGCGCGGTGCCCAGGTTGCTGCAGAGGCCGTCGCCGAGGGCCGGGAAGCAGGGAACGTCGGCGAGCGCGGGCCAGCGTTGGCGCCAGGGCGCGACCAGGCCGCGGAGCGGGTCACCCACTGGGTCAATGGCGCCCAGGGAGCTTGGGTCGACGTTGAGGGCGCCGAGGGTGGCGAGGTCCCAGTCCAGTTCTCGCCTATTCAGCATGCCGGACCAGGCGGCGAGGCTGAGCCCCAGACCGCAGGGACGGCCGAACAGGCGCTGTGAGGCGTACTCGCCGAAGGTGATCCAGCGGGCGACCTGGCGAACAACGTGGGGTTGGGTGCGGCGCAGCCAGCGCAGGCGGGCCGGCAGGTAGCTGGCGTGAAGGGGCGTGCCGGTGCGGTCGTAGGAGGCGGGCACGTCCCACTCCTGGCGAAGGTCGGCGGCATCTGCGGCGCAGCGCGTGTCGGCGTAGGTGTACACCGGAGTCCGCGGCTCGCCGGTGGCGTCGACGCCAAGCACGCTGGACGCGAATACGCTGGCGCCCACCCCCTGGATGAGGTCGGCCTGCGGCCCGAGGCGCTGGAGGGCGACGTCGATGGCCTGGACGAGGCGGTCGAACAGAATGTCTGCATCGATCTGGACGCCGCCATCGGGCGTGGTGTCGAAGCTGGAGGCTATCTGGGCTTCGCTGCCCGGGAGCGGAGTGCCGCCGGCGGTGTGGGCGGTGGCGCGGACCGAGGAACTGCCGACATCAATGCTAAGTATGAGGGGGGCACGTTCGGCGACTTCAACTCGCGCCATGCGTCGTTCCCTACACACTCGGTGTGACGGCAGTTTAGGGCCAGCGCGTCTCTATACTTCGCGGCGCCCCTAGACTGGAGAGCGCACCGCGTGAGTGTTCGAGCGTGCGACCTGCTGGTGGTTGGGGGAGGTCCGGCGGGGGCGGCCGCCGCCATCGCCGCACGACGCGCGGCGCCGGAACTCGAGACGCTGGTGCTGGACCGGCAAGCGTTTCCGCGGGACAAGGCCTGCGGCGATGGGCTGGGACCGGGCGTGGTGGCGCGGCTGGCGGACCTGGGTGCCGGTGACGTTGTGCGGGGTCGTCGGCCGGTCGAGCGACTGAAGATTGTTGCGCCGTCGGGGGCCGCGGTCGTTGGCGCCCTGCCGGCCATTGGCGACAGCGCGCGCGGCTACGTGGTGCCTCGGTCGGAGTTTGACGACGCTCTGCTGTCACGCGCCCGGGATGCCGGCGCCCAGGTGTTGACCGAGAGCCGGCTGGAGGGCTTGGCATCTCCCGACGCGGACCCGGTTCGCGTCACGTCGAGCGGCTCGAACGGATCGGCATCCATTGAGGCAAGGGCCGTTATCGCCGCCGATGGGGCCCGGTCGGACGTGCGGCGACTGTTGGGCGTGGCTTACAACGACTCGGCGCACACGGGCGTGGCGATTCGGGCGTACGTCCAGCGGCCCGGCGGGTTCGAGCACATGGCGTTCTACTTCAAGCGTGAACTGCTGCCGGCATACGGCTGGATATTTCCGATCGACGAGCAGGCCGCCAACGTTGGCGTGATGATCGACGCCGCGCGTTTCCGACGGCAGCGCCGCAGCCTGCCTGAACTGTTGCGCGGTTTTCTGCAATCGAGCGGGCACGAGAATCTCGAGCCGAGACGTTCGCGCACCTACATGCTGCCGCTCGCCAGTGACGTGCCACCGTTGGTGCATGGGCGGGTAGCGCTGGTCGGGGACGCGGCGTCAATGATCAACCCATTCTCCGGCGAGGGGATCGCCTACGGGATGGCGGCCGGAATCGAGGCGGCGACCCGCGCGGTGCGGGCGCTGCGGTCAGGAGCGGACGGGCGGCCGTTCGAGGGGTTCGACGGCTGGTTTCGCCAGCGGTTCGGTGAGCACTTCCAGGCCTCGGCGCGAGCCAAACGGCTGGCGCAGCGGGCCTGGATTGCGGACTTTGGCGTGCGAGCCGCGCGCAGACGTCCGGAGCTCGTACGGGAGGGCATCGAGCTGCTGGTCGGCGAGGGCACGGCCTTGTCGTGGCGAAGCCTGGCGCGGGTACTGGTGCACGGCCGGGCTTAGGGACCGGCAGCGGCCGGTAGCCGGTGGACTGAGACTGCCGAGGCGGAGCGGACGGGCTAGGTCAGGCGCGCTTCGTCGGTGTCTCGTCCTCGCTGTTCGTGGAGATATCCGGGGACACGTCCTCAGCTTCCGCGGCCGCTGCCTCGGGTCCGGCTGAAGTCGTACCGGCCTGCGTGGATGTCGCTTGAGAATCAGCGGGCTCGTCGCGCTCCTTAGGTGGCGGTGCGCTGGCTGGCGGCTCGGGCTGGTCACCGCGAAGACGGTCGCCAATCTCGGTAAGGGTGGCGTCGACTTGCTTGACGACTTGCTGCGTGCGCTCGTGCCTGAGCGCGTCGTCAACGCGGTTCATGGCCTTGTCGCCGAGCGTGACCATCTCGCTGCGAATCCGGCGGGCCTCTTCGCTTTCGAGGCCGGCCTCGACGCGGGACTTCGCCTCGGTCAGGCGCGCGCGAACCTTCTCGCCGCGTTCGCCGCCGACCTCGTCGCCCACGCGCTTGATCAGGCCATCGAGACGGCGCCCCCAGCCCTTGGCGTCTTTGTCCTCCGGACTCACGGCGTCACCTCGTTCGACGGGTTCTTGACCTAGAGCTTACTGCGGCGGCTCGTGCTACCGTCGCGCCGCCGGACCCTGGAGTCGTCGCCCATGAGCACCCCGCGCCGAATCGCCGTTATCGAAGTCAACCACTGGCACTCCACCTACGACGCCGCCTACCTGACGGTGCTGCAGAACCTGGACCTGGACATCGAGCTGGTCGGGGTGTCGGACAGCGACGCCGCGATCGCGGAGGACCGGGCGCGCCGTTACGAGACGACGGCGTATACCGACTACCGCGAGATGGTCGACGCGACGAAGCCGGAATTCGTGATTGCCCTTGGACGGCACGTGGAGATGCCGGAGATCGCGGGCTACCTGATCGAGGCCGGCATCCCTTTCATGATGGAAAAGCCGATGGGGACCAGCGCCGGCGTTGTGAGCGGCCTGGCGGACCTGGCGGAAGCGCGCGGCGCCTGGGTGTCGGTGCCGTTTCCCAACCGGCAGTCGCCGTGGGCGGAGAAGGCGCGGGAGATGATTGCGGCGGACGAGTTCGGACCCATTTCGCACATCGTGTTCCGGATCATCCGGCCCACCATGCAGCGATATGTCGAGTGGGACTCACCGTGGATGCTGGATCGCTCGCAGGCGGGCGGAGGCGCGCTGACAAACCTGGGCGGCCACGGCATGGACATGTCCAGGTTCCTGCTGGGCGAGGACGTGCAGGTGGCGTCGGCGGTCATCAGCAACATCGTTCATGCATCAGAGGTCGAGGACTACGCCCTGGCCACGCTGCGCAGCGCCAGCGGGACGCTGGTCCACGTGGAGGTGGGCTACACCATGCCCACGTGGCCCGCCAACGAATCGGACTCGGAGATGAAATTGGCCGGCGCCAACGCCATGCTGCAGGCAGTTCCCGACGGCCTGCAAATACTCGCGCCGGGTCGCAACGAGCACCTGGACACCCCGGTGACCGTGCTGTCGGCCTATCCGGGATTCGTCCGAGATTGCCTGGAACGGGTGGGACGCGGCGATCCGCCGGCGATCACGCCTCGAGACTGCGCGAACGCGGTGCAACTGATCGACGACGCATACCGGGCGGCTGGTCGGGTCTAGTACGGCCTAGACTCGCGGCTCCAGCCGGCGGACGATCGCGAGGCTGCTGGCGGCGGATGCTCTCGGGTCGTCTAGCGCCATGTTGACTTCGACGCTTACGGGGCCGTTGTAGGGCGCTTCGACGACCGCGCGCAGAGCGTCGCTGACCCAGGCCTCGTCCTGGACCCCTTCCAGCAGGCCCAAATGCAGGTCGCTCTGCGCGTCGTTGTCATTGACGTGGACGTATTGAAGCCGGTCGCCGGCGGCCCGAATCGACTCGGCCACGGACTCGCCGGCGATCTGGTTGTGGCCGACGTCAAGCAGCAGGTACAGGTTGTCGTGGCCGCACGCGGCGATGAAGGCGAGGGTTTCCCGGACGGTGGGGAGGCCGCGGCCGGGGAAGTGCTCGATGCCGAGGCGGATTCCGGCGCGCTGGGCTTCATCGGCCAGAGTAAGCGTCGATTCACGGTAGGCCGCGATGGCCGGGGCGTCGGGGGTGGCGGGGGGCGCGAGGTAGACGTCGGGAATGCCGAGGCGCTGGGCTTCGCGGATGCCGGACCGGACGTGCTTCACGGCGATTTGACGGGCCGGCTCGGAGGCCGCGTCCAGCAAGGCGCCGTCCGGCATGAGGTGAGCCACGGCCATGCACGTGACCGGAAGGGTGCGTTCGGCATCCGGGAGCTTGCTGTAGCCGGGGCGGACGTCTACCGACTGGAATCCGGCGTCGGAGGCAAATGCCGTGGCGACTGCGGGGTCGTCAGGCAAGCCCCACAGGCAGAAGGCGACGTGCAGGCTCATGGGCGGCAGTTTCTCACGCGTCAGATGGGATCGCGGCCCAGCCGAGAGCGCGTTCAACGGCGCGTCGCCAGGTCGGACGGTCGATCGCTAGGACTTCCCGGCCGGCCTCGAAGAGCGTCGGCGCGGGACGGAGCGAGCGCAAATCGTCGACGCTCGACCACACGCCGTGCGCCAGGCCAGCCAGGTAGGCCGCGCCGAGTGCCGTGGTCTCGATATCCGCCGGCCGGGCGACCATCCGGTTTGCACTGGAGGCCTGGAGTTGCAGCAGCAGGTCGTTGGCCGCGGCCCCGCCGTCGACGAACAATTCGCCGGTCAACGGCGGCATGAGATCCAGGACGTCCTGAACCTGGAGAACAATGGCCTCCAGGCCGGCGCGGGCCAGGTGAGCGGCGGTGACACCACGGGTCAGGCCGAGAATCGCGCCGCGCGCGTCGGGATCCCAATAGGGCGCGCCCAGACCGGTGAAGGCTGGAACGATCACCGCGCCCGCGGTGTCAGGCACGGCACGCGCCAGCGTTTCGATTTCGGGCGCATCATCAATCAGGCCCAGTTCGTCGCGCAGCCACTGCACCAGCGCGCCGCCGGTGAACACGCTGCCTTCGTAGGCATAGGTCAGGCCGTCGGGACGGCCCAACGCCACCGTGGTCAACAGATCTTTGATATCGGGAGGCCGCGCGTCGCCGGCATGCTGAAGCAGGAAGCAGCCCGTGCCGTACGTCGCCTTGGCGGCGCCGGACGACACTGCGAGGTGGCCGAACAGGGCGGCCTGCTGGTCGCCTGCGATGCCGCTGATCGGGGTGCCCGAAGCGACCGGCGCGTCGCGGCCGGTCATGGCGCACTCGCCTTCCGAGGGCACGATCTCCGGCAGCGCCTGCAGTGGAATCTCGAACAGCTCGGTCATGTCAGGCGACCAGTGGCCGGTATCGAGATCCATCAGCAGGGTTCGGGACGCATTGGTGGCATCGGAGACGTGCGCGCCACCGGTCAGGCGGGCAATCAGCCAGGCGTCGACGGTTCCGAGGCGCAAGCGGCCGGTGTCGCGAGCCGCGGCGACCTCGGGCACGTGGTCCAGCATCCAGGCGAATTTGCCGGCGCTGAAGTAGGGACTAAGGCGCAGGCCGGTGGCTGCGCGGATGCCGTCTCCGTGGCCACCGGCTTCCAGATCGGCCATCTGGGACGCGGTGCGAACGTCCTGCCAGACGATTGCAGGTGTGAGTGGTTCGAGTGTGGCCGAGTCCCAGGCCACGGCGGTCTCGCGCTGGTTGGTTATGCCAATCGACGCAACGGCTCCAGCCGGCGCCACGTCAAGGGCCTCCCGCGCGGAGCGTTGCACGCCATCCCAGATCTGGTTGGGGTCGTGCTCCACCCAACCCGGGCGCGGGTAGCTCTGATCGACCGGCGCGTACGCGCGGCCGACGATGCGGGCGTCCTCGTCAATGACCAGCGTCGTGGTGCCCGTCGTGCCCTGATCGATGGCAAGAATCACGGAGGAGCAACCCGTAAGGCTCCCGGGGCAGGCGTACGGTAGCATCGGCGCCGCGCGCCCAGAGGGCCGCGAAAAGGGGGGCGAGTGGTCCTGAGCGATCGGGCTCTGCGCGAAGCGATCGCGTCAGGCCGTCTCCACGTCACCCCGCTCGACGAAACCGCAATTCAGCCATCGAGCATCGACCTGCGGCTTGGGCCCGTGTTTCAGGTCTTTGTCAATCAGACCGAGACGCACATCGATCCGAGGTTGAACCAGCCGGATTTGACCAAGACCGTCAAGGTCAAAGAGGGCGCCAGTTTCGTCCTCCACCCCGGCGAATTCGTCCTGGGCGGAACGGTGGAAACCATCCAGATGTCGGACGACCTGGTGGGCCGCATCGAGGGCAAGAGTTCGCTGGGGCGGCTAGGATTGATGGTGCACAGCACGGCAGGCTATGTGGACCCTGGTTTTCGCGGCAGCCTGACGCTGGAGTTGTCGAATCACGCCAACCTGCCCATCCTGCTGTGGCCCGGCATGCGGGTCAGCCAGCTTTCGGTGATGCAACTCACGAGCCCGGCGGAACGTCCGTATGG
>VXPS01000222.1 GCA_009839425.1 Chloroflexota bacterium
GTCGATCTTGTGCCACAGGTGGTGGCAATCGCAGTCCACCAGGTACGGCGCGACTTTGCGGGCGGCGGGCGCCTGTTCGACGGTTGGGGTCAGGGATTCAAGGGCGGGCATCACGCGACTCCAGGGCAATCCTCAGCGCGACCCCGATGGTATCCCACCCACCCGCGGCCCGCCCCACATCACGGACAGCAGCAGGATCGGAATGAGCGCAATAAGGATCAGACTCACCGTCAGGTCCACGAATAACACTGGCCAGCGCCAATCGGACGTCACGAAGCCCCGGATCGCTTGCAGTTTGCTGCGGGTCGGCTCGGATGCGCCATGAGCCACCACGGTCAGCCGTTGATCAGGCCATGCCGGCTCGCCGTTAATCCAAAGACGGCCGGCCGCGTCATGAGATGTCTTGCTGCCCCCAACCAACAAGCGCGCGCCCTGCTCCACATCGGCCTGCACTAACACAGTCAGCGGCTGGCCCTCCGCTTGCGTCAGCGGCGGGAAGCTGACCCTCTGCCACCTCGAGAACTCGTCGGCAGGCACATCCGTGCGTCCCGCGCGCAGGATCGGGCCTTCCTCGTCTACCCCTCCGCTCACAATGCGCCAGACAACGGCGCCGGAACGCCCGTGTGGATCACGGGTTCCCAGGCGCAAATCAAGGCGGGCGATCGGCACGGCGGGCATAAGCAACTCCTGAGCAACGGCCTCGGAATCACCCAGGCTCACATGAAAGGTGCCGACGTGGGTGTATGCACGGGTATCGACAACCGGCGCCTGGAACGCGAACACAATCACCCAGCCACCAAGCACGGCAACAGCCAGGGCCGCTCCGCTCGCCATCTGCGTCACAGCCCTGCGATGCAACCCACCCGTCCATCCCGGGCTTGGTTCTCCAGCCCCCAAGGCGCTCGCCGCGCTTAGCCCGATCAGCAGAGCGCCACCGAACTCCAGCGTCTCCTCAACCAAGCTCGCCAACACGTCAACCCGGTGCTGGAAAAGAAACTCGTATCCCACGTCACGCGCGGCGGCGAGCAGCCAGACCACAACCCCGAAGACAAACAGCACGCGAACCCCTGGGGTGCGCAATCCTCGGCGAATAAAGGCGACCATCACCAGCCCCAGCGCCACAAGCAGCGAACTGAGAATGATGAGCAAGACCAAGCCATGGTTCATCTCGAACAGCAATTGCTTGAGCGTGCCGAACACGGCGTTGTGGTAATCGAGTAACTCGTTCAGGCTCGCCAGAGCCGCCGCGACGGCCAGCACGCCCCAGCCACCCACCGCGACCCAACCAGCCATCGCGCGATAGCCAACAACCGCATTGGCGGTCCCCAGGAGTCCTACGGTCAGGAACGAGACGGCCGACAAGACGTTCGCAACACTGCCTTCCTGCTCCGGGTTCAAATGCCACGGGATCGATGCTGGGGATAGCCACTCGGGAAATACCAGGCTCACCAGCCGCGGAATGACAAAGGCTCCCCACCAGAACACCACTGCACCCACGAGCAGTAATCGGCCGGCGCCTGCCAAATCCAACCGGCTTCGAAGATCGTTTCCCATTCCGGCGTTGTGCTCAGCCGTGCTTCCGCAGCATGTACCCAACCCCGGCCTTCGTCACCAGGTGTCGCGGATTGCCGGGATCCCGCTCGATCTTCTCCCGCACCCGCCGCACATACACCCGCGCCAGGTGACGGTCCCCCGCGTACTCCGGCCCCCACACCTCCTCCACCAGTTGAGCCGGCCTGAACACCCGGTCCCGGTTCCGCGCCAGGAACCGCAGCAACCGGAACTCCGCGGCGCTCAACGCCACCGGCCGTCCCCCAACCGTTACCTCCGCTGTCGCAAAATCCACCGTCAGCCCGTCGGACTCGAACGGCGGCGGTGCTCCAACCTCCGCCCCCGGCGCCCGCCACAGCACGGCCCGCAGCCGCGCCAGCAACTGATCCAGGTCAAACGGCTTCGGCAGATAGTCGTCAAAGCCGGCCTCCAGCGCGCCCGCAATACCCGCATCGTCCTCCCGCGCGCTCATCGCAATCACCGGCGCATCACAGCTACCACGCAACTGCGCGAACACCGACAGCGCATCCATGTCCGGCAAACCCAGGTCAAGCAACACCGCCTCAGGCGTCTCCGCAACGGCCTCGTTCAGACCCTGCGCACCCGTTCCGGCAAACACCGCCCGGCAGTCGCCAATCTCCAGGTCCCCGCGCAACTGCCGCACATACCGCAGGTCGTCCTCGATCACCAGCGCCAGCGGACGCCCCCCGCTGCCCGTCATTCCGCGTCCCCCCTGTGCGAGACCCTTGCATAACCCCGCCTCGACCTCGAAAGCGGGGCCGCTCGTTCTCCCTCTCCCAGAGGAGACCTTTGCAAGACCCCGCCTCGTCCGCGAAGGCGGTGCCGCTCTTCACCCTCTCCAAGGGGAGAGGCAGGTTCGGCCGTCTTCGGCCGAAACCGGTGAGGGGTCTTCCGGGCAACCACGCTCGGGTTAGGCAAAGGTCTCCTCTTAGAGAGGGTTGGAGCCTGCCCCGGACTCGATCCGGGGGTGAGAGTCTTCCGGGCAACCAGCCCTGGGGCTATGCAAAGGTCTCCTATGCGCGGCACGTCGTCGCACGGCCAGCGCATGGTGCGACACCGCCCACAGCCCCGCACGCCAAACCACTCGCCCGTTCGCCAAAGTACGAGTCCGAAGCATAGGATTATGTCCACTAGCCGCTGCAGGGATCCCCAGCCCATGGCCAGCAACCAATCCGACTACCCCGTCCAATTCTCCGTCGACTACCCCGACCGCCCCCTTAATCGCCTCACCACCCTCTTCCGGCTCATCATGGTCATCCCCATCCTCATCGTGGCCGCCCTCATCCCCGGCTTCGTCAACAGCGGCCAGGCCAGCGGCTCCGATCAGGCGGCCATCTCCATCCCACTCCTCTGGCTTCCGCTTGTCCTGATCCTGCTCTTCCGCCACAAGTACCCGCGCTGGTGGTTCGACTGGAACCTCGAACTCAGCCGCTTCGTCTATCGCATTGAGGTCTACGTCCTGGCCCTGCGCGACGAGTACCCCTCCACCGACGAACACCAGGCCGTCCACCTCGATATCGAGTACCCCAACGCCGAAACCGACCTCAACCGCTGGCTCCCCCTCGTCAAGTGGTTCCTGGCCATCCCCCATTACATCGTCCTGGTCATCCTCGGGATCCTGGCCTTCGTCGCCGTCGTTCTGGGCTGGATCATGGTCGTCATCACCGCCGAATACCCGCGCGCCCTCTTCGACTTCATCGTCGGCGTCATCCGCTACGGCGCCCGCGTCCAGGCCTACGCCTTCATGCTCACCACCGACCGCTACCCCCCCTTCCGCCTCGACCCCTAACCTTCAGGGGCGCCGTCGCTCATCACCGTTCGTGCTGAGCCGGCCCGGACTCCGCGGAGAGCCTGCCCTGAGCCTGCCGAATGGGCCTAGCCCAACCACCCTCCGCCCCCTGCTGCCTCGACCCCTGGGCGTCAACCAGGCTGGTGGAAGCCTGCGGCTCTGGTATCAAGTCGCCACTTTCACGGAGCAGTTCCAGGTGCTTGGTTACCGCCTCGCGAATCAATGCCTCGGTCTCCGCGCGCGTGTCGCCGGCCGCCACACACTCGGGCAGGTGCGGGACATACGCCGAGTACCCATTGCGCGTCCTCTCGATCACCGCCGCGTACTTCGGCCGCTCCCGTTGCCACCTCAATGTTGTCCGCTTCGTGTCCGTCAGCCCACCTGAACAACTTGCGGCGCGGGAACCTCGATCTCGACCATCTCGAACCGCGTCGAAATCGTGGGGGCCGGCTCCCCAAACTCCCGGTAGGAGTCGAGCACGTCCTCGGCGATGGGTTCGCTGTGGTTCGCGATTGCCTCGTCGATCGACATCCTCGGCTCCGGGAGCGGCTCCCCGTCCTCCAGGATCGCCTCGATGTGGAACGCCAGCGCCTCGCGGATCATCGCCAGCATCTCGTCCCAGGTCGTGCCGGTGCTGACGCAGCCCGGCACGTCCGGCACGTAGGCCGCGTAGTTGTTGGGCGTCTGCTCGAAAACGACGGCGTACCTGAGCTTCATCCACGTTCTCTCGCGAGGCCAGCCTGCTTCATGATACTGGCCCATAGCTTCGGCCCCACCTCGTCGCCCGGCTTGCCCGGAATCGTCACCTTGCCCGGCTTCACCGAGTGGCGGAACTGCCGGTGGCTCCCTCGCGTGGTCACATGCCGCCAGCCATCCCGTTCGATCAAACGAATCGCATCCCTGACCTTCGGCACGCCCTCATCGCATCCATCCGCCCGGCTTGACCTGGCAAATCAAGATTATGCCCACTGATGGAATCCGGCATGTGCCCTTCCGGCGCAATTCGCCATTCGGATTGGCTGACCGGACGGTACCTGGACAAGGCATTCGGGTGATGGCCCAGATCATTTCAGCAACGCCCGCAGCCTGCGAAATCGTCGTTGAGGACTGATTCGTCGTGGCGGCAAAGGTGGCGGATTGGGCATCGGCCTGGGCGCCGTGCCGCTGCCTGCTGCGGAGTCGTCGTGACTCTCGCCCGTCACGCAGCCGGCACGCTGTACTCCGCCCTGACAATGGCAATAGCCCGGTCGTGACACGCATTGTTCAGCTTGTCGTCAACGGCAACCGGCACGTCCGGCCCTGACATCGTTCGCACGTCCAGCATCCGAGCCTTCGCTTCCGCATCGCCCTCGTACTGGTGCCACCACAGGTACTTCCACTCGTCGCTGATCGACCTGAAGTGCTGCTTGGCGCTCTCGGCCTTCGCCGATTTCATGGATGGATCAAGGGTGATCAGGGCCAGCGCAAGCAGCGAAGCCAGCATGGCCAGCACCGCGCTCGTCCACGGCGGCAATACGTCAATGACAAAGCTGGAGCCGGCCAGAAAGGAAGTCACGGCAACCGCCGAAATCAGCCACAGGTGCTGCCGCCGGTAGCGGTCGCTCAACGCCGCGTAGTACAGGTAATTGCGCTCAGCGTCGAGCCGCCCATCCCACGCCATCTGCGCAATCCCCGCCTGGGAGATTGCCTCAGCCACTCAAGCCCCAGTTGGCTTGCAAGGGATAGCCCATTCTAGCCGGCGCTTTGAGATTTCGGCGCCAGCGGGCTGCAAGTAGCCGCGGCGCTACCTGACCGAGGCGGCATTCCGACTACCAGCATCGAGCACAAGCGTCTCGACCAGCTCTTCGTCGAGCCACGCAACCGGCCAATGGACGAACAACAGGATCCCCCAATCAATCGTCTGGTCGACGGTGCTCAAAGTGGAAACCCAAGGCCGCCTGCGACGCATCAGCTTGCGGGAGTCTGCAGCGCGGCCCTCCAGCTTATGTCCGGGCCGCGACCCGCTCGACGGTGCTAGCCGGCTAGCCCGGACACCCTTTCGAAGACAAGGATCAGGCCGACCAGTAGGACCAGGAGGACCACAAACCAACGAATACCAGACACGCCATAGTCGCGCTGCTGCGGCCGAGGGGTTCTCCGAGTACCCGCGCCCGAGCCACGCGACGGTCGCCGTCCGTCGTGGTACTGACCATCAGCGGTGCGGTTGTAATGCGGGTTGCGCCCAACGTAATCGCGGTAGTTGGCGATACGCCGTGCTTCCCACGCTTCGGCATAGTCGCGAGACATCGGCCGCGTCTCGACATTCAGATGGTCGAATCGCTTGCCATCCAGCCTGTGTTCGGCCTCTCGCGCTCGCGGGTTATTCGTGATTCCGAAGTACAGCACACGGTTGCGTTGACACCTCAACGTGTAACCAACCACGTTCCACGTCGGTCGCCGCGTATACCGAGTCGGTCGCCGCCTGTGCCGAAAACCTGACCGCAGCGCATACGTAAAGACCCACATAGTCAGATCGACCCCGCCCAAGACGCGCCAGCAACCAATGCGACCGCGATTGCGGCTGCGTCGGTGCTGGCTCCAATGCCGAGACCTTGATGCTACCGAATCCCAATCACTCAGCCACTACCACTACCCCGCCGCGTTCGAATCGTGAAAATCCCCTCGGCCGTCATTACCGCCCGCCAGTCCTCAGGCCTGAACGCCCGTTCACCCACCCGCCGAAAACTTCGCCGCGGACCTGGCCCGTACTGCCCGCCAGACCTTGGGGACGCCAGCATCTCACCAGCGGCGCCATACCACTGTGCACCTCAGCCTTCGTCACCAGCGTCGAGATCGGTCGGCGGACGCCCTTACTGATCAGCCAGGCCGCGCATGCTGCGCAGCCGGCTGTCGATCTCTTTCCGGGGCAGGAAGACCGTCCGATCCTCTCGCCAGGTTTCTAATGCCGCAGCTAAGCGGGACACGCCGCAGACGCCGGCTGCATGTAGATGGTGGATGATCCAAAGCACCCCATGTACGCGCAATCCAGCCGCGCGCGCCACCTGCCGCAGGCGCAGGTCGCCCGTCAGCAGCACCGAATCGTGGAGATGCAGGGCTGAAACGAGGCAGAAACAGTCGTTTGCCGAGAGTCCCGGAGTCTCCTCCGCAAGTCTCACCACCTCGGCAACGAGGTCTCCCGGGAGATCGAAGGTCTCGAGGCCGTATTCGTCCAGTCGCTGCCAATCTTCGTCAGTTAGATCGAGCATCTCGGAGTATCGGATGGGCAGCGGCACGATGAAGCGGTACGGCAACGTCAGCATCGCGGGCAGCAGACCAACCTTGTTCAGATCGATCAGACAGCTCGCATCGTTGACGACTACACGAATCACGCCGCGTAAGGACCTCGAATCTCCTGTTCGATGTCGCTCAGCGGACGCTTGAGCAGCCGGGCGGCGCGCACCGGCGCGAACAGCTGCTCGCCGAGTCCGCGCCAGACCAGCGACTCGAATCGCTGCGGCTTCTCAAAGGCCGCCCAGCCTTGACCCTCGTCAATCGGATCCGGCTCGTCCTTCCGCCAAGCCCGCGCATAACTGCGAAACGCGCGCTCAACCGCTGCGGCCGAGACTACGCCGACATCCCGAAGCCGGAGCAGCATTGCTGACGCCGAGATTCCGTAAAAGTGCTTCAAGCGAACCAGTTCACCGTAGGTGATGCCGTATCGATTGCTTCCGGCCTGTCCCAGGAGGTGCTCGGCCGGAACAAGGAATGCTGCGGCAAACCTTTGCATCGCACGTTCGACATTGATCTCTGAACCGACCGTTCCACGGATAACTCGATGCCCCAACTCGTGGGCTAGGGTGAATCGTCGGAACTCGAATGGCGTCTCGCTGGAAACGACCACCGCCTCAGTGTCGGGCTCGCCGCCGGCAAGCTTGACGGTGCAGGCCAGACCATGGAAGCGCTCGGGCAGATCCGCCTCGATGACTCTGATTCCCTTGGACTCCAGCAGGCCGGTCATGCTCGGGATTGGGTCGAGACCGAGATCCCAATGCTCACGGAGGCCATCTGCCAGACTCTCCACCTGGTCAAGACTCTGAACCACGAGGGAACGCAGTCCTTGGAACGGATCGGGCGCCGGCTCGAGATCGAGAATGTGCTCTATCGCCAGGTAGCTCTCGAGTTGCTCGGTCACCAGGACTTCGGCACGCGCGCGATCCTTCGCTGAGGTCCGCGAGTGCTTGCGGAATTCAACGGCCTCCAAGGCCTCGACCTGCCCACTCATCAGAAAATCGAGCGAAACTTCAAGCTCTTGACCGAGACCGACCAATACCCTTGAACTGGGCATCATCTTTCCGGCTTCATATTTGCTGATGGCTTGCGCCGATACGGGCGGGCTAGTGCGACTTGCAAGCTCCCGCATCGAGAGTCCGGCCTTCTTTCGTGCCAGCCGCAGCCGCTGTCCAAACACACCTGACTCCTTCCCTTCGCGACTCGCGTGGTTTACACTCGACGCATGTGCTAGCATACGTCAACCACTGGTTGAAGCACAGCCAGAGTAAGGAAAAGCAAAACCATGCCGAAGAAGAACCAGCATGTCGTTCCGCACCCCGGAGGTTGGGCGGTGAGGGGCGCGGGAAACGACCGAGCAACGTCCATCCATCAGACCCAGCAAGAGGCCATTGCCGCTGCGCGTGATATCGCGATCAACAACGGCTCCGAACTGTTCATCCACAACCGGCAGGGCCAGTTCCGTAAGCGAAACAGCTACGGCAACGACCCATTTCCGCCTGAGGGCTGATTCCCACTACCCCACCCCCTCCGGATCGTGATAGAACCGCTCCGCCGTCACCACCGCCCGCCAGTCCTCCGGTCGGAACGCCCGTTCGCCCGCCCTTCGGGCCGCCTGCACCAGTTCCCCGACGTGGTGCAGCGCCGCCAGCTTGCGGTCGTGATTGCGATCGCGGTCGGCTCGTAGATCGTCCAATTCGCGGCTTGTCGCCATGTCCAGTCCTTTCAAGATCCAGTCGGCATACCGGTAGCCCTCGCCCCGGAACTTCCCGCGCGAGGCCCGCCCCGTGTTGTAATCCGCCAGCGCCTCGCGGTAATCCCCGCCGCGGAAGGCGATGTGCGACGCCATCAGGTTCGCGGCGTACTCCAGCGAGGCGAACGGATCAAACGTCCGCCCCCGCATCGACGGATGCCAGCGCGGAATGATCTGCGCGATTCCCTCCGCCCCCGCCCGGCTCACCGCCGTCGGGTTCCAGCCCGACTCCATCAGGATCTGCCGCCGGAACACCTGCGTGTCGTACCCCACCGCCCGCGCATAACCGTCCGCGAACAGCTCCAGCGGGTTCACCCGCTCACCCGTCACCCCAAACGTCTCCGGATCGATCCCCCCGCCTGGCGTCGCGTCCAGGTGTACGTGATGCCCCGTGCTGTTCCCCGTCGAGTCGCACAACCCCAGCGTCTCCCCCGGCTCCACCCGCTCACCCACCGCCAGCCTCGGCGGCTCGTCAAAGTGCAGGAACCGCCACAGCCTGTCTCTTACACATCACCGAGCCCCCG
>VXPS01000253.1 GCA_009839425.1 Chloroflexota bacterium
AGCTGCTGCTGGTTGTCTCGGGGTTCTAGTTATCTGGCCAACAGTCGCCGAGCCAGTCAAGCGAATTCCGCTTTCGTTGAGTCAGGGAGTTCAGATCGCCAATGCCCAGCCTAGCCACCGAAAGGTTGAAGGCCCCGAAACACCCACGCGCCGTCACGTGCTGGCCCCGAGGGTGTCGGGTGCCATCGCGAAGTTCGTCTGGGACAACACAGCATCGGATGTCCGCATCTTTTCTCCGCATCCGCACGAAGTGACCGCTGCTACCGGACGCCCGAATGCCTCAGGACCGGTGGATCATCTGAACCTCGTTCCATTCGATGGGCCCGAGTACGTTGACGTGCTTCATTTTTTGGAACCCGGAGCGGTCCAGCGGCGGGAATTCGCTTATGTGCATACGACAGACGTATGGGTCGAGTCGCTTCCTCGGCATGCCCAGCTCTGGCTAAACGAACCAAGCTATTTCACACTGCTCGCTCGCGACGGTGCTCAGGCGCTGTACCGCATCGAACGCGCGTTTCTGCGTCTGGATTCGGTATACGCGCCTGGTTCGTTTGAGGCACTGCGCGGTGCCGTGCCCGCATCAACGTCGGTGTATTTGACGCCGGGTGTGGAGTCGAACGTTGGGGCTCGCTTCGCCACGATTCGGTTGGCCATGGCGCTGCCGCACGTCCAACTGCTCGGCAGCCTTGACCTTCACGGCGTCTACCTCTTGACGCGGCTGCCAAACCAAGTGCGGCCGCTAGATGGTGAGACTCCTGACCTGGTGGTGATGCCGGCGTGGGGGCTGGCTCCCTCCGCGTTTGCCGTCGGGCACCGGGAACCGATCTGGTGGAACGACGAGCTTGCCGTGTACGCGCCAGCCGACGCGATTTCGGGGCTTATTGATTCTCTACCAGGGCAATTCAGCGTCGATTTGTCGGAAGTGATCGTGCGGGACGACAGCATCGCATTTCGCGCGGACTTCACGAATCGGGCCGCAGACCTTTGGGTGGGCCAGGATTGGCTCGTGACAGTAGGCGACGGTTCCCCATGGGCTTTTCCGAAAGAGTTTGAATCTGACGCCCGACACAAGGGGCGGCAATGGTTTGCCGGGCAGGTCGTACCTAGCGACGATGCTGTGTCGTATCGCTACAAATTTGACCCTCGGGCGGGTCAGCTGTCGGTCGAGGATGAGAGTGGTCGACCCGCGCCGGTTGCGTCGTCTGGTGGCGGGCTCGCGCCGGGAATCTGGACGTTGGGTGTGCGACTACGGCAAGAGTGGCATGAGGCCGCGTTCATTCCGGTGATGAAGATTGTGGTCGGCGAGTCCGGCGACGTGTCGTACGAGGTCTTCGAAGGCGAGCTCAGCGGGCGGCTGGCTGAATGACGCTGGACCTGGCGGTCGTGCCCGGGCTGCTGGTGATGGCGCTTGAATTCCTGGTGCTGGCGGCCGCTGGCTTTGTCGGTGCACGGGTGGCATTGCGGCAGCGCGACGACTTGATGGCGTTGGCGCAGGGGTTGGTCATTGGACCGGCGCTCTGGGGCCTGACGGTGAATTTCGTTATGCGCGTGTTTCCAGGGATGACCGGGGCGCTGGTGGGCTGGGCCGGAATCGCGGCCGCAGGCGTTTGGCTCGCCTGGCGCGCGCCGTCCTTGGTGCGTGCATCGCCTCGACGGGTCGTTGGCTTCGGCGTCGTGGCGCTCGTGCTGTTTTGGATCGTGCTGGCCAGCCGCCAGACGCTGTCGATTGTGGATGCGTATCTGCACCTCGGCCTGGCTTCGTCAATTCGGGCCGGAGCGTTTCCTCCGGCGTTTCCCTGGCACCCGGATCTGCCGTCCGTCTACCACTACGGCGCGGACATGTTGATTGGGCTGCTGGCGCCGCCGTTCGGCCCCGACCTGGCCTTTGCCACGGAGCTCTTCGAGGCCTATGCCTGGACAAGCCTGGCATTGGTCGTGGGGATGTTGCTTTTCAGCCGCGGCTCGTGGTTTGGCGTGCTGGCCGGGGGGCCGCTGCTGCTGTCGGTTGGACTCTGGACACAATTGCACAACATCTCGCCACCGGGAATCGTGCAGATTCCGCTTGTGGCCGGTCTCCCCGAGGCCGGCCTGCGGGCTTCGCTGGGGGGCATTTATTGGCCATCCGTTGCGTTCCCGTGGAACGCAGCCGTGGATGCGTCGCCGCCGAATGTCTGGAAGCCCCATTTCGTGCTGGCTTATGCGCTGGCCCTGGTGGTGTTGGAGCGGGTCGCGACGCTGTGCAGGTCCCGGCTGCCGGCGCATGTTGCGCTGGCCCTACTCATCGGATTCCTCGGCCTGGTTGACGAGATTGTTGCGCCGATGGTTCTGGGAATTTGGGTCGTGCTGGTCGCCGTGCAGGTCATGGGCGACTGGCGCCGCGGTCAACCGGTGTTCGGACGCTCGACTGCGCGTGCGGCCGTGGGGCCAATGCTGGGAGCGCTGTTCCTGGTGTTCGGTGGCGGACCGATTTCCGATGCTCTGACCGGATCGTCGGGATCAGGATTGTCGCTGGGGTGGATTGCCGATCCCGGAGGTCGCCGGCCAGTGGGATCGCTCAGCGTGCTGCCTGGCGGCATTGGCCTGCTGGAGCTTGGCGTTGTTCCGGTCGTCGCCGCGTCGCTTCTGATGGCACGGCGCAGTCGCCTGGTCTGGATGACGGCTGCGGCCGCCACTGTGCTGCTGCTGGCCGCACTGACCGTGCAGTATGAGTATTCCCTGGACGTCGTCCGCCTGGACGGCCATGCCCGCAACTTCGCGCTGTTGGCGCTGATCGTGGCGGTGGGCCACCGCCTATTGAAGTTGCAGCCGGGCTGGCGGTACGCATGTGGCGGGCTGTTCCTGGCATTCGTGACCTGGCCAACCGCGGTCTTGCCGGTGCACAACATCGGGATTTCGCTTACCCGCGGGCCCAGGTTCGAGAATGTGGAATTCGACCCGGATGCGGGCTGGCGGCTTGCCGACCGTTTCGCACTCCCGCAGCCAATGGCGCCTGACGTATTGGCCTTCATCCGCGACCGCACCGCCGGCGATGCTCGCGTCCTTTCGCCGAAGCCGATGGAAATGACGATCGTCACCGGACGACCGAATTCTTCCGCATTTGCGGAGTTTGTGCAGTTCGTCCCACGGTTTGGCCCCGACTACCTGGATGCGATCCGTTATCTCGAGCCGGCCGCCCTGCGTCGACTTCAGATTTCGTACATCCATGCCCCGGACACGTGGGTCGATGAATTGCCGGCTGAGGCCCGGCGTCGCCTGCACGACCCTGACCTAGCTGAACTGCTCGTTCGCGACGGCGCCGACTCGCTCTACCGGGTGGGGCAATCCTTCCTGGCTGTGGACCGGTCGCCGCCAGCCGATTCGTTCGAAGCGCTGCGTCGCGCCGTCCCGGCGACGGCAACCGTGTACCTCTCCCCCTCGCTCGAACCTGCGAACTCGATCCGCGCGGCAATCGTGCTGTCGCACGCCGTGCTTCTCGGCGAGGCCAGACCGACGCCAACCTGGCACAGCCGCCCGCGGATTCCGACAGCGCCGCTGGATGGCCGGATGCCTGACCTGATCGTGACTTCGGCGCGTTTGGCGCCAGCCAGCTTCCCGCCCCGCCAGCGTGAGCCGATCTGGTGGAACGAGGAGATCGCGGTCTATGCCCCGACCGGCGCGGTAGCTCCCGTGATGCGCCCTCCGCCGTCATCGTTCAGCGTACGCGTCTCGAAGACTCTGGTGGACGCCACCCGACTTGCGTTTTTCGCCGAGTTTGCCGACCGGGCGCCCGAGCGTTGGAAGGGCCAGGACTGGCTGGTTGTGCCCGTTGATGGGTCGACGTGGGCATTTCCCGGGGAGTTCGAGGCCGATGACCGAACGCATGCCGGGGCGCAGTGGTATGCGGGCCAGATCATTCCCGGTCAGGGGGGTGGTGCGCGGATGTTCAGGTTCGAACCGCAGACGGTCAGCATGGCTGTGGCCAATGGTGAAAGCGCCTTTGCTGCCGTCGCCTCGTCGGGCGATCGTCTGGAACCCGGGGAGTGGGTATTGGCCGTTCGGTTGCGCGGCGACTGGTGGGAAGCGGCGCTGATTCCTGTCGTGCACATTAGGGTCTCGGAAGGCGGCGACATTGCCTACCAGGTCTATGAAGGGTCGCTGGACGTCCATCCGATCCCGTAGTCGCGAGTTTCCGGGGGGCTAGCAGGCCACGGTGACCGCGGCGCCCTGCGGCCGTCCGGCCCGACACTGCAAAATGCAGTGCTTCCACCAACTCAGACGGTGAACGCCATGGCTGATCAGCTTTCGGACGAGATTCTTGGGTCGGCCAGATTGGAGATTGACGGGCCGGGCGTGACCGGCCAGCCAATGTCGTTTCGCATTGTCTATACAGCCGGCGCGGCCGGGGTGGACGACCGCGGGGCGGTACGAGTCTCGTGGCGGGCGCAGGCGGGGTTGGGGCATCCGCAGTTTGAAGATCCGTCCGCGCCTGGCTACCTGGCGGTTCGGACCGTGTCGGAGGGCAGTGTGCGCCCGGTGTCTCGCTTTAACGAACGCGGGCACCGGCGGCCGTTCGTTCCGGCGGTGACCGTTCACACCGACGATGGCGGACTGTGGCCCGGCGACAGGCTGGAGCTGACCTTCGGCGACACCTCAGCAGGTAGTCCCGGAATCCGCGCGCCCGTGACCGTGGTGCACGCATTTGAATTTCAGGTCTCGGTGGATTGCAAGGGTGCCCAGGAGTTTCTGGACCTGGACGGGTTTCTGACGTTTCCGGTGGTGGCGGGGCCGGCGGTGCGGCTGGCGGCCATTGCCCCGAGCGACGTGCGGGCCGGCGAACCGTTTGCGCTTCGCGCCCGATTCGAAGACGTATGGGGCAATCCGACCGATGTGCCGGGGGCTTCGCTCCAGGTCGCGATGTCGGACCGTGACCCCGTGCTGGGGACGGCCGCGGGCGCAGGGCCTGTCATCCCGATTGAGAATCTGACGCTGGAGGCACCCGGAGTGGTCCGCCTCCAAGTGACGGACCAAACCAGCGGCCTCAGAGCAACCAGCAACCCGATCCGGGTTGCCGCCGAGCTGCCGGATCAACGTCGTTGGTGGGGCGATCTGCACGGGCAGAGTGGCGAAACCGTGGGTACCAACCCATCGTCGGACTACTTCCACTTCGCGCGCCATCTCGCCTGCGCCGACTTCACCTGTCACCAGGGCAACGACTTTCAGATCACGGACGCGTTCTGGGCGCGGCTGCGTCGCGAAGTGGAGGCGATCCACGAAGACGGCGAGTTTGTGTGCTTCCACGGCTACGAGTGGTCCGGCAACACCGAGGTCGGAGGCGACCGGAACGTGATCTTTCGCGGCATCCCCGAGGCCGACGACATTTCACGATCCGGGCACTGGCTGATCGAGGACCGCCGGCCGCTGGACCGCGAGCGTGACGCCCTCAACGTGGAAGAGCTGTACGCGCGCCTGCGTGGGCGCGACGACGTAATGCTGCTGCCGCACGTCGGAGGCCGGCGCGCGGAATTGCGCTGGATCGATCCGAAGCTGGAGCCGGTGGTGGAGGTGCACTCCGCGCACGGCACCTCGGAGTGGTTTCTCCGGCAGGCGCTGGCGTCCGGCGCACGCGTCGGTTTTCTGGCCGGCAGCGACGACCACATGGGACGACCAGGTGCAACGCTGGCCAATGCGAACGAAATGCCGGTCAACGGCGGCCTCGCGTGCATTCGTGCGACCGAACTTACGCGCGACGGCATCTGGGAGGGCCTGCACTCGCGCCACTGTCACGGAACCTCGGGTGCGCGAATCCTGGTGGATACCCAGATCGCAGGCGCGCGCATGGGCGCCGATGCCGAAGCTCATGGGAACGTGTCCGTGGACGCCAGGGCAAACGGCACGGCCCCGATCATCGAGATGGCGGTGTATCGCGACGGCGAACCCGTCTATCGATGGACGCCCGCCGGTGACCCGTTACACGTCCTGGTGGCGTGGACGGGGAATCTGCGGATTGCGCGGGGTCGCAAGCAGACCTGGGACGGTGAACTGACCGTTCACGGAGCGCGACTCAACCGGGTCGAGCCATTCGCCTTTGACCATCCGGAAGAGGGGCTGACTGGGGCCGACGGGCACAGCGTGCGGTGGACAAGCGAAACGGCCGGGGACTACGACGGGGTGTTGATGGACCTGGCCGCCGCGAGTGATGCGACGATCGAGTTCTGCGCCGAGCCGCTGACGGTGACACAGGAGCTGCAAGGAATCGAAGACGGCCCGATATTTTTTGCGGCGGCCGGTCTGGGCGCTCACCTGCGCCTGCAGGCGCTGCCACGAGATGGCGGTCCGCTGGACACACAGGTGACCTGGACCGACGCCGCACCGCCGGCCGGCGTTCATGCCTACCACGTACGTGTGCTCCAACTGGACGGCCACATGGCGTGGTCCAGCCCCACATACGTCGACATAGCGGAGGACTGACCTACCGCGCATTGTTGACGGGTTGGGGCACCGGGACCGGCGACGCTGGTTGCTGTGGGGGAGCGTCAGAGTTGACGGGTTCGAGGCCGGTCCCTAGCCTCGGTTCCGCCCGGGTCAACCCTATAGACCGACGAGGGTGATTGATGGCGGCGGCGCAGGACACGCATCAGGCTTCGCAAGAGACAGAGCTATTCGCCCCTCCGGCGGACTTCGCTGCGGCCGCGCACGTCCCGTCGTTCGAGGCCTACCAGGAGCTGCATCGGCGCAGCCTTGAGGATCCCGAAGGGTTCTGGCGCGAGATTACCGACGGCTTCACCTGGTTCAAGCCCTGGACGCAGCTGCAGGAGGGGAAGCCGCCTTTCGTCAAGTGGTTCGTGGACGGCGAGACCAACATCTCGGTCAACTGCCTGGATCGGCACGTTGAAGCCGGGCGCGGGGACCGGGTGGCCTACTACTGGGAAGGTGAGCCGGGCGACACGCGCGTTGTCACATATGCCGACCTGCTGTCCGATGTACAGCGCTTCGCCAACGCGCTGAACGCGCAGGGTTTGGAATCCGGCGACCGCGTTGTCCTGTACATGCCCATGGTTCCAGAGCTGCCCGTGGCCATGCTGGCGTGCGCGCGCCTGGGCGTGGTGCATAGCGTGGTGTTTGGCGGTTTCAGCGCCGACGCCATTCGCGACCGGGTCAACGACGCTGGCGCCCGCATGATCATTACCGCCGACGGCGGTTGGCGACGTGGGCGGGTGATTCCGCTCAAAGGCAACGTGGACGCCGCGCTGGCCGACGACGCGTGTCCCTCGGTCGAGGGCGTGATCGTCCTTAAACGATGCGAAAACGACATTGGCTGGGTCGACGGACGTGACGTGTGGTGGGACGACGCGATTGCGGGTCATTCCGACGTGTGTCCGCCGGCGCATCTGCCCGCCGAGCATCCGCTCTACATCCTGTACACCAGTGGGACGACCGGCAAGCCCAAGGGCGTGGTCCACGCGCAGGGCGGCTACATGGTCTACACGGCCTTGACATCGAAGCTCATTTTCGACTTGAGAGACGACGACATCTATTGGTGTACGGCCGACATCGGCTGGGTGACGGGACACAGCTACATCGTCTACGGAATCCTGGCCAACGGCATTACGGGCGTGATGTACGAAGGCGCGCCCAATCACCCGGCCGAGGATCGCTTCTGGGAGATCGTGGAGAAATACCGGGTCACGGTGTTCTACACGGCGCCTACCGCCATCCGCACGTTCGTGCGCTGGGGCGACCACCATCCTGAGGGGCACGACCTCTCGAGCCTGCGGCTATTGGGCACGGTGGGGGAGCCGATCAACCCCGACGCCTGGCTCTGGTATCACCGGGTCATCGGCGGCGGGCGCTGCCCGATCGTGGACACCTGGTGGCAGACGGAAACGGGCGGGGTGCTGATCACGCCGCTCCCGGGCGCGACGACCCTGAAGCCTGGCTCGGCCACGCTGCCGTTTCCGGGTGTGGAGCCTGCGGTTGTTGGAGAGGACGGCGAGCCCGTGCCGGACGGGCAGCGGGGGCTGCTGATCATCAAGCGGGCCTGGCCATCGATGCTTCGCGGCATTTACCAGGAAGGCTGGGGCCAGCCCGGGCATCCCGGCGAGTACGGCGACAGCGAGCGACTCATCGAGACCTATTGGGAGAAGTTCCCCGGCCGCTACCTGACCGGCGACGGGGCCGTTCGCGATACCGACGGCTACTACTGGGTCATCGGCCGGGTGGACGACACGCTCAGCGTGGCCGGTCACCGTATCGGCACCGCCGAAGTGGAGAGCGCGTTGGTCAGCCATCCCTCCGTGGCCGAGTCGGCCGTCGTTGGTGCGCCAGATCCGATTACTGGTGAGTTCATTTCGGCATTTGTCACGCTGCGCGCGGAGGTCGACGGCAGCGACGAACTGCAGGCCGAGTTGATCGCGCACGTCGGTCAGGTTCTCGGTCGGTTTGCCTGTCCCAAGCAGTTGCGGTTTACCGATGCGCTGCCAAAGACGCGCAGCGGCAAAATCATGCGGCGCCTGCTGCGGGACATCGCGGCCGGTCGCGAGGTGGTGGGCGACACGACGACGCTCGAAGACCTGACGGTGCTGGCGGCACTGCGGGGCGACGAGGAATAGTCAGTCCTGAGCTGCCGGGGCCGTCCGCGAGGATTCGCGGGGAGCCGACTTTGTGAATACAATCACAACCGAGGGCGCGTGTGCGCCCTAGGAGAACCGCGACCGCATGACCGGCCTTAGCCCGAGCCGCCGCCTGCTAGGTGCGGTGGCTGTGTCGCTTGTGGTCGCAGGCATTTTGGCTTCCTGCGGCGAAAGCCGAACCGTAACGACCGCTAGCGCGGTTGCGGTAGCGCCGGCGCCGGTGGCGCAGATGAATCAGCCGACGGAAAGGACCCCAGCGCCCG
>VXPS01000372.1 GCA_009839425.1 Chloroflexota bacterium
GGCGGGGGTCCTGATGCAAGCGTTTCTTAACGGCGAATACATGGATCTGGCGGACGCCAAGGTCAACGTGATGACGCATGCGCTGAATTACGGGACCGGGGTGTTTGAGGGGATTCGCGCCTACTGGGACGACGAAGAGGAGCAGCTGCTGCTGTTCCGGGTGCGCGAGCACTTTGAGCGGATGCACCAGTCGGCCCGGATTCTGCGGATCGGCATTGACTACTCGGTGGACGAGCTGGTGGAGATCTGCGTGAACGTGCTGCGGGCGGGGAACTTCCGCGAGGACGTGTACGTGCGGCCGCTGGCGTTCAAGAGCGCGCTGCAAGTGGGACTGAACATGGTGGCGATGGGGCCGGACGGGCTGCGGCCGATCGAGAACGGGTTCACGCTGTTTGCGCTGCCGTTCGGCAATTACCTGGACATTGAGAAGCCGATCCGCTGCACGATTTCGGCCTGGCGGCGGGTGAATGACAACATGATCCCGGCGCGCGGGAAGGTGACGGGGATTTACGTGAACTCGTCGCTGGCAAAGACTGAAGCGCTGGAATCCGGGTTCGACGAGGCGATCATGCTGACGCACGACGGGCACGTGAGCGAGGGTTCGGGCGAGAACCTGTTTATCGTGCGGCACGGGAAGCTGCTGACGCCGTCGCTGAGCGAGGACATCCTGGAAGGGGTGACGCGCGGCACGGTGATGCAGATTGCGCTGGACGACCTGGGAATCGAGACGATCGAGCGGCCGATCGACCGCACGGAGCTGTATATCGCGGACGAACTGTTCCTGGTGGGAACGGGGGCGCAGATTTCACCGGTGCGGGAGATCGACGGCCGCATCATCGGCGACGGCGAGATCGGTCCGGTGACGGGCGCGCTGCAGGACTTGTACTTTGACATCGTGCGGGGACGCTCGGCGAAGTATCGTGAGTGGTGTCTGAGCGTGCAGGAACAGGGCGCCGCGCAGCACGCATGATCGGGAGGCGAATGGAGGCACTGACGCGCTGATCGCGATATGCCTCCTCCAGCCCACCCGCCTGGGCTCCGCCGACCTCCGCTCCCTAGTTCACCGACTCTTCCGACCCTCCAGACGGCCCTGGGCGTGCGCATGTCGAACCTGACGCTGGACGACGCGACGCTGGAATGCCTGGAGGCGCGCCTGGGTGTGCGTTTCGAGGACCGGACGCTTCTGGCCCAGGCGCTGGTGCACCGGTCGATCGTCAACGAGGCCGACCTGGCCGACGCGGACAGCAACGAACGGCTGGAGTTCCTGGGTGACGCGGCGCTGGGCCTGGTGGCCGCCCAACTGCTGTTCAAGCGGTACCCGGACCGTTCCGAAGGCCGGCTGACGCACGCCCGAGCGTCCCTGGTGAACCTGACAACGCTGGGCGAGATTGGCGAGGAGCTGGGGCTTGGCGATTTCGTGCAGTTGGGGCGCGGCGAGGACCTGAGCGGCGGTCGTTCACGCGCCAGCGTGCTGGGCCGAGCGTTTGAGGCGGTGCTGGGCGCGGTGTACCTGGACCAGGGGCTGGAGGTGCTGCGCGAGCTGCTGGGTCCCATCCTGATCCGCGAGCTCAATCGCTACGGCTGGGAAGGCCCGGCCAAGGACTACAAATCCCAACTCCAGGAAAAACTGCAAGCGACGCAGGGCGCCACGCCCGCATATGTGCTGGTGAGCGTGCAGGGACCGGACCACGACCGGCTGTTCACCATGGCGGTTCAGGCCGATGACCAGGTGCTGGCCTCAGGCCAGGGCTCGAGCAAGCAGCGTGCCGAGCAGGCGGCGGCGCGTGCGGCGCTGGCGGAGCTTGATGAGGGCGAAGGAACGACGGATGTACCTGCGGCAGATTGAACTCCAGGGGTTCAAGACGTTCCCGCGGCGTACGACGTTTGAGTTCCGGCCCGGGGTCACGGCCATCGTGGGACCGAACGGCGCGGGCAAGAGCAATCTCTCGGACGCGATCCGCTGGGCGATGGGGGAACAAGCGCCGCGCCTGCTGCGGATCCGCCGGGCGGAGGACGTGATCTTCGGGGGCTCGGATTCGCGGCGGCGCACCGGCATGGCCGACGTGCGGCTGACGTTTGACAACGCGGCCGACTGGCTGCCCACGGAGTTCGACGAGGTGGTGATCGGGCGGCGGCTGTTCCGGACGGGGGCCTCGGAGTACACGATCAATGGGGCGCGGGTGCGCCTGCGGGACGTGCTGGACCTTATGAGCGCGGGTTCGGCGAGTCATGGCGGGCACTCGGTGATCAACCAGGGCCAGGTTGAGCAAGTGCTGCAGCAGCGGCCGGAGGATCGGCGGGCGTTCCTAGAGGAAGCAGCCGGCGTGGCTCGCTTCTACGCGCGGCGTGACCAGGCCTGGCGGCGACTGACCGAGACTCGGCGGAATCTCCAGCGCCTGCGCGACCTGACCGCCGAGATCGAGTCCCGGCTGGATACGCTGCGCGAGCAGGCGCAGGTGGCCGAGCGCGGGGCGGACCTGCAACGCGAGTTGCGCGAGGGCCAGATGACGCTGGCTCGACACCGGCTGTTCACGGTGAACCGGCAACTGGAGGCCGCGGAAGAGCGCGAGCTGCAGGCGACCGAAGCGCTGGCCGCGCTGCTGGCTGAACCGGCGGAAGAACTGCGCCGCCAAGCCACGCAGGCATCGCTACGGAGTTCGGAGCTCGAGCAGGACCTGGCGACGGCGCGGAACCAGGTCGAGCAGGCTCGACGCGAGGCGGCGGCGCGGGCGGCGCAACGGGCGCGGCTGGTGGAACGCCAGCGACACCTGGAAAGCCGCCACACGGACCTGAGCGGGCGGGGCGCGAGCCTGGCGGCGCGCGCCGAGGCGCTGGCCGAAGAAGCGCAGGTCGCCGAGCAGTCGCTGGCGGAGCTGGATGCGCACGTGGCGCAGGTGCAGAGCGAACGCCAGCGGCTGCTGGAAGCGCTGGCGCCGGAGCGCGAACGGCGGGGTCGAATGCAGACGCTGGCCAGCCAGCTGGCGAGCGCACGTGACCGGCGCACCTCGCTGCGAGAACGCCAGCGGCACCTGTTGGGCGAAGATGAGACGCTGGAGGCCGAGATCAGGCGGCTCCAGGAGCAGGCGGGAGCCGCCGCCGAACTGGCCGGGACCGCTCGAGCCGACGCTGAGGCCGCGGAGCGCGAGGCGCAAGCAGCCGCGGCAGGCGTTGAACAGGCCGCGGAGGCGCAACGCGCCGCCGTGGACGCGGCACGCGCCGCGCAGCAGGCCCAAGCCCTCGCGCAAGCGGAGCTACGCGCGGGGTCCGAGGCCAGCGCCTCGCTGGAACGGGAGTTGGAAGCGCTCAGGGACGCCACTGCCCACGCCGGAGGAACCGACGAGGCGCTGCGCGCGCTGCGGGAGGCGACACCCGACACGGTGATCGGCCGCTTCCGCGATCGGATGCGCCCGCGCAGCCCCGAGGCCTTGCGACTCCTGGAGGCGGCGTTTGCGAACGGGCTGGACACCCTGCTGGTCGCAAGCCCCGCGGAAGGAGCCGCCTTGCGAGCGGCCGCGCGCGATCTGCAACTGAACCGGCTGCGCTGGCGACCGGCTGCCGGGTTCCGGGGCTGGCCGTACGAGGGCGATGCGATCGCCACGCCGGCGGGCGTGCGCGGGACGCTGGCCGACATGGTGGAGGCCATCGGTCCCGACTCCGACCTGGTGCGGCGGTTGCTGAGCCGAGTTCTGGTGGCCGACAACCTGGACGCCGCGCTGCGGGCGCGCCAGGACCAGACCGACCTTGCCGACTATCAAATCGTGACGCTGGACGGCGACGCGATCGACATCGACGGCACGGTGCGGCTGAGCGCGGAGGACGCCGCAGGACGGGATATCGGCAAGCGGCTGGCCAAGGTTGAACGGGCGCTGGATGAAGCTCAACGGCGACAGCCAGAACTGGAGCACGCCGCGAGGGACGCCGACCACGCATTGCGCTCAGCCGACAACGCTCTGCGTGGCGCCGAAGCGGACCGTGCCGCGGCAGCCAGCGCGCATCAGCACGCGCACGACGCGGCGACCACGGCGATTCGGCTGCATCAGCGCTCCGAGGCGGAAGCGCACGCCCTTAGCGCCAGAACCCACGACGCCGGGGAACGCCTGGGCAGCATCAAGGGGCGCCTGGAGGAGCTGGCACCGCGCGTCAAGGAGTCCGAGCAGGACGTCATGCGGCTGAGTGAGGAGCTTGATCAGTCGGGAGAAGCCGCCGCAGGCACCGCGGAGGCGGAGGCGCAGTTGGCGGCACTGGAAGCGACGTTGGGGGTGAACGAGCGTCGCGCGGTCGATCTGCGGACCCAAGCGGCCCAGCGCCGTGCGGCCGCGTCGCAGGCAACGGCCGAGGCTGGAGCCCTGGAGCGCGAGCGGATGGACGCCGAGCAGGCGCTGACCGCGGCTGCCGCCACGCTGGTCGAGATGGACGCTGTCGCTGACGACGAGGACGCGCCTGACGAGGGCCTCATCCGTCAACTGGAATCCGAGGCGCTGGAAGCCAGGCTGGATCTGCAGCGGTTGCAAATGCGGACCGAAGTGCGAGCGCAAGAACAGGCCCGGGCCGAGGCGGAGGTGGCGGCGGCGCAGCGCGAGACGGAGCGCCTGGTTGAACGACGCGCCGAGATTCGGTCCCAGGCTCGCGACGACCTGGGCATCGAACGCCTTGAGGCCGGCAAGGCCTCAACACCGGTTGGCCAAATCGAGCGTCGGACGGCAGAGCTGCGGCGGCTGCTGGACCGGCTGGGGCCGATCAACCCGCTGGCCCCAGAGGAGTACGAGCGCGAGCGCAGCCGGGTCGAGGACGCGCGGCAGCAGATTGCGGACCTGGAAGGCGCCGAGACCAACCTGCAAACCTTGGCGCGCGACCTCCAGCAGCAACTGCACACCGAATTCATGGCCACGTTCGAGACCATGAACGCGGCGTTCAGCGAGACCTTTACCGACCTGTTCGGGGGGGGCGAGGCGCACATGACGCTGACGTCGCCCAACGACATCGAACAAACCGGGGTGGAGTTCTCGATTCGCATGCCGGGCAAGCGACCGCAGCAGCTGGCGGCGCTATCGGGCGGTGAGCGGGCGCTGGTTTCGGCGGCACTGATCCTGGCGCTGCTGAAGATTCGCCCGCCGCCGTTCTGCATCCTGGACGAGGTGGACGCGGCGCTGGACGATCAGAACGTCATGCGGTTCTGTCAGCAGGTGCAACGCCTGAGCGAGCGCACGCAGATTTTGCTGATCACGCACAACGCCCTCAGCGTTGAAGCCGCATCCACGGTTTACGGCGTGACAATGCGCGAAGACGGTGTCTCGGAGTTGCTGTCGCTGCGCCTGGACAGGACTCCGGTCAACGGTGAGACCACCAACGGGCACGCGCCCGCGCCGGCCGAGGCGGGCAGTCGCCGGAGCGCCGCCAGCGCCACGTGAGGCCAGCGGCCATCGATGCGCCGTAGGCTCGAGGCGGGCACAGCGATGCGAGGCCTTACGTAACCCAGTGACATGAGCACCGCCGTCGAGCGACGCCGAAGGCGCGCCAGGCGTGTCAATTCGCCGCGCCGACCCGGCCGGATGGTGCGACGGCCCGGCCGGTCTCCGGTGCGACGGACCGTGGTGCCCGTGTGGGGCCTTGCCCTGGCGCTGGGAGCGGCCGCGATCGTGTTCATGCTGGTGCTAGCCGCCGTGGTTAATCCGTTGGCCGGGCTCCAGGACCTGGCCGAAGACGCCGAGGCGCTCCTGCAGCCGGGGGCGCCGGTGCCAAGCAGCGATGAGCCTCTGGTGCCGCGCCGCGAAGACCCGAACGCGGACGTTGTGGAGGTACCCCTGGCTGTCAACCTGAACGCCGAGGCAGCGAAGGACCTCCTGGAAGCCGCGGGCCTGGAGCCGCGGGTGGAAGAGGCGTTTGACGACCGGGTGGCCGCGGGACTGGTAATCCGCCAGGACCCGGCGGCCGGCACGTCCGTACAGCGATTGACGCCGGTGATCGTGACGGTCAGCCGGGGACCGTCGTTGGCGCCGCTCCCTAACGTCGTTGGGCTTCCGGTGGAAGACGCGCGTGCCACGCTGGATCGGGGAGGATTCCAGGTGATCGAAGTAGCCGCCTTCAACGAGGACGTGCCGGCCGGAACGGTCCTTGGCCAGGAACCGCTGGCGGGGGCAACGGTGGATCGGCGGTCGGTGGTGGTGGTGCAGATCAGCCGCGGCGTAGAGATCGTGCCGGTGCCCCCGGTGGTTGGGCGGGCGGAAGACGATGCGCGGCGCGCCATTGAGCTCGTCGGGCTCGCGGTGGGCGAGACCACCTATGTCGAGGACGACTCGGCGCCGAATGGAGTCGTGATTGGGCAGGTTCCGGCCAGCGGCGAAGGCGTGCCGAGCGGGTCCGAGGTGCAATTGACGGTGGTGCGTGTTGGAGAGGTCGTGGTGCCCGAACTGGTGGGGCTGACGGTGGACGCGGCTGAACGCACGCTGTTCGACAATGGTCTGCTGGTTGGATCGATTCGGCTGATTCCAACCCCCGGGACATCCGGGGAGATCGTGGTGGGTCAGGAACCCGGCCCCGGAGCCAAGGTGGCGCGGGGCTACGGCGTGCGCCTGATCGTGGCAATCCCGGCCGCGGCCCCAAGCCCAGCGCCGGCGCCGACAGCTAGCGGCTAACGTCCAGCGGTAGTGCCCGCACGGCTTCCAGGCCGGCCGCAAGCACCGAATCGTCGTCACCGCCGAGCTGTCCGTCGGGCATTTCGACGTGGAGGTCCGGCGTGAGACCACTGCCGGCGCCCGCCAGCGCGATGCCGGCCGGCGTGAACCAGATACCGGTGGTGACGCGCATGATGGATCCGTCAGAGAGCCTGTGCAGTTCCTGCACGGAGCCCTTGCCGTGCGTCTGTTCGCCGATGAGCGTGGCGCGGCCATGGGCCTGGAGGGCGCCCGCGAACACCTCGGAACCGCTGGCCGATCCGGAATTGACCAGGATGACCAGGGGAGTCCGCAGGTCGCGGAACCCGCTGATGGCGTTGTAGACCTGCGTCGGCTCCTTGCGGCTTTCGCGACGCAGGATGATTTCACCCTCGGGCAGGAAGCGGCTGGTGGCCGAGACGCTGGCGTCAAGCAGCCCGCCGGGGTTGTTGCGCAGGTCCACAATCAGCCGCTCAACGCCCGCGGTCTGAAGCCCGGTGAGGGCGTGGTGAACCTCGCCGGAGGTTCGAGACGAGAAGTTGGCGATCCGGATGTAGCCGACGTCGTCGAAGACCCTGGTGGTCACCGACTGCACGATGATCCGTTCCCGGATGATAGTGACGTCGCGCTGGGTGGTTTCACCTTCCCGTCGCAGCGTGAGGGTGACGGGCGTGCCACGCTCGCCGCGCACGCGTCGTCCGAATTCCGAGAGGGCCATGCCCTCGGTCGAGACGCCGTCCACGGCCAGGACGTACTCGTGGATGCCGATGCCGGCGGCCTCGGCCGGTGATTGGGGAATCGGCTGGATGATGAAGGGGAGGTCGTCGCGAAGTTCAATGCGAATGCCAACGCCGACGAACGAACCAGCCAGATGCGCGCTGGACCGACGGGCCTGCTCAGGATCCTGGTAGAGGGTGTAGGGATCCTCCGTGGCCTGGGCCAGGCCGCGGATGGCGCCTTCGCGCAAGGTTTCGGCGGCCAATGGACCGTCGAAGTAGTTGTCCTGGATAACGTTCCAGGCTTCCCAGAACAGGCTGAAGTCGACCTCTTCGTCCCCATCCTTGAGCTCAGGCGGCGGATCGCCGGCGACGACCTGCGGGGGCGGAATGCCGGGACCGAGAGCCGTGGCGCCGGCGACAAACCCGACTGAGAACACGAAACAGAGCGCGACGACGGAGCCGGCCAGCATGAGGGCGGTACGGATGGAGCTTTGCATGGGACGTACGACCGGAAGAGGCTGATTCCACGGTAACGCAGAGCGATAAGCGGGGCATGAGAAACCGGTGGTATTGCGTTGCCGATCCGCTGCTAGCCGGAGTTGAACACTCCAACCGGTTCGTCGGCGAGGATGGCGCCGGCATCCATGCGGATGACGCGGCGGCGGAGGTTGTTGACGATTTCGCTGTCGTGGGTGGCGACGAGGGTGGTGACGCCATCACTATTGATTTCGAGCAACAGGCCCATGATCTCGCGCGCGTGCGTCGGGTTGATGCTGTCGGTGGGTTCGTCGCAGAGCAGGATGTCAGGCTTGGCGATGACGGCGCGGGCGAGGGCGACCTTGCGCTGTTCACCGCCGGAGAGTTGCCGGGGGAAGCGCTCGGATTTGTCCGCAAGAGCCACACGCTCGAGCACCTGGTCTACAGCCACGTCGATCTCGCGACTGGCGCGCCCGCGGACCTGGAGCGGCAGGCCGACGTTCTCTCGAACGGTGGCGTTGGGTAGGAGACGAGTGTCCTGGAAGACAACGCCGATGCGGCGGCGGAACTTGGTGAGAGCTGCGCCGCGAATCCTGGAGACATCGACGCCGTTGACGAGGACGACGCCGGAGTCGAACGGTTCCTCGCGCAGGAGAATGCGGAGCAGGGTGGTCTTGCCCGCGCCGTTGGTGCCGATGAGGAAGGCGAACTCACCGCGGGCGATGGCGATAGAGACGTCGGCGAGGGCGGGCTCGCCGTCGTAGCGCTTGGTGACTCCCTGGACAACGATCAGCGGCGCGCTCCTATACGGAGACCTTTGCCAAACCCGAGGGCAGGCGCTCGCAAGACCCTGATCCCAACCCTCTCCCCAGAGAAGACCTTTGCGAAACCCGAGGCTGGTTGCCCGGAAGACCCCTCACCGATTTCCGGCGAAGACGCCGGAATCT
>VXPS01000410.1 GCA_009839425.1 Chloroflexota bacterium
CGTCGGGCGGACGCTAGGCGATGGCGATGGGGCGGACCGGCGAGGCGGTGGCGCCAACGATCTTGAGCGGGGACATTACAAAGAGGAACTCGTGGACGCCTGCGGCGGCGAGCGACTCGAGATCGGCGTTCTCTAGGATGTGGATGCCATGGTCCACAAGAAAGATACCGTGGACCGGAAGGCGGTCGTCGCCGGCGGGGATGAACTCGAAGGTCATGGTGTCGGCGCCGCCCAGGTAGACGCCGGTCTCGGCCAGCCATTCGGCGCAGTCGGCGGTGATGCCGGGCTGGCCGTTTTCGAGGTCCAGGAAAGCAGGGTCGTTCCAGCGTTGCATGAGGCCGGTACGAACCAATACGGCGTCGTCCTTGCGGACTTTGACGCCGTGCTCGCGGGCAACCGCCTGGGCGACCTCGGCGGTGATGGCGAAGTCGTTGGGCAGGATGTCCACGCCCTCGGCGCCGGCCACGTCGAGCAGCACGCCGCGGCGCACGATGGGGGGCACGCGTTCAATGCCGTGCTCAGTCATGCCACGGCCACCACGT
Source organism: Chloroflexota bacterium (assembly GCA_009839425.1). Lineage (GTDB taxonomy): Bacteria > Chloroflexota > UBA11872 > UBA11872 > UBA11872 > UBA11872. Next base: position 543 of record VXPS01000410.1, read on the forward strand.
TGGACCTTGGCCGCTTCGAGGCCGCCGCACATGATGCCGTCGCGTGCGAAATGGGCGAGCGCGTCGAGATGAGTGCCGGTGTGGCCGCACATAACGATCAGCTCGTTGGCCGAGCCAAGTCCACCCGGGCGCATGGTGTCGCCGTGACGCCGCTGCAGAGTAAAGACGTAGGGCGGATGTGACGGATGCACGGGCATGCCCATGTCGTAGGGTGTTCCGAGGTCAAACACAGGTCGATTCACGACCGATTCGAGCAAGCTCGGATCCATGGTTCGGTCTCGGGCGCAGACGGCTTCCGAATCCTGCCGGTCCGTGTCGAGGCAGGCAAACGCGCATAATCGGCAACGCTCGATCAGCTCACCGGAGTCGGTGCTTCGGCGAGCACCTCCCGCGGTTGCGCGACGACCGCGGTCGAACGCACAGGTCCGAATGCGAATCGACACCCAGAGCCACATCTGGCCGGAACCGTTCCTGGACTACCTGCTAACCCGTGACGAGGAACCGCTGGCGTTCCGGGACGGCGACACGCTGTTCATCGATACCGGCAAATGGCGGCGGACGGCCATGCCGGGGCACTCGGACATGGACGCCAAGGTGCGGACAATGGACGCGGCGGGGATTGACCTGACGGTGCTTTCGCCCAACGACCCGGGACCGGAGCGCTTTGGGGACGACGGGCCGATGCTGGCGCGGCTGTTCAACGACTACATCGCCGAGCAGACTCGCGCGTATCCCGGACGCTTTGCCGGGCTGTGCGTACTACCGCTTTATCAAGAGGCGGCCGCACGCGAGGAGCTGGATCGGGCGGTGCACGACCTGGACATGCGGGGCGTGCTGCTCTACGCCAACCTGGACGGGCGGCACCCGGACGAGCCGGAGTTCGAGTGGCTGTTCGGGCGGGCCGAGAAGCTGGGCATCCCGCTGTACCTGCATCCCGCCTGCCCGGTGACCATCGACCAGGTGGAGGGCCGGAACCTGACCGGCGCGCTCGGCCTGATGTTCGATACGACGATCGCGCTGGCGCGCATCATCGTGAGCGGGCTGATGGACCGCTATCCGGACTTGACGATCGTGTGCCCGCATGTCGGCGGCGCGCTGCCGTACCTGATCGGCCGGCTGGACCACCAGACGATGGTGCTGAAGCGCGGGGCAGAGAACCTGACGAAGCCGCCCAGCGAATACCTGCGGCAGATCTGGTTCGACACGGTCTCCCCGTGGCCGGCGGCGGTGCGGTACGGCCTTGAGATGGTGGGGCCGGATCAGCTGATGTTCGCCAGCGACCACCCGTGGGTTGAGCCGGACATGATCAGTCCAATCGTGGACAGCCTGCCGGTGAGCGAGGAGGAGCGGGCGAAGATTTACGGGGGAAATGCGGCGCGGCTATTTGGCTTGGGCGCGTAGAGCGACGAACTTGGCACGCTAGTCGACATTGAATTCGTGCCGAGCTACCAACTGGCGGTCATTTCACCAGGCGTTCGGCCCAAGAGCACGATTGGATTCTTGGAACCTAGGGGTGCAGGTAGCCCAGCCGCACGGCTTCGTTGATCAGATTACGAGCAAAGGCCCACAGAGCCTCGGAGCCGTGGGCGATGTGGGCGTTGACGGTTAGGACCTGGTCGCGGGTGACGCCATGTTGGCGCCAGGCCCGGCCCTGGGTGTGGAAGTTGAGGAGCAGGGGTTGAAGACGGTCGAGGGCGGCGGCGAAGCGAGCTTCGGGGGTGTGACGGGCTTCGAACTCTTCCCAGAGAGCATGCAGGTTGCGTCCCTGGTCAGGCGGGAGGAGGCCATATAGGCGGTCCGCGGCGGCACGCTCGCGCGCGGGCTGCTGCGCCTTGGCTTCCTCGTCGTAGACGAAGGCATCGCCAGCGTCGATCTCCACGATGTCATGCACCAGGAGCATGGCAATGACGCGGGAGATATCGGTACCCGGCGGGGCGTAGTCGGCCAGTACCAGCGCGAACATGGTGACGTGCCAGCCGTGCTCGGCGTCGTTCTCGCGACGCTCCTCAGCCGTGATGAGGTTGCGCCGGAGGACGCCCTTAGCTTTGTCGAGCTCCAGTAGGAACTCAACCCGGCGTTGCAAGTCGGCGTCGGCGTCCGGTGCTTCGGCGCTCAGGGAATCAGGAGCACCTTGCCGCTGGTTTCGCGGCCCTGGAGGGCAATGTGAGCATCGGCGGCGTTTGCCAGCGCGACTTCGCGGTCGATCATGAGGGTCAAGTCGCCGGCCGCGACCCAGGACAAGACATCGCCCGCGCGCCATTCCAGTTCGTCGCGCGTGAGCGTGTAGTGCCCAAGGCTTGGACGGGTGAGAAAGAGCGAGCCCTTGGCGTTGAGGATCTGCGGGTTCAGTTCCGGCACTGGGCCGCTGGACGCGCCGTAGAGCGCAAGGAGACCGCGCGGCTTGAGGCAGTCAAAGCTGCGCTCGTAGGTGGCCGCGCCGACGCCGTCGTAGACGACTTCGACACCGGCCCCATCGGTCAGGCGGCGGACCTCATCGAGAAAGTCGGCTTCGCTGTAGATGATGACGTCGTCGGCGCCCGCCGCGGCGGCGATTTCGGCCTTGGCGGCGGTTCCGGCGGTGGCAATGACGCGGGCCCCGGCGCGCTTGGCCATCTGGCTCAGCAAGCGTCCCACGCCGCCAGCGCCCGCGTGCACGACGGCCGTGTGCCCGGCAGCCAGCGGATAGGTGCTGTGGGCCAGGTAGTGCGCAGTCATGCCCTGCAGCATCGCGGCCGCAGCCTGGCGGGTGTCGATGGCGTCGGGCAGCTTGATGAGTTGGGCGGCCGGGACAGCCTGTAGCTCGGCGTAGGAACCCAGGTGCATGGCGTGGGCGACCCGGTCCCCAACCGCCAAGTCGCTGACATCGGATCCGACGGCCTCGACGACGCCAGCGCCTTCCATGCCAAGGGTGAACGGGGGATCAAGTGGATACTGGCCGCTGCGCTGATAGGTGTCGATGTAGTTGACGCCTATGGCCTCTATTCGGATGACCGCCTCGTCGGCGGCCGGACTGGGGTCGGCGATGGATTCGTAGGAAAGAGCTTCGGGTCCGCCCGGCTGGTTGACGCGAATGGCCTGCATTGGATTCCCCTAAGGCTCGACTGCTTGCGCCATTGTCCACGTTCGAGCGTGGCGTTGTGTCATACCATGCGCGCCCGTGCACTCCGGGCGCGCGCTCAACACCGTTACCGCGCTAGTTCCGCGCGTCTACATTCAGATCTTCACCGCATCCGTCGGCATGGGCATGCTGGTGCCCACGCTGCCGCTGTTCGTGGCCGACCTGGTTCGCGATCCGCGAACCGGCCAGGAGAACATCACGCTGGTCGGCCTGGCGGTGGGAATGGCGGCGCTGGGCACGCTGCTCTGGACGCTGCCGTCGGGTCTCCTGCTCAACCGGATCTCCGAATGGGTAGGTCAGATTGCCGGACTGTTAGTGATGGCCACGGCCGTGATGGTGCTGGCTCTCTCGCCCCCGTACTCGGTGCTGATCGTCGCCCGACTGCTGATGGGCGCGGGGATGGGCCTATGGGCGCTGTCGCGCATGCAGTACATGCGCCGAGTGACGCCGCGGCATCAGCGTGGGCGGATCATGTCGCTGTTCGGGGGCACGAACCGGATAGGCATGTTCGTCGGTCCGGGCGTCGGCGGCACCGTGGCGGGCACGCTGGGCTACGAGGCCCTATTTCTCATTGCCGGCGCGTGCATGGCCGTGGGGCTTATCCCCGGGCTCGCCTATCGGGATGCTCCTGACAACGAAAAGGAGAGTACGCAGTCGGCAATCGGCCTGCTGCGGGGGCTGGGCGAGACGCTGATGACACGCCGCCGCGTCCTTTTCACGGCCGGAACCGGTCACATCTTCGCCCAGGCCATCCGCTCCGGCCGGCCGGTGGTGCTGCCTCTCTACGGTGCCTTTGCGCTGGGCCTGAACGAGCAGGAGATCGGGCTGGCCGTCAGCGCCTCGGCCGCCGTTGACATGACACTGTTTCCGCTGGCCGGCTACCTGATGGACCACTTTGGGCGGAAGTTCGCCATCGTGCCGTCGTTCGCGCTGTTCAGCGCCTCAATGGCGTTGCTGAGCCAGGCGAGGGACTTCACGGGGCTGATCCTGATCGGGCTGCTGATCGGTTTCTCGAATGGGATCGGGTCCGGCTCGATGCTGACGCTGGGGACCGACCTGACGCCGTCGGAGCGGCCCGGTGAGTTCCTGGCCGTGTGGCGCCTGGTGGGTGGGATCGGCGACATGGGCGGGCCGGTCGTGGTGGGCGGCGTGGCCGACGTATTCGGCCTGATGCTGGCACCGTTTTTCGTAGCTGCCCTGGGGTTGTGCGGTGCGCTGACGTTCGGCTTGTTTGTCCCTGAAACGCTGGAGAAACGATCGTCGGTACCAGCCGCTGAGCCATAAGCGAGGCTGGTACCGTGACCGGCGAGAGACGCCCGGAGTACCTGGATGTCGGAGGTGTTTGCGGGGTTCCCGCGTGAAGGCTTCCAGTTCCTAGGCGACCTGGCCGCGAACAACAATAAGTCGTGGTTTGAGGCCAACCGCCGCGGGTTCGACGAGGGACTGCTAGCGCCTGGGCGGTTGTTCGTCGTGGCGATGGGCATGGCGCTCTCGGAGTTCGCTCCAGGGATTCACGCCGAGCCGCGAGTGAGCGGTTCGATCTTTCGCATCCATCGCGACACCCGGTTCAGCCGGGACAAGCGGCCGTACAAGAACCACTTCGATATGTGGTTCTGGCAGGGAAACCGGCACAGCCGAGACTGCCCGGGCTACTTCCTCCGGCTTGAGCCAGATCGCGTGAAAGTAGGCGCCGGACGGTATCGGTTTGACAAGGATCCGTTGCAGGCCTTTCGAGCCGGGGTCGCGGACAATCATCGCGGGGCGGCGCTGGAACGCGCGCTAGAGCAGGTGCGAGCGGCGGGAGGTGAGGTGGGCGGGGAGCACTACAAGCGGGTACCGCGGGGGTTCGAGCCCGATCATCCAAGGGCCGACTTGCTGCGGTACAGGGCGCTACACGCGTGGATCGATGGACCCTTGCCGCCGCAGGCGCATTCGGCCGATTTCGTGGAGTACTGCGCCGAGCGCTGTCGCATGCTTTCGCCGGTGCAGCGTTGGATACTGGATCTGTATGACTGGTAGCCAGCCGGCGGCGGCGAGAGGGAGCGTGACCCGATGACGACAACGGACATCAGCACGGCCTCGCGCGCCGTCGCTGTTGCCGCCGAAATGGCCGAGGCGGCTCAGGCGTTTGTTGATTCGCTGGACGTCGCTCAACGGGACGTTGCAATGTTTCCCTTCGAGGGCGGCGAGCGGTACCTGTGGCACTACACACCCGTGGAGCGCAATGGGCTGCGGCTGAAGGAGATGACTGCAGCTCAGCGCGCGGCGGCGTTCCGAATGATGAACACGGCTCTGAGCTCGCACGGAGCGGAGAAGGCCAGGGAGATCATTGAGTTGGAGGCCATCCTGGACGAGTGGGAAGGCATTCAGAACTCGCGCATGCACTGGCTGCGCGACCCGGAGATCTACTACTTCAGTGTCTTCGGGAAGCCCGGCGGCGAGGAGCCCTGGGGCTGGCGGGCCGGCGGGCACCACATTGGGATTCATGCCACGGTGATTGCGAATACCTATGTGTCCGTCCTACCGCTGTTCCTGGGCGCGAATCCGGCGGAGGTTCGGCACGGCGAGCACAAGGGTGTGCGGACGCTAGCCGAGGAAGAGGACATGGCGCGCGAGCTGCTGGGTCGGCTGGATTCCGAGCAGAAGGCGCTGGCGATTGTGGATCCGGTTGCGCCGGATGACATTCTGACGAAGAACTATCGAGTTGCCGACCCTGACGAGATTCTCGGTGGGGGAATCAAGCTGGCGGAGTTGCGGGACAGGCAGCGGGATGGGCTGATTGGGCTGCTTCGACACTATGTCGAGCGGAAGACTGCGGATCTGGCAGCCAACGAGTGGCGCAAGATCGAGCAGGACGGGCTGGATGGGGTCCGGTTCCTGTGGGCCGGTCCGGAAGCCCGTGGCGCGGGGCACTACTACGCGCTAGCCGGGCCCTCTTTCGTTATCGAGTACGACAACACGCAGAACGAGGCGAATCACATTCACTCGGTGATGCGGAGCTACGCGGGCGACTGGGGCGAGGATCTGCTGGCGGCGCACTACACGAACGGGCATCACCACTAGCGACTAGCTGGCAGCGGCTTCGGCAGCGGGGTCGGCGGGTGGGGGCCAGCCGTTGACGAGGGTGAGTTGGCGGCCGGGCTGGGCCGGGACACGGGCGTCGGGGGTGATCACGCCGGTGAGGTTGAGGGGATCGACGGCGGCGAGGCGGAGCGTTTCGCCGGAATCAGGATCGCGGCGTGCGCGGCGGAGGGCGTTGACGGCGTCGGGGAGAGCGAACTGTTCGCCGGCAAAGCCAGCGACGAAGCGGCCGCCACGGACTTCGCCGCGAGATTCAAGGCGTCGCAGCGCTCGGAGGACATCGCGCCAGGGGAGACGGAAGCTCTCACGGCGGACTACATCGCGGAAGACGACGCCGTAGCGGTCGAGGAGGGTGGCGGCGACGGCCTCGGCGACCTCGTCGGCGTCGATGCCGGCGGCGGGCGGCTGGAGGATCGACCAGCGGCCCGGGGGGCCGCCGACGGCGAAGCGACCGGCGCGGCGGGTGTGGCGCCAGCGGCGTCGGCCGGTGCTGGACCAGCCGGAGGCGATGGCGCGAAGGCCTTCGTAGCCGTCGGAGGTGACGCGGCCGGCGGCGATCAGATCGCGTAGTCCGTCCTCGACGTCGGCGGCCAGGCGCCGGGTGCGCATGACGATCTGCTCGAAGAACAGGGCGCCGCTCTCCTGTAGAAGGGCGTCGATGGAGCGGGCGGCGCCAGCGAGTTCAGGTGGCTCGGCTTCCGTGTCCACGCCGCCGTTGCGCCAGCGCGCGGCCTGGAGGAGCAGGTCAAAGTCGCCGCGGAGACCGAGGGTTACGGGGGTGGCGCGAGTTGCCGGAGCGCTGCGGCGGTCGGGGTCGGAGTTGCGTTCGCTGAGGCGGCCCCAGACGACGTCGCCGGCGAGGCAGAGTTCGTCGAGCCACTGAGTGCGAAAGCCGCGGACGCGAGCCGGAAGGACCGCGCCCTCCCAGGCGGCAGCCGGGAGTTCGAATCCCTGCAGGCGCTGGATGGCGCGCCGCAGGCCGGTCTTGCCATAGAGGGTGTGGCCGGGCTCCGCGTGTTGCCAGCGGATGAGGAAGCGCATGAAGTCGCGGACGGCGACCGGCTCGATTTCGCGGCGGAGGCGGTCGAGCGTGAGGCGGTGGATCCGGGCGAGAAGACGGCGGTCGCAGACGTCCTCGACGTTGGGGTCGCGGAAGTGGCCCGGGAGGATGAAACCGCTGACTTGCAGTTGCGTTAGGCCGCGGGCGACATCTTTGGGAGTGAGGCCGCAGCGAGCGGCAAGTTCGGCGGGGGTGGTCGGACCGCAGACCTCGGTGTGGCCGCGCAGCAGCAGGCGACGGGCTTCTTCGCGATCGGCCACCTGCATGGCCACGCCGGAGGGGAGCGCCAGGTTGGGCACGGCGTCAGTACCGAAGAGAGCACGCATCACGTCCACGTTTTCGGCGGCGAACCAGAGGGTTCGTCCGTCGACCTCGCACGTGGTGGAACGGCCGTGGTCCTTCAGTTCGTCAAGCCAGCGCTTCCAGTTGGCCACGACGGTGGCGTCGACGGCGACGAGGCCGAGGAGGGCGTCGTGGACTTCCTCGGCGTCGCGGGGTTGAGGCCAGGCTTCTTCGACCACGCGCTCGATGGCGGCCGGGTCGAGACGGCCGAGGTCGCGGGCGCTTTCGGGGAGGGCACGGCGGGTGGCGACGGCGCGGGAGCGGCGCTCCTCGAGCGGGGCGTCGTCAAGGAATGTGTAGGGGCGGCCGTTGAGGATTTCATGGGCGAGGGGCGACGGCTCGGTGGTGTCGCGGGCGTGGAGGGTGATCTGGCCGTCGTCAATGCGCTGCAGCACCTTCTTCAGCCCACGAACGTCCATGGCCTCGTAGAGACAGTCGTCGAGGGTCTGGCGGATGAGTGGGTGGTCCGGGGGAACCAGGGGACCGTGGACGTTCTCCTGGCAGCCGATCTGTTCGGGGAAAACGGCGGCCATGAGGTCGTCGGAGCGCATGCGCTGGATGTTGGGCGGGACTTTCTTGCCGCCGCGAAGGCGGGGGACGGCCAGAGCACGGGTGAGGTTCCAGCGCCAGCGGGTGGGGAACATGGGGG
>VXPS01000014.1:0-4076 GCA_009839425.1 Chloroflexota bacterium
AGCGTCATGCCGCCGTCCGCGCCCATGTGGATTGCCGCCGCGTACTCGGCGTCGCCCTCGGCATCCGGCCGGTAGTAGAGCACGTGATAGACGTCGTTCGAGCTCGGTACCTCAATGCGCGCCCGACCGTCCTCGCCAACGGAGAAGGACACCGCGACGGTCTCCTCAGCCGCGTGGCCGCCGAAAGCGAGCAGCGAGGCAGCCAGCGCGAGTGGCCCCCGCACACGAACGGCTCTCCTCAGTACACCCACGGCCGCGCCTGCTTGACGGCGAACGTCCCCGTCGACGTGACCTTGAACTCGATCTCCATCGCGAACTCCGCGTCCTCGGGTTTCCCGTACAGCGTGCGGAAGCCGCTGTGAATCGTGCGCAACGCCGCCTGCAGCGACGCGATGTGCGCGTCCGACAGCACCCGGGCGTCGTCCGCCACCAGGTTCGAGCGCTGCAGCAGCGTCGTCGTGAACGTCTCGCCCGTGCCGAGCAGCAGCTCCTCCGGCACCGCCGCCGAAGACGGGTTCGTCACCAGCTCCTCCCCCACCTGCGCGTTGACGTAGAAGCGGTCCTCCGTGCTGCCGTGGAACGGATCGTCCGACACCGCCACCCCGTTGGCCTGCTCGCCCGAGTAGTTCGCGTGCAGCAGCACCCCCATCGCCGCCGTCTTGTGGTCCACCCGGTGGAACTCGCGCTCCTCGAACGCGCGCAGGTTCCACAGGCTGGCGAAGACCTGCTTGATGGACTTGGACAGATGGCCTTCGGTCGGGTGGTGAGTGTAGGAGTCGTACAGCCCCGCGCCGCTGAAGTTCGGCAGGTCCTCGTTGTTGGTGCTCGACCGGCAGCGGATCGCCGTGCCCGTCGGGAACTCCGCCTGCAACTCCCGCAGCTTCGTGTCCATCCAGTCCGGCACCGCTCCGTTCCGGATGCGCCGGCGCAGCGCCCTGAGCTTCGCCTCGCGCACCGTGATGCTCCCCTGGAAGTCCGTGTCGGCGAGCAGCGTGTCAACGTCGGCGTAGAAGCCGTTGTGCGTCATGAACCGGTCGTAGAAGTAGAACGGCAGCGCGTAGCCGTCCGGGACCGTGCCCGCGGCGTAGCCGAAGTCGCGCATCGCGGCGAGGTTGACGGCCTTGACGCCGAACGCTTCGTACGCGCGGGCATGGGGAGCGTTCGGCCCCGCGAAGGTGATGTCGTCGAGGTCCCAGTAGGTGGTCACGGTCAGGTCCCGCGTGGGGGTCTGCGCCGCGGCGGGACGGCGAGCGGCGTGGTGCGTCGCGACCTCTGCGGCGGTGGCCTTGCGGATCGTGTAGCTGGCCCGCAGCCGTTTCTCGTCCGTGTCGCTGTAGTCTTCGTCTTCATCCGGCGGCGGGGACCATGTGTCGGTCTTGGGCTCGAAGCGAACGTACTTGCCCACCAACGCGGCGATGCTCGGATCCTCCAGCGCGTTGGCGATGTAGGCGTTCGGCACGCCGTCCTGCACGGCGCGCAGGTTTACGTGCGACAGGGGCGTCTGCGGCTCCAGGCTGATCGCCCCCGCCACCCTCGGCATGCTGTTGGGCAGGTGGCGCAGGATGGGGATGTCGCGGGAGGCTGGCCGCTCGCCGGGACCGACTACGCGCAGCAGCCCGAAGCCCACGGCCCCGTTGAGCACGCTGAGGACGGAGTTGCCCAGCAGGTCGGCGGCGAGGATGACCGTCACGCGCGAGCCGCCATACGACGCCTTCTCGGACTCGTACAGGGAAAGCGCGCGGGGCATCGGGTAGTAGACCACGTCGTTGCGCAGGAACGGCATGTTCCTGGCGACCAGTTCGTTCGCTCGCGCCACCTTGGCGAACGGAAACCTGTCGCTCGGCTGGTATTCCACGCGAAACACGCCGACCTCGCCGCTCGGCCCCCTCAGGTACGGGTGGCGGACAATCACGCCCCGCATCTTGTTGTTCGTGAGGGGAATGGGCGCCCCCATCTCGAACTCGCCGTGCGCCGTGTAGCGCGTGGAGTCCTGGAAGTACACTTGGTTCGGGGTGTCCAGATAGACCATGAACTTGACGTACTCGAGATCCTGCAGGTGGACATCGACCCACGTGTTCTTGCCCTGATAGGAGAGTTTCTGGAAGGTCGCCATGTCCGGTATCGCGATGCCGCCGTGGATGGCGGGGAACGTGACGGCGTTGTTGAGCGGCGCGCGCATGGACTTCTCGGCGCGGGCCAGCTCCACGAGGTCGTTGACCCCGTCGCCGTCGGTGTCCGCAGGGGCGTTCCGGCGGTGCGTCGCCACGCGGTAGGCGCCCGTCTGCCCGACCGACAGGGGCTCCGACAGCACCAGGCCGCCCGCCACGCCCATGTGGATGCCAACGGCGTACTCCGTCGCGGCCGGGCCCGAACGGTAGTACAGCACGTGGTAGAGGTCCGCCGCGCTCGGCACCTCGATCCGCACGCGGCCGTCGTCGCCGACGGAGAACGAGACCGCGGCGGTCGTCGCCGCGTCGTCCTGGGCGTGGCTCGCCATCACGACGAGCGCGGCGACCGCGAGGTAAGCCGGACCACGTCGCCGTCCCCGCAGCGGGCGTTCTCGGCCGGGCGCGCAGCGCTGCCTGGCGCGCCTCGCCGTCATCGCACCCTCCGCCCCACCAACACGATCACGTGCCGCGGATCACGGTCCCGTCGTGCCGGGCCGATCCCAAAGCGAGACCATGGCCTTCGCGGCGATCCCGTCGCTCACCGGCGAGCTGCGGAGCGGCCAGGGAGCGTCGCGGCGGCGGATGCTCAAGGCCGACGGGGCGCGGGTGGGCCGAAGGCGCCTTGTGCTTCCGAAACACCACCGATCACTTACCCTCATTCCAAGAACCGGAGGTTGCGTCGGACCGTAAAGATGTCGGCGAAGGTGTCCCGAAGTTCCCGGGCCGTCGGCGTGACGTAGACGTCCCGTTCCCGGTCGCCCCCGGCCAGCGCCACGCAGTCGCCGAGCAACGTTCGTTCGGAAGACCCCTCCGCGGCGTCGCCGATATAGATGGCGCTTATCCGCACTCGCCGCTGTCCCGCCAGTTCGCAGGCATCCCGGAGCCAGCCATCGAGGCGCGTCTCGAATCGCGCGATGATCTTGTCCGCTTCCCCCGACGGGGTTGCCGCGCTGACGCTGAAGTCCACGGCAAACGGAGCCTCTCCCAAGACCGGCTCCAGCAGCTTGGGCAACACACCGCTCGAGTGTCCGACCCGAATGGCGTCGTCGACCCGACCGTAGGGCCCGAAGAGGCTCGACCGACCACACATGTGATGCACCTGCACGGGTCTACCGGTGAAACCGAACTCGTTGTCGTCGTCGAGCAGGCCATCAAGGGACCCCGTCGCGTCGACGCCGCGAAAAATCCCCCAGGGCGTCGCATTCTTCAGCACCAACTGGCGCAACGACCGGCGGGCGGCGGTGTCTGACAGCGAATCGCCGTACTTGTGGAAGGCATCGAGCACCGGTTCCATCTGCGCCGTGTCGAACGTTCCGGTCGAGGTCGTGTAGCTGGCGAAGTGGGCGTTGAAATCCGTTCCGTTCCCCGCCGCCGCCGCGGCGAGGTAGTTCGGAGACACGTCGCGGTAGCAGAGCGCAAACGGGTCATTCGTCATCCGTGGGTTACCTGCCGGGCTCGCCTCCGACTGCCGGCGGGGCATGCGGCCGAACCAGTTCGCCCCGTCGGCAACCAGCACGATCGCCTTGTGCAGGTCGCGCCGACAGGTACTGGCAACTTCGCCCGGCGCACAGGCGGTCGCGGGCCGCGGGCCGGACCCCTCGTCGATGTTCCATACTCCTCGCCACAGCGGAGACACCGTGCGCAAGGCCCAGACGACACCCGGGTGTGTGTAGGTACCCTGGAAGCCCCCGTTCGCCGGACCGTGCGGCTGCATCGTGTCGAGGTCGTCAATGGCCGCACGCAACACCGTCGTGTCGCCCGTCAGAGGAGTGATCGCGTTCGGGGGACACATGCCGGGGGCCCCCCCGGGGGGGGCGGCGGCCCGGGCGGGGGGGGCGCGTGGAGGGGGGGGGGCGGGGTTTTGGGGGTAGAGGGTTGTGTAGCCGAGGAAGTAGTAGAAAAAAAACA
>VXPS01000014.1:4086-8787 GCA_009839425.1 Chloroflexota bacterium
TCGCTGCTTGGTGGTGGTGGCGCATCGGGCGGCCCGCCGGGGGGGGGGGGCCCCCCCACCAGTCGTTGTCACCTTGGGACTCGGCCGGAACGATGTTTCCGAGTTCCTCGTTGAAGTCGCCTAGCAGTTCGTACATGACACTCTGCAGCCGATTGTCCGCCGTCTTCCCGATCCGCGCGTCCGGCCACGAGTAGGCCGTGAACAGCGTGTTCGGGTCGCTCGCGTTGGGCGGCGCGTCCGACAGGTGCAGCGGCGTATCGCTGCCAAGCGCAGTCGACGCCGGTGTCCAGGCGGCGACCGCCTTCGTGGCCGGCCAGTTGCCGGTGTGGTCCGCCGTCCATCCCGCCGGGCGTGCAGCCGTGTCCCAATAGGCCCCCCAGCGGGCCATCAGGCAGCCGTTCCAGAAGTCCTCGTCATCCACCACCCAGATGCCCTTCCCTGCCCCGGTATCCAGGTTGGGCGCCTGCGCGGAGACGTCGATCTCGACGTTCGTCCGGCGCAGGTTCCAGTCCTGGTTGTCGAGCAGGTTGGCCGGCAGCTGCTGCTCCTTGAGCGGCCCCAGATCCTTGCCCGCGCCGTAGTGATGGAAGGTGTCCACCCAGTGGGCGCCGCGGGCGCGGGCCGCCGTCAGCAACGCCGAAGTCGTGTCCGCGGGGCCCGCGAGCATGCGGACGTAGCGCAGCTTGCCCTCGGAGCGCGCCGCGCGGCAGGTGCCGGTATCCGGATGGGGATTGCAGGTGTCCGCCGCGTTCACGCCCACGCCGAACGGCACCAGCGAGACCATGATGCTGCCCGGGTCGTTGGCGCCCGCCTGATCCACGATCGTCAGAACGCTGCGTACCGCAGCCTTGAGGGCGGCCAGCTTCGTGATGGGCGGGGCGGGCGGCTGCTGCTGCAAGGGCGCGAGCATGGATGGGGTGACGTCCAGTGCGACCGCCACCTCGTACTTGTCCACATCGAGGGTCACCCGGACGGACTGGCGGACGTCTTCCGAAGCCTGCGCCGGCGCCCAGAGCGTCTGGTACGTGTATTGGCCCCGCACGCTGACCGTCGTCACGTTGGTCGTAGCGTCGTGGGACACCGTGACGTCCTCGATGGACATGTCGGGGAGGAGGGCCGGCACGAAGGCGCCGACGCGATTCTCGATGGCGGTCACCGAGGCGGCACCGGTCCCGCCCAGCAGCCCGCCCGCCGCCGACACCGAAGCGCGCAGCGCGGACCGCAGTTCTTCCCACTGGGCTTCACGCCACGCGTAGTCGGTCATGAGCCCCGCCACGCCGGCGAGCAGCGTGATACCCATGCCGCCGCTGATCAGCATCGCGCCCCCGTCCCGCGAACGCAGGAAGGTCAGCAGAAACGCGACGATGGGCTCCCGGAGACGCCTCACGGAGGGCTGCACCAGTCGCAGTCCTCGAGGTCGTGGACCGATGGCCATGCCGCCCGCTTACGCACCACCAGGCCGGACAGGTCGACCAGGTCCCCGACAACGCCTTTCAGCGCCCTCCCCCACAACAACCCCGGCGCCGGGTCCAGGCACGTGTCCACGACGACCCACCACTCCGTCGGGCGCATCTTGCGGCTGAGCCATGCCTGGTGCGCCACCGTGCCGCCGCTGCTCTCGTTAGGCAGCACGGTCTGATCGGCCGGGAAGTGCTGGCCCTGGGCGGGAAGACCGGTCCCCGCTGCCGCACAAAGGGCGGAGGTCCCCCAGGATCCGGCGGCGGGGCTCGCCGGCCAGGCCAGCACCACCTTCGGCAGGCACCATTCGCCGTCGACACACGGCACGCCCGTCCCCCGTTCCGTCCCCCGAGTGACGACGGCGACCGCCAACGTCCCGGCGCTGTTGTCCTCGAACTTCTTCATGGCCTCGGCCATGACGGTGGCTACGGGGTTCCTGCGGGTCTCGTTCGCGATCACTTCCGCCAGTGCGAACCCTTCGCGCGCCAGGTCCGTCCGAAAGGCGACCACGGTCGACACGTCCATGGCGAACACGGCGAGGGCGAGGACGAACGGCGTGAGCGCCACCAGTTCGACCGTCGCCGAACCCCTACTCAGTCCCTTGCCGTCATTCCTCCACACAGGTCCGCTCAACACTGGTTGCATACGCTGTAACCGCGTTCGCTTCGGGTTGCCCTGTCGGATGCGGCAAGGCAATCGAGCCCCCTTCCGTCGGCGTCACGCCGAGCAACGAGGCTCTCTGCACGGATCAGAGCCCTCATGGGCCACTCCCTCGCAACAAGTGAGGATCAGGACCGAAAACGTCGGCGCAGGCGCCGCCCGGACGCGAGCCGTAACTCGGGACTGTCAGCTAGACCCCCTGCTGCAGGACCTCCAGCCCGCGACGCTCGATCCTCCACTCGCAACGCTCCCGATCTCGCAGCGGACATGGATCATAAGCCCTTGATAAAAAGGGAAATAGTAGTCCCATATGAGACCCGTCCCACGTGAGGTCAAAACTGGCGCAACCGCCGTGCGGCCGACCTGCTGGCCGGTCGCCCTAACGCCCTGGTCTCGGCAGGGCAGTGCGCAGCTCGCCAGGCCGCGGCACGATGGCCAGAGCTCCGCGAAGGCCTGGCGCGAGCACCGCACGCTGTCCCAGTCGGCGCTCCCCCCGAGCGTGAACCGCGGCCACCCCGCCGACATGGAGGCGGAACGTTCCACCGGATCTCCGGACGCTGGTCGCTCGGACCGCCCAACCTGGCAACGACGCAGGGACGACCAAGGGCAGCACGTCGCAGGCGCTGCCGGCCGCCCACCGCGCGGACCGGCCGGAGCGGCTTGGGGGATTGCCGGGAGGCGGGCTGAGGGCGGTAAGCCTGTCGGCACGTCGCCTAAGCTGAATCCGCCCCCCGGCTGACCGATGGGCACGGATGAGGACAGGCCCGGACGGTCGCGGGCAGCATAGCACCCTGATCGGCTACACCCCGCGCAGGCAACAGGAACGGGCGCTCCCCCGCTACCCTGACGGCCTGTCCGCCGTCGCGCAAGGCAACCGGCCTCCACGGCCGGCGCCTGAAGCGGCCTTGCGCAGCGGCCGGGCAGCCCCGTCGGGACCGGCCACGAGCGCCGTACCCCACGGAAGCAACACGTCATGCCCGGCACCGCGACGCGTCCTACGCCCACGCCCGCGCCGTCCTCGTCAACCTCGGTCCCTGCACGTTCGAACTCGATCGGCGGCGGGACTCCGCCAATGGCCGACCGGTCGATCCCGTCTCGCTGGACCTTGCTGGCGGCGAGGCCCTCGACTTCGACTGCAAGCACCAGCACCGGGTCCTCCGGGCCGAGCCGACGCGCTGGTCCCTGGTCCTCTGGCGCCTGAAGCGTCCCCCGGCGCCCAGTCGCACCGATCCGGATTCCCTGAGCGCCGCCGCTGCCGGCGTCGATCTCCCCCCAGCCTGGCCCGCGCCCGCGGCCCATCAAGGCGGCCCTGCGGGTGCCACCGCGCACAGACACGCGACGCCGCCGAACCCCGTTCCCAACGGCGGCAGCCTTGACCGGCCGCTCGCGGCGCGGACCCGCACGTCGGAAATCGACCGCCGGAGACCCACGATGTCCAGAACCGCCCGCAGCACACGAGAATGCCGCGCCCGCAGCCACGCCCACGCCCTGTTCCACCTCCAGGCCGGCGGCGCCAGGATCCTCAACCTGCGGCACATCCCGGGCGACACCAGCCCGGAAGCACTCCTGGAGCGCGGCATCGTCCGCGTCGACCGCACCACCCCCTGGGGCAATCCCTTTCGGATCTCCAGCCGCTACGGCAACCGCGACGACGTGATCGAGCGCTACCGCCACGACCTATGGCGCCGCATCCGGTCAGGCGCGTTGCCACTCGACGAACTCGCCGCCATCGCGGACATGCCGCTCGCCTGCTGGTGCCACCCGAAACCCTGCCACGCGACGGTCCTCGCCCGGGCCGCGCGGTGGGCCGCCGAACAACTCGAAGATGGTTGCGAGACCGCCTGACCCGCCGCGGTGCCCGAAGGCGCCGCACGGCCCTTTCTGCTTAGAATCTTGCTAACGATTAAGTCCTTGACTGCCCTGCCAAAACCGGCGTTTCATCGGTCCCGCTTACTTGTCGGCTCCGCCGACTCTGCTGTGGACATCCGCAGCTGGTGAGCACGTCAAACCGACCCGGAGGGGCTGACCGCCCCGACGGGGAGGTTGGCAACGACGGGTCTTTCATCAACCTGCTTGAGGAGAGACCAATGGCAGCTCGAAGGACACAGAAGTCCGAACAGGCTCCGGCCATGCCGAAGTACCTGAGTGTTTTCGTCACCGAGAACTACAAGGGCAACGGCGGCGAGGAGAAGACGAGCTACACCCGCGTAGGAGCGGCGTTTCCCCATCGTAACGGGAAGCCCGGCTTCAACATCGAGATCACCGAAGGTATCTCGGTCAGCGGACAGCTCGTCGCGCTCCCCCCGCGTCCGCGCGAGGAGAGCTAGGCCAGCAGAGCCCAGCGCGTCGGTGCCGCGACGGCCGGAAGGGGGACAGCAATGTCCCCCTTCCTCTTTCTGCATCGGAGCCGCGCAAGCGGCATGACAAAACCGGGCCGCGAGGCCCACTCACCCGTCGGGGCGGCGCCCGACGGGCCGCTCCGACGGTTCGAAGGAGGTTTCCCATGGAGACACTGTTTGGACTGGAAGTCGTCGACGACGACAGCCTCCACGGCCGCGCGGTCGCGGAGGGCATGGGGCTGGA
>VXPS01000076.1 GCA_009839425.1 Chloroflexota bacterium
GGCAGGTCCAGAGCCCGGCCTCCAGACGAATATCGAGCCCGTCGAACAGCGGCGCGCCGCCATAGGAGAGCGCGGCGCCTCGAATATCGACGGCAAACTCTATGTCCGGTGCAGCCTTGCCCACACGCTCCCTCCGCCGGTACTAACCGGATCAGGTTCCTGGGGTCGTCCCGGACGCGGGACCTCTCAGCCGCGTGAACGCGGCTCCCCCGAGTGGAACAGGCAACATGAACGGGGCCTGGAACTTTGGCAAGGCCCTGCCCCCGCAAGGTTCGCTAAAGCACTGCCTCGTGGAGCGACTGGATGAACTGGATGCCTCGAATATGCTTGCGAGCCAGGCGCCTGTCATTGGTAAGAAACAGGTCCGTGCCCGCCGCCGCTGCACAAGCCAATTGGATGGCGTCTGGCGGCCGGATCGAACGGTCCCGGCGAATCTCCGCAAAGGCGAGGGCGGCGGCTCGGTCGAACGACAATATCGCAGCCGCCGTTTCCATCGCCTGCGTATAGCGGCGCGCCAGATCCGTGCGCCCCGCATCGAGAGGTTTGACCAGAAGCTCGCCCAGCGTGAGTGTGGAGGTGAGCAATTGATCCCGCCGCTCGATCATTCGCCTGCGAAGCGCTACAACGCGCTCCGCCTCATCGCCCAAGCCCTCGAAAAGGTAGATGAACAAGTTCGTATCCCAGAATATCCGGCTCAATCCCAGCCCTCGCGAAGACGGCTGACATAGGCGTCGGCATCCTCGTCTGCCCAGATCTCCCTGCCGCTACCGGCTAGCGCCAGAATCGGGTCCACCGCAATGGGCCATGCGATGTCCGCCTCTCTCAACGAATACTCCGGTTCGTCCGTGACGTCAGGCGCCAGTGCCAGATAGTCGTGGCGGTACCAATCAAGCAGATTCCGATAGGTTGGGGGCAGCGCATTCCAGTCGGGAAGCGAGGTCCCGGAATGTCGTCCCGGATGGCAAGGGTCTCCCGGCCGGTAAAGACGGCGTCGTCCTCTGGATGTTTCGGTCAGCATTTTCATGCGGTTGGGCTGGGGTTTCTTGCCGGCCACGCAATGAACGGACGCATGCGCCTGAACGCTGGGAGCGTGCGCCTCGGCCCCTGCTGCACTCTCTTCCGCTACCCGCGCAACGATTTCAGCAACCGAAAAATCCGCCCGGTCCGGATAGGCCCGATGAAGCAGGGCTGTTGCGACCCACACCGCGTCTGCAACCTTGATAGCCATGTTATCGCAATCTTCCGCTGACGAGATACACCGAAGTATAGTTATATATATTATATTTTCAACAATTAAATATCTTCCCTCGCCCGCCTAAGCTCCCGAAGTCGCGCTGCTCCGCACCTGCCTGTCCAATCGGCGCCGGACGGCGTCTTCGATGCTGCCGAGAATGCCTTTGGGCAGGAAGACGATGAACAGGACCAGCGCCACACCGTAGATCGCATTGTCGAGCCCGACCGCATCGGTGCCGATGTAGATGCGCAGCAACTCAGCCAGCAACAGCGTGATGATCGCGCCGAAGGTCGGGCCGAACTGCGTGAACACCCCGCCTGCAACCACGGCAAACACAATCTGCAGGGAAATCCCGATACCGCTCACCGTGTCGGGAGCAACGAACAGTTGATACTGCACATACATCGCGCCGCCGAATGCCGTCATCACGGCGGAGAGCACGGTGATTTTTAGCTTTTCCCAGGTGACGTTGATGCCTGCCGCCGCGGCGCTGTCCTCGTCCTCGCTGACGGCGTCGAGCGCATGACGCACCATCGAGCGGTCCACCGCCCGCCAGATCAGCAGGCCGACCAGCCACACCGCAACGGCGATCAGGAACCAGGTTTCCTTATCCTGGAACTGGAGCGCAACGATGCTGGGCGTATCGTCGTTGCCTCTGGGCGTGGGCGTGAAGCCGAGCGAGCCGCCGGTATGGTCGCGGGTTGCGATCACCGTCTGGCGGACCACCTCCGTCAATGCCAGGGTGACGAGCGCGAAATAGTGCCCTGTGATCCGGAATTTGAAACACGGATAGCCGACGATCACGGCCAGCAGGGCGGCCAGGGCCAGTGCGATGGGGATGCCGAGCCAGGGCGTCATGCCGGCATAGTTCCAGAGCAGCGCCGTCGCATAGGCGCCGAGCCCCATGAATGCGCCGTGCCCGAGCGACACGAGCCCGAAGCGCCCCATGAGCGACCAGCCCGTATAGGTGAACGCCCATATCAGGATGACGATCATGATATGCAGCGGATAGGACGGGATGCCGACGATCGCTGCGACGACCAGCAGCGCCGCGAAAGCGACCGGCAGGGTGACGCTGTTCATGACCGCCGCCCCATGATGCCCTCGGGCCGGACGAACATCATCGCGATGAAGAAGGCGAAGGCGAACACATAGCCCCACTCGAGATCGAAGTGGTAGCCGCCGAGCGCAATCAGTTCCGAGAGGATGAAGGCCGCAATGAAGCCGCCCACCATGTTCCCGAGGCCGCCGAGCACGCAGATCATAAAGGTAATCGGCCCGAAGCTGAGCCCGACGAATGGATGCACGTCGTATTGCAGCACCAGCAGGCACGCCGCGAGGCCGGCGAGGCCGCCGCCGATGGCGCTCGAAATCAGGTAGAGCCGCCCCTGGGCAGCGCCCATGAGCGTCATGATTTCCCGGTCCTGGCTGATGGCGCGGATGGCCGTGCCCATGAAGGTGCGCGTGAGGAAGAGGTAGAGGCCGGCCACACAAGCGGCGGCGACGATAAAGGCCGCGAGCCGCGACCACGAGATGTAGATGTCCTCGGTGAGCGGGAACGAGCCGAGCGAGACGCCCAAATTGCGGAAGTCGATGCCGAAGGCGAGCGTTGCGACGCTCTGGAAGAAGAACAGCAGGCCGCCGGTCGCCAGAAGCTGGTTGATCGGCGCCGAGTCCAGCAGGTGGCGAATGACCAGTTCATGCACGGCATAGCCGATAATGGCGGTAAGCAGGATGCCCGCCGGCATCGCAATCAGCAGCGGCACGCCATAGAAGCTGTGCAGATAGTAGATGCCGTACATGCCGAGCATCACGATCTCGGCGTAACAGATCCAGACGACGTCGACGACGCCGAAGATCAGGTTCAGGCCAAGGGACAGCAGCGCCAGCACGCCCCCGAGGAGCAGCCCGTTTATCATCGCCTCGTAGAGGAAAACGTCCGACACCGCGAAGCCCAGGTCGCCCTCCCGTATGATCGCGGGCACATAGGCCAGGCACACGAACAGTCCTGCCGCGATTACGATCAGCCAGACGCGGGTATCGATCCTGCCCATTCCCGTTCCCCGTTCCCGATGCGCCGGGCCTCAAAGACCCATGTAGAGGCGCCGTATCTCGTCGCTCGCGGCAAGCTCTTCAGCCGCGCCGCTCATCCGGATGGAACCCGCCTCCAGGACATAGGCCCGATCTACGACGCGCAGCACCTGCTGCACGTTCTGTTCCACGATCAGCACTGTCAGCCCCTGCTCGCGGATAACCCGCACAAGCTCGAAAATGCGCTGCACGATCACCGGCGCGAGACCGGCCGAGGGCTCGTCCAGCAGCAGCAGCTTGGGTTCGCTCATCAGCGCGCGCCCGATGGCGCACATTTGCTGCTCGCCGCCGGAGAGCGTGCCCGCCAGCTGGTGGCGCCGCTCCTTCATGCGCGGAAACAGGTCATAGACGAATTCGAGCCGCCGGGAGAATGCCGCCCGGGCGGATGGCACGAACGCGCCCATGCGGAGATTGTCTTCCACCGACATGCGCGGGAAGAGACGCCGGTTCTCCGGGACATGCGCGATCCCGAGGTCCACGATGCGGTGCGGGGGCGTGGCGACAAGATCCCGCCCTTCCATGTCCATGCGGCCGCCGCGCGCCGGGATCAAGCCCGAAATCACTCGCATCAGCGTCGTTTTGCCGGCGCCGTTCGGGCCGATTACGGCTACCGCCTCGCCGGCATTGACCTCCAGCGTGCAGTCGAACAGCGCCTGAAACGTGCCGTATCCGGCATTGACATTGGAGAGTGACAGCATCGGGTCTGGGCGTTCCGCCTTGCCTGTTTCAGGCGTCCGCCGCCGCGCCGGTGTCTATCGTATCGGTGCCGAGATAAACCTCGATCACGCGCGGGTCGTTCGCCACCTCGGAAGGCGAGCCCTCGGAAATCTTCTCGCCGTGGTCCAGCACCATCACGCGGTCCACGACCCGCATCAGTACCCCCATGATGTGCTCAACCCAGATCACCGTGATCCCCTTTTCAGCGCGGATCTTGCCCAGCATGTCCGCCGCCTGGTCCATCTCGCTGTCGTCCAAGCCGCCCAGGCTCTCATCGGCCAGCAGCAGCCGGGGTTTTGTCGCGAGCGCCTTGGCGAGTTCCAGCTTCTTGAGGCCGGCCGCGCCCAGGCTGCTCGTCTCGGCCCTGGGGTCGGTCGGCAGCCCAACCATCTCCAGCGCCTCCTCGGCCGCCTCCCAGGCTTCCGTCCGGGTGACGTGTTCCTGTCCGTAGTACCCCGCCAGCGCCGCATTTTCGAGGATCGACAGACGCCGGAATGGCCGGGGAATCTGGAATGTGCGCCCGATGCCCATATGCACGATACGGTGCGGCATCAACCCCGCCAGTTCGCGGCCCTCGAACCGGATCGACCCCGCTGTGGGCGCGAAGGCTCCGGCGAGCATGTTGAAGATCGTGCTCTTGCCGGAGCCGTTAGGCCCGATCAGACCCAGGATTTCGCCCTGCTCGACGTGAAAGGAGACATCGCTCACGGCCGTGAAGCCGCCGAAACGCTTGAAGAGATGTTCGACGGCCAGCACGGCTCAGGCCCCCTCCCCGTTTCGCGTCGATGGGCGGATCGTCACTTCGCGTAAGGAGACGAGTCCGGCAGCGGTAGCACGGGGTCGATGGTCTGGAGCGCCTTCGGCCAGGCGACCTTGATGTCCCGGTCCACATACTGGACGACAACCGGGAAGGCCTCGGTGTTCTGGCCGTCCATCGCGCCGCCGGGCTCCGGGAACTTGACGCCGAAACCGAGCAGCGTGCCGCCGACCGGTATATCGGTCTCAAGAGCCGCAGCCCTCAGCGCGTCGGCGGAGATGCCGCCATGGTCCCGGATCGCCCGGGGGAGCACGTCCGTGAAGAAGACATGCGCGTTGGACGCAGCCATGCCGACATGCGCGGAAATCCGCTTCGGATCCATGTCCGGCGTTCCCACGGCCTTAGCGTATTCTCTGCCGACCATCTCCGTCACGTCGCCGAGTCCGGGCGCCAGGGACGCCGGGTCGAGCAGCCAGATGGCGACCGGATCGACGTTGAAGATGTAGTTGGCGGCGTCGCCCAGGGCCTCGTAGAGCTTGTCGGGCACGCCGTAGCCGGCGCCATGGCCGATCAGCGCGCGGAACCGCAGCCCCTGCTCCTGGGCCTGGCGCAGGAACAGGCTGATGTCCGGGTTGTAGCCGGTGTGCAGGATCACGTCCGGACGGGCGCGCTTCAGCTTCGTGACCAGGGAGGAAAGGTCGGGCGCCGTCGTGGCGTAGCCTTCCTTCAGCACGATCTCGAAGCCCTGCTGCTTCGAGCCGACCTCATTGCCGGCGGCGACGCCGGAGCCGTAGGGGCCGTCCTCATGGATGATCGCGACCTTGAGGTCCGACGGCTCGATGCCGAGCTTCTCCTTGGAATAGGCGGCCAGGAAGTCGGTCGAAGACGTGCCGAACATGCCGCCATGCACCTGCGGGCGGAACACATATTTCAGGTTCCGGTCGCGGAGCACCGCCGGCGAGATGCAGGTGGTGATCCACATGAATTTCTTGAGCTGCTCGACGCGCGCCGCCACCGGCACGCACTGGGCCGAACTGTAGAAGCCGAGCAGCATGTCCACATTTTCCTGCTCGATCAGCCGGACCGCCTCGTTGATCGCCACATCGGGCTTGGACTGCGCATCGGCGTAGATCGGCTCGATCTTGTAGCCCTCGACGCCGCCCTGGGCGTTGATGTAGTCGATCATGATCTTGGCGCCGCGGGCCTGGAGTTCCGACCCGCCACCGGCCAGCGGTCCCGTATAGTCGTAGATCACGCCGATCTTGATCGTCTTGTCCGCCGCCTGCGCCGATACTGCGAATGCGAGCGCCGCCGCGCCCGCGGCCAAGCCGCGTGCGATTGTCCCGAACTTCATGGCACCCCTCCCGGTCTTGCCTGTAGCCGCCAGTCTATATCAGGCCCGGCCCGAAGAGTCAGCATGTCGCGGCCATACCCGGCGACATCGGGACTTTGCGCTTGCGCCCTGCCCGATTTTGCCTATGTTGCGCTTCCTGACGCGGGAGTAGCTCAGAGGTAGAGCATCACGTTGCCAACGTGAGGGTCGCGAGTTCAAATCTCGTCTCCCGCTCCAGACCCTCCCCCAAGGCCGCCTCACTGGCGTTCCGGCAGAACTTCCCAAAGCGTCCGTTCGAAGGCTTCGGGTTGTTCGTACATGGCCCAGTGCCCGGCGCGCGGCACCATGGCGATGCGCGCCGCCGGGCGAATCGCGCGAATGGCGGCGACGCGCTCGCGGAAGAAGGGCCAGGCGGTCCAGTCCCATTCGCCCCAGATCGCGGCGAGCGGCGCGTCGATCAGCGGCAGGCGGTCGCGGAGCGCCGGCGTCGCGCTCACCCAGCGGCTCTTGGTGACGGCGCGCATCGTGTTGGTGACCTGCATGTGGATGGCGAAGTCATCGACGGCGCGCGGGTCGGCCAGCATCAGGATCTCGAGATTGCGCCGCGCGAGGCTCCTGAGCTGGGCAGGGGTCATGTCCCGCCGGAACCGCTCCAGCGCCGGACCCCGCGCCCGGCGCAGCCCCATCGCGCCGACGCCGACCATGGTGAAGCTGTTTAGCAGGTCCGGCAGATAAGGGGCCGCGTGGCCTCCGACGATGCCCCCGAAGGAAAACCCGACCAGGTCGACGCGTTGGTTCCGTTCCTCCAGCACGTGCCGCAGGCCCCCGGCGACGATCCGTCCTATCGAGTCCATGTCCCGCCGGTCGGGCGGCGGAGACGACTCCCCGAGGCCGGGCGTATCGCAGGCATAGACCCGGCGGCCGCGCGCCAGCGAGCGGACGTTCCGGAACCAGTGCCACCAGGAGCCGTAGCCGCCATGCATCAGCATGAGCGGCGGCGCTCCCGGCTCGCCGAAAACCCGCCAGACCATGCCGCCTTCGCCGCAAGGCGACCTTTTGACCGTGGACTTCGCCTCTACAGTGCGAATCGCCGCTGCAACCGCAGGCAGCGGGCACACCGGCGCCTTGCCCCGGCGGGTCACGCGCGCGCCTTGCGCCCCGTGCGGTGAAGCAGGACTAGACAGTCGTGATTCTTGCGCCGAAGGTCAGCGCAAGCGCGTCTGGCGTCGTCCTCGGCGAAACCGGCAAGGCGCGCCCGGTAGAGCCTGCGTCCGCTGGACGCCCTCATCGGCCAGGCGCCGGCATAAACTCCGCTGGGCAGTCCGCGCAGCAGGTCCGCTGCGGCGAGCGCCTGTCTGCGCGCCCGTTTCTGGCTGGCATAGACGCCGACCTGCACGGCGTATCCTCCCGCGCTCGCCAGGTGCGCCGGCGGCAGCTTCGGCACCGCCGCCATGGCAGGCAGCCTGGATGCCGGGGCGGCAGGCGCGGCCGGCTTCGCCTTCGCCGGGGAAGGAGCAACGGGCGCAGCCGCGGCGGCAGCCGCCGTCGAGGCTGGCGGCGACGCGGCCCTGGGCGACGGCACCGGCACCGGCGCCATGACGGGAGCCGCGCCATGGCGAACGACGAAGCAATCCGTGCGGCGCCTCTTGAGATCGCGGCAGGCCTGCCGGGCATCGCGCTTGCTGTAGCCCACCAGGCGGGCCTGGTAGATCGTGCCCCCCTTACGGCGCGCCTTGGGCCAGGCTCCCCAAGCGCCTCCCCGAGGCGTGCCGACTTTCAACGCCGCGGCGCGCGCCAGGCCGCGGGCGGCGGCTTTGTCCCGTACTGCGCCTACCTGCACGGCCCAGACGAAGCCGCTGTCGTTGATCCCCGGACGCGGCTCAAGCCGGGCGAAGACGCGGTCCGTCAGCTTCGTGACC
The DNA here is from genome assembly GCA_009839425.1 of Chloroflexota bacterium. Taxonomy (GTDB): domain Bacteria; phylum Chloroflexota; class UBA11872; order UBA11872; family UBA11872; genus UBA11872. The sequence goes on from VXPS01000076.1 coordinate 8,052, forward strand.
TGGCGGTCGCGCGAGCGGGCCGTCCGCCCTCCCATGACCACGGTAATGAGCCGGCGCCCCTTGCGCACGGCCGAAAAGGCCAGGTTGAAGCCGGATTTGGATATGTAGCCCGTCTTCAAGCCGTCAGCGCCGGAATAGCGCCGAAGCAGTCGGTTGTGGGAACGGTAGGTTATGCCCCGGAACTTGAACGACCTCAGGGAGAAATAGTCGTAATACTGCGTAAAATTCCTGATGAGGGCGCGCGCCAGCCGCGCCATGTCGCGGGCCGTGGTCCATTGCTGGGAATGCCAGAGCCCCGAGGCGTTGCGGAACGAGGTATGGTGCATGCCCAGCTGCCGCGCCTTGCGGTTCATCACCCTCGCGAACTTCCGCTCGCTGCCGGCGATGTGATAGGCGACCGTCGTCGCCACGTCGTTGGCGGACTTTACGACCAGCGCCCGTATGACGTCCCGCACGCTGATGGTCGAGTTGCGCTTGAGACCGAGCTTGGAAGGCGGCTGCAACGTTGCGCGGTGCGGGACCTTCATGCGCGTGGTGAGTTTGTACTTGCCGCTCCGAAGCCGCTCGAAGACGAGGTAAAGGGTCATCATCTTGGTAAGCGACGCCGGATAGCGGCGCGCAGTCGACCGTTCGCCGTGGAGCACGGCGCCGCTTTCGGCGTCGATGACGACCGCGGCGT
>VXPS01000026.1 GCA_009839425.1 Chloroflexota bacterium
GTTTGTGGTGGAGCGGGGGAGGACGATTCAGAAGGCGGTCAAGCAGGAGTGAGCGAAGAGGAGTGAGGCGTGAGATGCGAGGAGTCGAGGTGGTCCCCGAAGGGGCAGGGCGCGTCGGTCAGGCGGCGTCGTTGCGGCGGTCGCGTCCGGCGAAGAGACCCTCGATGACGCCTTCGAGGCGGGAGGTGCGCTCGGTGAGCGCCTGGACGTCGGTGCGCAAGTTCGAGACGTCCGTCCTGACGTCGGCGAGCTCAGCGCGGACCTGGGCGAAGTCAGCGCGGACTTCCTGCCGGAAGACCTGGAGGTCAGCGCGCATCTCCTCGCGGAGGCTCTGGTTTTCGGCGCGCATCTGGGCAAGGTCGGCGCGAACTTCCGATCGGAGGGAATCCATGTCGGCGCGCAGTCGCCGGCTGTCGGCGCGCGCGTCGCGCCGAAACGTAAGCAGCAGACCAATAACGGTGGCGCCTACGGCGAGGATTCCGATGAGTTCCGGGGTCAGGGTCGGCTCCATGGTGTGGATGGATGTCGTCGAGCCGCCCGTCTCGCGAAGACCATAACACGGGCGGCGGGCCCAAACTCGGCGCCGGGCAGGGGCTGCGAGCACGGTGGGTCGGCGTGTGGAGGCGGGCGGTATGGTCTTGGTCGTTGTTTGTTGGGGGCGGCATGCGGATTTCGGCGGCCGGGCAGATTACGATTCCGAAGGGCTTGCGGGAGCGCTCTGGGCTGAATGCGGGCGTCGAGGCCGAAGTGGTGCCAATCGAGCACGGCCTGCTGACTCGGAAGCGCGAGGGGACGGAGCATCCCGTGGATCGCATTGCCGGGATCCTGGTCGGCCGGGGAATGGACGTTGACGCGTATATCAATGAAATCCGCAGTCGGTGAATACGGGCGTTCTTCCAACCTTTGTGCTTGACGTGTTCAGGCGTATTCGGGGTGCGGTGGAAGCGCTATCGGCGTGCCGGGGGGCCACGGACGCGGATTGTGGACGACTTGCCGATTGGGGCGCATGCCCTGGCTGCCGCCGATAGGTTTCTGACGCGAGACCGTGGGTTCTACGCGTCGTATTTCCCGGAGTCGAAGATTCCGCAGAGGGGCTTATATACCTGACGCGACTAAACTCGCCACTTGCGCATGTACAGGCGGCAGGATCCGTCCGGCGGAATCCTGAACTACGCGCCGTGGTTCCGTAGCCCGTCACTCCCTGGCCGCGCTTCTCGCGCGTCAGAGTCAATCGCCGCAGCAAGGCGCGAATCTCGTCCGCCTCGCGGGGGGTGAACGTGTGGCGGACGTCGCGGGGGAAATCGGGCGGGCCGCCGCCTCGCGGCGGCTAGCAGCAGCGGCACGGCCACGAGCGGCACCAGGGACAGCCAGCAGAACAGCGCCGTCGCGAGGTCCCACCCGTCACGCACGGCATGACCCAGCGCCGCCAGCTTTGCCCGCGTGATTTCCGGTGTCGAGAACACCGTGTACTCGATCCGCTGCCCGGCGTGCACGTCCGAATTCGTCTGCAGCCGCAACCCGTCGGGATCACGGAGGCGCGCGCCGATCCGGAGGTGGGCGTCGGCTGGAAGGTCGGCGATCACCTGGAGGCTGAGATCCTCGGATGCCGTGTCGAGCACGGTGGCCAGGGCAAAGGGCTGCATGGCAAGGTTCTCGGCTTGCGGAGCCACGCGAGCCTCGCCGGTGCTGATCACCGTCTCGCCATCCAGCACGCGCACCTTGACGCTCGTCGGCGCCTCGCCGCGCAGGGCCATGCGGATATCCACGCGATTGGACGGGCCCGGGATGGGCGGCAGGTCTTGCCGAATTCTGCCGTCGGCGACCACCATCACGTGAAACGATCCGCCGCCGCTGTCGCGGGTGGTGACGAGCGGGGCCTGGTACAGGTAGCCGGCGATCGGGAGCGCACACCCGCAGATGCCCAGGATGCCCCCCACGGTTGGCCAGTGCCACGCGAGCGAGCCGCCATGGGACTCAGCACGCCACGCAGCAAGCAGCAGACTCAGGGCGCCGGTGACTTCCAGGGATTCCTCGATGAGGAGCGGGAGAGGCCCGAATCGGTCCAGGTTGAAGGAATAGATGGCGTCGTGCCCCAAGGCCATGACCCACATGCTGCACCCGAGGCCCAGCCAGCCGCGGACTGCGGGTGAATGGCCCCCGCGCCAGAGCCACAGCCCCAGGCCGACCGCACCCCCCGCCGCCAGCAGGGTCAGGTGAATCGACCACGAATGGAACACCCATTCGAACACCTGGTTGTGGTGATCGGTGAGCTCACTGATGCCCGCGCCCAGCGCGGTGGCCGCCAGGAGCGCCCACCCGGCCTTCGCCCACCGGGCGGCTCGACCTGCCCTGATGCCGAGGGCGAGGGCCGTGAACGCGAGCACGACCGCCGAGAGAGCGTTCGGCAGCGATCCCTCCACATCGCCATTGAGCCAAAGGGGCAGCGGCGGCACCGTCCCCGGCCACGACAGCCGAGCGAGGCTGGGGATGACGTAGCCGCCCCACCACGCGAGGAGCACGCTGGCAATGGCGGGAATCCCGAGATCGGCGTACCGCGCCTGCAAGGCCACGAGCATGCCCCGCAGTGTGCCACCGAGATTTCCAGCCCCCCATCGGCCAGGCTCGGCGGCGGCCGGGTCCGGCCCGTCGGCGAGATGGCGTGGTAGGGGCGGAGGGACATTAGGTCAGGCGGGCGCGGCAGCGCCGGAGGTTTATCCCCCCGCCATGTATCCGAGCCGCCGATTCTGCCGCCACAGCCCTGACAAGGTGTACTGGTTCGACTTGAGCCGATTGCATGGCCCGCACAACAGAATCCGGTTCGTAATGTCGTTCAGCCCGCCGTCGGAGCGCGGCGCGTTGTGGTCCAGTTCCAAGAAGCGCGAATCGTCGAACGTGCGGTCGCAGCCCTGGCATTTGGGACCGTGCTGCGTGAGTAGGTGCCCGTGAATCTCGGCGCGTGACATGCGCGGGCCGTTCGGTTCGGCGTAGCGCCCGGTGACTTGCAGGAACGGCACGTCGTCGTCACCGGCGTCGGTTCGTTCGGCCGGCTCGGTCACGTATCGAATCTGCGGGTCGCGCTCGGTATGAAGCTGCCGGGCGTTCGCGGTGGGCTGGCGCACGATATCCATGGCACCGTCCCAAATGCCTATGCCGACCCACTGACGGCTATTGCGCTCGGCGGTCAATAGCGTTGTGGCGCAGGCGCAGAACGGATCCAGCACCGTATCGCCTTCGTTCGACCTCGCCTAAATGATGCGCTCGTCGAGGGCGAGCGGCTTCTGGGTTGGGTAGCCGGTGCGCTCGGCGGCGCGCGAGTTGATATATGAAACCTCCCACACATCACGCGTGTTCACGAGGTTGTAGACACCATGCTCATCTTGAAAGAACTTGGCGGAGCCCGCGCCGTAGTTGATGCGGCCTGGCCGCCGTCCTGATCTCTTTGCGTAGGCTCGCTCGTTTTGGACATTGAATGTGTAGCTGCGCTCGCGGGTATAGAACAGAAGCACCATGCTTCTTCGCAAATACGCGGCTGCTCGCTCCACCTTTCCGGTAGGGCCACACGCTTTCGTTGACGAAATCCCCCCAAACACCGAATCCAACAGTGCCTGCAGGTCGTGGCTCGCCGTCGGATCACAGTGCAGGTACAGGCTCCCGTTATCCCGCGGCACGCGCCGCATTTCGATCAGGCGCACACCCACGAAGCACAAGAACGCGGCCATGTCGTCCTGAATCTGGTCGATCCATTGGCCTTCCACACCGACCGCCCGCGACCAGCGGTTCTGAAAATCGGCACCGGCGGCCATCGAATCCGGCGTCTCGTGAAAGTCGCGCCCCTTGTTGTCCGGCGGGTCGGTGGCGACCAGGTGGACGGTGCCGGAGTTCATGCCGCGGAGAAAGTCGAGGTTGTCGCCGCGAAAGAGCGTGCGGTTGGCGAAGTTGGGTCAGTCCGCAGGGGTAGTTCCGGCGGGCAGGTGGGACCGGGGCCGAGGATGAGAGGTGCCGGCAGTGATGGCACTGCAGTCAGCGCAATTGGTGCGTGCCTTGGTGGCAGTGCTAGCAGGGATGGCGAGGTCAACGACGGGCTGGCGGATGGGGCGGTAACAGTTCGAGAGGCTCGCCATGCCTGGGGAGGCGGAAGCGCGGTCAGATCGACGGCGTAGGGGAGTGGGGAGAGAGTTGCAGCCCTTGCAAGCGCAGCAACGGGCCTCTAGCTGCGTCCGAAGAGCGCCGCACTGGCACTGCGGAGGTCGTGGGTTCGAGTCTCATTCGGTCCACTCCCCGAGGGACAGGGGCGATTTGCTGTCTCATGCCCATGTGTGGCGGCAGAGAGAGTTATGCGGAATCGTTAGCCGCTTAACGCTGCTGAGGCCCAGGCGACGGTGGCGGCGACGGTGACGGCGAAGGCGGACTGCTGGACGACAAGCCGGCCCGCGAACCGTGGCCCGAGTTCGCGCCCAATCGTGATCAGGGTGACCAGGCACGGCAGCACCGTTCCGGCGAGGAATGTTGCGACCAGCAGCTGGGTCGCACTCAACGAGGCGACGGTGCCGGCCTCGGCCAACAGCAGAATGCCGTCCTTGCGGACAGCGGCGAGCGCGGTCGGCATTGCCGCGTCCGCCGGCAGTGCCACCACGGCCATCGCCGGTCCAAGCAAGCCCCCAGCCGCATCGAGCACGCCAGACCAGGCGAGGAGCGAGGCGACCATGGCGATCGCGACGAAGGTCGGAAGCGCCGTGCGGAAGAATGCCCCGAGGGTCCCTCGCGCCTCCGCCCCAACTGCGGCGACGGACGGCCGGGCGAGGACGGTGCGGGGTTCGATGAGCAGGGTGTTGCGTGTCGACCGCGCGGCGGGCTGACTGATGAGGCGCGCGTAGACGAGCGTTGCCGCGACGAGCAGCGCCAGGTAGGGCACAACGAGGCTGCTCTGGTCGGCGGCGGCAAAAACCGCGAGCGTCGCGCCGAGCTGGTAGGAGCAGGCGGACCCGAAGGAGATCGCGCCGACGGTCGTCGGCCGGGTGCAGGACGAGCAGGCGCGTGTCGAGACGATGGCCGGGACGTTGCAGCCGAAGCCCATCAGCACTCGTGTCACGTCGCGCCCGTGGAGGCCGACCGGCCGCAGCAGGGGGTGGAGCGCGGTCCCGATGCGGTCGGCGAGGCCGCTCGTCTTGTAGACGCCGATCAGCACCGCGTAGGCCAGCACCGTAGGGACTGCCCACACGAACAGCAATGGCCCCATCGTGAGCAGTCCGTAGTTTCCGGCGAGCACCGCCCCGAGCGGTCCCGGCCAGGACTCCATCCTCTCGCTCAGGGGTGTCGTAATCGCCCCGGCCAGCGGATCCAGCAGGGCGGCGGCCTGGTTGGCGCCGAGCACGGCGAGCAGAGCGGGCAGGATCAGGAGGATCACTGCTATCGGGGGACCTGCGACCGCGTGGTCGAGGAGTCCTCGCCGCGGCTCGATCCGCCACCCCGCTCGCACCGGCGTTCGCTGGCGGCGGACGGTGCCGGGCGCCGTGACGGCGGCCCGCAATTCCTCGAGCGCCGCAGCATCAGGACGGCGTACATCGAGCACCACGAATGGCAGCCCGGTCGCCAGCGCCGTGTACGCGATGGCTTCGCGAGCGGAGGCATGGTCCGCGCCGAGGCCCCTGTGCGTGACGGCGATGCTGGCCCGTCTCCCGTGGACGAGCGGCAGTAGAAGGTCAAGGTCCTCGTCGAGCTGGGTCGCAGAGGCGACGATCAGCACGTCGTCCGCGTCCTCGAGCGCATCAAACGTGCGGCGCACCGTGTCGGCATCGGAGGCGCGGTGCAACCCAGGTGTGTCGACGAAGACCCGGCTGGAGGTGGTGTACTCGCTGCACGGCACTGTGGTGCCGCGGAAGTTGATGCTCCGCGAAGCCTGGCCGGCTAAGGCACGAACCAGCGCGGACTTGCCAACGCCCGCTCGTCCGAGGAGCAGCGTGGTGGAAGGCGCCGCGACATCGATGTCATGTCGGTCAGCACGCACAAGACTCCTCGCAGCAGGTGACGTCGTCCAGGTACATCCCCGCCGCCCGGCGGGCGGCAACGGCTTCGGTTGTGTCCAGTCCGAGGCGCTGTGCGATGGCATCGGCTATGACGGCGAAGCGTTGGCGGAACTTGTAAATGAAGCAGAAGTTCACGCCCCGGTGCTCGAGTATGGGCCCGGAGATGAACAGGCCAGGCGCAAGCGTGGACTCGTCGGCCTCTTCCGTGACGACGAGGATGTCATCCTCGTCGTACTCAAGCAGGCCGTCGAGGCGGCCGAGGGATCCCTCGAAGCCGGTGGCGAGAATCGGGCGTGTCTCGCTGGCCCACCGGCGGCCGTCCGAGGCATGGAGGAGCCATCGGTCACCGTCCACGCGCACCGATGTGATGTCTACATCGCCGAAGAGGTTTACGGAGCCCGTGGAATCGGCCCATGCCAGGCGTTCTAGGGAAAACGGGGTGAGGGAGATGCTGGGATCCGGGTGTTCACTATTCCATGTCGCATCTCGCGCCAGCACGGTGACACTCTTCTCCAACTGCACCAGCGAGACGGCCGCGTCCGCGGCACTCTCGTAGCCGCCAATCACCGTGAACTGGTCACCTTCGAGATCCTGCCAGGTGCGGACCTCGGACGAGTGGCGGCAGAATTCCGCGCCGACGAATGAATTGCGGTTCGGGTACTGGAATTCCCCAGCCGCCCAGATGACATGTTGCGCCCGCACCGGCCGGCCAGTCGTCGTGAGCGTGAATGTTCCGTTGGCCTCAACTGCGACGGAGCAAACATCGATGCCGGTCTTCACCTGGAGCTCGAAGTATTGGGCGACGTTGTCGAGGTAGGTCGCGTACGCGACTCCGCTGGGGTGTTCGCTGGCGAGCGTGTAGGCGGGCGATGTGCCGGGGACGATGGCATTGAGGTCGAGCAACCCAAAGGCGTTGGAAGTAAACGACGGCGTGATGAAGCGCATCTCTTGCGGCCACCGCCGGAACGAGGCGCCGACCTCATGGCGATCAAGGATGACTACGTCGTCGACGCCAAACTCCCCGAGGGCAACAGCGCATCCCAGCCCGGCCGCCCCCGCGCCCACGATTGCGACGTTGTGGATTCGCGACCGTTCCAATGCCTCATTCGGCATTCGTCCATTGATCCGTTCGCTCACAGATACGTCCTCTCACTCTGCCGCTGGCGGATTCCGATGACGCAGAACGAAAGATGATACCCCGTCTCATTACGGCAGAAACGGGTTTGTTTTCGGCGGAGCGTTGGAACTGATAGCGGATCCAGGGAAGGGATAGCCGCCCTTGGAATTGGAGATGACCAGACCAATTCAAGACCGGGTCTCCGGCTGTAACCGGGCACGGGCCACACGCCGGCCTGAGGCGTCGTGCAAGTTGAGGCTCAGGGTCTTCGCGGGTCCTGGGTCACATTGCTTTATGCCCTTTGCACAGACTTCGCGGCGGCTCGGCCACCTGGCATGGGCTCGGCGGGGTCCGACTCTCCCTGCCATCGGGAGGCCGTCGCTTATTCCTATTGCACCCGGAATCGCCTAGAATAATCTCTCGAGGTTGTCCCGGAAGCATTGCCACCTGGGTCGGCCCTGACGGCGGGTGGTGGGGCAATCTCCGGCAGTACTTCTGACGTGACGTTCTGATTGCGGCGCTGGGTGTTTGGGGTAGGAGGATCCAGGGCTCAGGGCGGGTTTACCGGGAATGGGTTTCGTGGGGTGGGGACGCGCGATCCCCGGAGTGGCGTGGTTGATCTGCGAGACCTTGCCCTTGGGTACCCACAGATGGTTCCTCTAAAGGATTAGTCGCGCCTGGCAATGACGGGGGCGGGGGCGCCATGAACAGTGGTGGGTTCTCGGTGGGTTGCGCAGAAGAGGCCGGTCAGAGACGCAGCCCCCATTCGGCAAGCTCAGGGCAGGCCCCTTCGGCAGGCTCAGGGCAGGTTCTACGAAGGATGAGGCGGTGCGTTGTCCGACGCCTTGAGTTGGTGGTGGATCCAGGTGGCGGTGGTGGATGTGGCTTCGCGGATGGCGTCGTGGTGGGTGCTTGAGGAGTCAGGTGGGAGTTGGAAGGCGTGGTCGGCGTCGGGGATGACGTGAAGGGTGTGGTTCGACACGGCTCTCCGGGCACTCCGGGCCGGCTCACCACGAACGGATTGCGTACCTAGCTCAGCAAGCACGGCTTGGAGTTGGGTGAGGTTGCAGTATTCGGGGTCGCGGGCGCCCTGGATGAAGAGCATGGGGACGGGGACGTTCGGGAGATGGGCGACGGTGTCCGGGAGGAGGGCGCGCCAGCGGTTGGGGTAGACGTAGCAGATGAGGCCGCCGACGTGGGGCAACGGTTCCCGGGCGAGAAGGAGGGACATGACCTGGCCGCTCATGGAGCGTCCGGCGAGGAACAGGGGGAGGTCGGGGGCGCGGTCATGGGCGGCCTGAGTGGCGGCGCGGGTGGTCTGGAGGAGGACTTTGAGGGGGTCGATGAGGTCTTCGGTGTAGCCGGATTCGAGGCGGTGGCTGTAGGGGTAGTCGTAGCGGAAGGTGGCGATGTGGTGGTGGGCGAGGGCTTCGGCCATGTGGTGCATGAGGGGGGCGCGCATGGGGGTTCCGGCGCCATGGCCGAAGACGATGAGGGCGATGGGGTTGGTGGG
>VXPS01000117.1 GCA_009839425.1 Chloroflexota bacterium
GTACGCGGCCTTCAGCCCGCTGGATAGATTGCGGAGTTGAATGAACTCCTTGGCAAGAGGGAATTGCATGCCTAACTCAGGAAAAGCTCAGCGTCTGGGTGCGCAAGACGTACCTGCTCAGTGTGAGTCGAACGCACGCGATTAGACCGTAGTTCCTGGCAGAGCCAAGGGCATCGCCCAGCGGCAGTACACCAGCGACTCCCTGGCCGCCGTCAGCACAATGGAGAGAGCGCCTGTCCGCAAAGTCCAGGGAGTCGATCAGGACGGGGCCTGTTCCTCTTCGTGCCGCCGATACACGTCCTCGATCGCGAGGTCCAGGTCGGACCACTCGCGCTCCACCATCGAGCGCAGCCGCATGTTCTGGTAGGCGCCCCAGATGGTCATGGCGGGCGGCACCAGCACGATGGCCACGATCAGCGAATAGGCGATCGTGATCGCCGCGGTGATTCCAAACTGCTGCGATCCGGCCAGCGGCGAGGCGGCCAGAACGCCCAGGCCGAGCGCGGTGGTCATCGCCGAGCCCAAGAGTGCCGACCCGGTGGTCGCCAGGGTCCGCACCGCAGCCTCCTCCGGGTTGCGCAGGCGGGCGAACTCCTCCCGGTATCTGTGAATCACGTGAATGGTGTAGTCCACGCCGATGCCAATCGAGAGGGCGGTGATGATCGAGGTGATGATCGTGTAGGGGATGCCCAGGAGCGCCATGGTCCCGAGCACGCAGATCAGCACGAGCACGATCGGACCGACCGCGACGATCGCCAACGCCGGCTGGCGCAGCGTCACCCAGAAGAAGAGGGCAAGCACAGTCAAGGCCGCGGCGACCGTGGTGGCGATGGCCTCGGTTTGGCGCGCGGTGACGGAATCGGTGACGGTGATCGAGATGATGCTCTCGGACGTCGCGGTAATTGCGTCGTCGTCACCGGCCCAGAGTGCCTCGATTTCACCCTGGAGCACCTTGGTTGCCTGCGTATCGCCGCCGTAACTCTGGAACTGGAGCAATATGGCGTCGATGCCCTGCGGGTTGTTGACCAGGAGGCGTGAGAGGGCCGGATCCCTGGCCTCGATCCGGTCAAGGACTTCCTGCATCAGGTGCGGATCGAGCCGCACCCCGGCCGAGGCTTCGCGGAACAGGGCCGCGATCTCAGAATCGTACTTGTCGCCGGGCAGACCGCTCTGGGTGGTCCAGTCACGCACGAGCAATTCGTACGAGGCCTGGATGGGACCTGCCGCGGTGGGCGGACGGCGGGTCTCGTCGGCAAAAGCATCTGTGAGGTCCTGGACATTGAGGAGCGTGCGGGTCTGCGTCGCCTCGGCCTTAATGAGCACACTCGTCACCTCGGCTGAGCCACCGACGGCCGCCTCGAGGGTGTCCATGTCCGCGTGAATGTCTCCGCCCCTTGGGAGGATGTCCTTGATGCTGAATTCCGACTTGAGCCCCGTGGCCGCAATCCCGAGCCCGACGGTGACGGCGAGCACGACGAGGATGTACGGCAGGGGCCAGCGGGTCACGCTGCGACCGATTAGCCCGGCCAATCCCTGAATACCGGGCAGGGCGTTGACGATCGGGCGGGCGGGCTTCAGCTTGCCGCGGGCCTCGCGCCGCCGATCGATGATGACCCGGCTGGCCGGGACCAGCGTGAGCATGACGATCAGGCTCATGCCGACGCCCATGCCGGCGACGACGCCGAAGTCGCGAACGATGCCGATGGGCGAGAACAGGCTGGCCAGCATGCCCACGATGGTGGTGACGGCGGCCAGGAGCAGCGGAACCGTGACGTGGCTCAGCCCCCGGCGAATGGCCGTGAGCACGTCCTGACCCTCGACCCGCTGCTCGCGGTAGTGCGAGATGGTCTGGATCGCATAGTCCACGGTCAGCCCGATCACGATGATCGGCACCAGCGAGGTCAGCGAGTTCGGCGGGCCGATCAGACCCAGCGCGTTAGGCCCGAGCCAGCCTTCGGCGCCGATGATCCAGATGATGGAGGTGAGGAGTCCGGCCAGCGTCAGCCACATATCCGACAGCGCGCGCGTAAAGAGCAGCAGCAGCAACGCGATCAGCAGGAAGGCCACGCCGATCAGCGGCGCCATCCCCTCCTCGATGCCTGCCTTGTATCCGTCCTCGATCACGATGAAGGAGATGCTGCTGGCGCGCAGCGGGCCCTCGGACGCGGTGGCCAGCTGGTTGATCTTCCGTTCAGCCGCCGCCAGGTTCTCGTCGCCGGTGTCGAGGAGGCGAATGTTGCCGATCGCAATCTTGGTGCCGTCCGTATCGGTTCCTGTCATGAGGGCAAGCAGCGGCTGGACTTCCGGAAGCACGCGCACCGCGTCGATCTGGGCCTGCGTAACCGCCTCCAGGCTCTGGATCTGAAGCGCGAACTTGATCAGGGAGGAGGGCGCGAAGACCGGGTTTTCAGGGGCCAACAGCTGTTGCACGCCCGGGTCGCTGGCGATGTCATTGACCAGGGCGTCCATTTGGCCCAGCCCGGCGGGGGTGAGTGCGTCGCCGCGGAACAGGAGGGTGACAGCGCTGATTTCACCGTGGTCGCCGAAGAGCTGATTGATCTCGTCGATTGCGTCGGCAACCGGGCTGTCATCGGGCAGCGTCTCCGCCGTCGACGGAAGCGGGGCGCGAACCGCGCCGCCGGCGCCGAGGGCAATGGTGACGATGAAGACGACGAGGAGGGTGATCCACGGGCGGGCCGTGACCACCGAGCTGAATGTAGTGAGGACCTGGTTCATGACGGGTGGAAGCCGGCGCAGGGTTCTGCCGGTGCAGGCGCTCGCATGACTAACATTGATGCAGAGCTACGGGCCATAACTCTGTCTTTCGTCTCAGGCAAGGCGGCGGCGAAGGCGCATCTCAGCACTTCACCCCGCCCGGCGACGTGCCAGTCGGCATGATACGTCGTCACCAGCGCGGCTTCGCAAGCCGGACCGAGGCATCGAGGGCCAAGCAGGCGAAGCTGAGTCCAGCTGGAAGGAAGCTGGAAGGCAGACTGGCAAGACACAGCGCTCTGGCTCGGACTGCCTTCAGTCCACCACGCATTGGGGAGGCCCATGTCGAAGATAAAGCCGATTCCGGACGGATACACGGCCGTGACGCCGTACCTGATCGTCGAAAACGCGGCCGGGTATCTGCAGTTCCTGGCGGCTGCGTTTGGTGCTGTGGAGCGGACGCGGATTCCGATGGGCGAGGGCCTGATCGGTCACGCCGAGGTGGAGATTGGGGGCGCGGCGGTGATGCTGTCGGACGCGTTGCCGCCCGACTTTCCGGCCACGAGCTCGCAAATGCACCTGTACGTGGAGGATGTCGACGAGGTCTACGCGCGGGCGGTGGGCGCCGGGGCGACCGCCGTAGCCGAGCCGGCCGATCAGTTCTATGGTGACCGCATCGCGCGCGTGAACGACCCTTCGGGCAACCAGTGGGCGATTGCGACCCACGTTGAGGACGTGGACATGGACGAGCTGATGCGACGGATCGCGGCGATGGGTGAGGGGTAGGCCAGGTCGGAGCCCGTCAATAACTGATCCCGCCGATGCCTGATACGAGACCCGCGGACCAACGGTCGTGCGATCTGCTGATTCGACACGGGCAGGTCATCACGATGGATGCCGAGCGCCGCATCTACAGCTCCGGGGCGGTGGCGATTACTGGTTCGCGCATCGCGGCGGTTGGCCGCGACGCGGATCTGACAGAGCGTTTTGACGCGAAGCGGACGCTGGATGCACGCGGGGGGATCGTGCATCCAGGTTTCATCGATGCGCACAACCACATCGTGCATACGTCGTGCCGGGGGGTGTTCGGGAACATTCACGACACCGGCTCGTCGCCCGCCAATTTCGCGGACTGGAAGGCGGGGGTAACCGAGGCCGACGAAGCGGCGGCCACGGCGCTGGCTTGCGTGGAAATGCTGCGGTGCGGTTTCACGATGTTCATCGAGCCGGGGTCGCTGTTTTCGACGGAGGCGGCAGCGGCGGCAATCGAGCGGGTGGGACTGCGAGCGCTGGTTGCGCCCCTGTATCTCTGGGACCGGCGGGAGTGCTTTGACGCAATGCCGGCGCTGGAGAGTCCGAGCTTGATGGCTCGGGCGCCCATCGACCTCGACCGTTCGCTGGCTCAACTGGACCAGGAGCTTCAGCGCAACGATGACCCCGACGCTCTGGTTCGCGGGTACGTCTTTGTGTATGGGGTTGGAACCGGCTCGCCGGAGCTGCTCCAGGCGGCCCACGCATGCGCTCGAGCCAATGACGTGCCGCTGCACCTGCATGCCGGCTACGTTCCCGAGGAAGCCGAGATCTATCGGGCCTTGAACGGCACCAGCCAGCTGGTGCACCTGCGCGAACTGGGGGTGCTCGACGAGCAGACGGTGGTGGTGCACGCAAACGCGCTGGATGACGACGAAGAAGCGGCGGTGAGCGAGTCGGGCTGCCAGATCGTGTGGTGCCCGACGGCGTTCTTCTCGCTGGGCATCGGCGGGCGCTCGCGGTTCATGATGGCGGAGCGCCTCCGGCGGGGAGTGCGCGTTTCGCTGGGCACGGACGGGTCCTTCGACGGCACCCCGGGGGACACGATGCAGGCCGCGCGCTTTGTGGCCCAGACGTATGCGGATCCTGTTTCCGCGGAGGCGCTGCTGGAGATGCAGACCGTCAACGCGGCCGCGGCGGCCGGACTGGAGTCCGAGCTTGGAAGCCTGGAGCGGGGAAAGCGGGCGGACGTGGTGGTGCGGTCCGCGCAAGTGGCCGAAGCGCATCCCGACAACAATCCGCCTCACTCCCTGGCGTTGCGACTGGGCACCGGAAGCGTAGAGACCGTGCTGGTCAATGGTGAGGTGGTGTTCAGCGGTGGACAGTCAACCAGCGTGGACGAACTGATAGTCCAGCGCGACGCATCGAAATCGGTGGCGGCGCGAGCGAGTCGATTGGGAATCGACCTTCAGACAGATTGGCCGCTGGACGGATAACGCCCTATTCGCCGGCTTGGGTCGGCGACGGCCGGCTATCCGATTGGTTGGTTCTTGCCGCAACGACGAGCGCGTAGAGGAATCCGAGGGTCGGAATCAACGCGAATATCACAGGAAGCACCCAGTCGCCCTTCATCGCGCCGCCGGCGATGGCGACGGCGAGCGACAGGTCCGCGGCCACGGTGGCCAGCAGCACCGCGGCAATGGCGAGGACGAGCGTTCGTGAGGCCGCGGGCCGGAAGACCAACAGCAGGAGCGCACCGGCGGCCAGCGGGTGGAGCAGCACCAGCACGAGCCGCGACCAGACGTCGCCTCCGTCGGCGAAGGAACCCACGGCCGCGGTCAACATGGCCAGGGCTGCGTAGACGAAGGCCAACACGAGCATGACGATCCGCATCGATTAGCCCCGTTTCGGTCGCACGTCTGGTGACCTTCCAAGGTCAGCCGGCATCGAACTCTTCGCCGGTGTAGAAGGCGATCGTGCGTGCGGCGGCGGCGCGGGCGAGCTCCGGGTCGGCTTCCGCGGCGATGGCGGCTTCGCCCCAGGCGTGGCCGCTGCCGGTGAGGAGGGCCTTGCCGTCGGGCGACATGGCGAATTCCAGGGGATCGGGCCTGGGTTGATCAGGGTCCGTGAGGTGCATGTATAGCCCGAGCAGCCCCATCTCGAAGCCGACGCCGGTTGCGCCGGGACCAAAGGTGTCCCAGTGCTCGGAGTGGTGGGCCGTGTGGGTGATCGAGAATCGGGCGCTGTGGGGGCCTTCGGCCGATACCCGGACGTCTACCCACGTCACGAACCCCCCGAACTCCCAGGTAATGGCGTAACTCGACGGCGGCTGGCAGGCGGTGATGCGGCCGCCGGCGTTGCCTTCCAGCTGGTAGGTGCCGCCGAGTTCGAGGTTGCCGGTAATCGGCAGGAACCAGTGCGGGATGCGATCGGCGCTGGTGACGGCGTCCCACAGGTCCTCATGCGTGGTGACGTAGGTGCGGGCCAGGATGACCGCGTGGGCAGGCTGCCCATCACGCTGGAGTGAGGAGATTGAACGATCGACGGCGCCCAGGTTCTCCTCGACGTTGAAGTTCATGGGCTTCTCCCTGCGCTGCCTGACGGATTATCGAATGCGGAGGGCCTGACGGCGGAGCGGCGACCCACGCTAGGGAGCCGGTCGCCCCACTGACCCGGTCGGCGGCAGCTGCTTCCAGTATTTTCGCTTCCAGCCGTCGGCTTCGCGGTACCTGGCAAACCGATAGTTCCACGCCGGCCCGATCAAGCGCCGGTGCTGTTGCTCTTCGGCGGCGATCTCGGCCGTGCCCGGGCAGTGGATGATGTAGCCACCGGGGGCTGCAACACGCTCAGACTCAGCCAACTCATCTTCAAGTCGCCAGCCGAGGGCGTGCGACGTGATGACTACGTCAGCAGATTCTTCTGGCAGCGGAACGTCGTGGCCGAAACCAGCCACGACGCGGATGTTGCGCCGGCCCGATTGCTCCGCCTTGTCGCGGATGAAGTGGCGCAGCCGTGGGACCGGTTCCACGGCGATGACGGCCGAGGCCATGGTGGCGGCTTCCAGGGCAACACGACCGGTCCCGGAACCGACATCAACGACCACCCGACCCTCCAGCGGCGTGATGTTGGTCACCTCGGCGAAGTCCCAGGTATGGAACTCCAGGCGGTCATAGACCTCCGGGCACTTGCTGTAGACGACCAGGTCGGCAATCGTCCAGATCACCGTGTCCTCGGCTTGAGCAAGATCGCTCCGGTCGGCCGACGCCGGATAGCGGGCCTTGGTTGCGTCCAGGAACGCTGCGACTGCCGGCGCCCTGGCTTTGAGGAAGCGGTCAATGGCGGGATACGCCCGGAGCACCGCGGCAAGCTCGCGCTCCGGGACCCAGCCGGGGAAGTACTCGATCTGGAACGGTTCGAGCAGGTAGAGATCCTGGATGTGCAGGTCGACCCCCTTGAACACCTTCCTTAGTCGTGGGCTAGACAACTTCCGGCTCGCCTCCCAGAGAGCGTTCCCTCGGTGGTGGCTGCTGACGCGCTACGGATTGGCAAGAATATGCGGCCGGGAAGCGTGACGCCGCCGGAGCCGCGGTCGGTAGAGTTCGTCTGCCGGACCCCCAGGCACTTGATGCCCCCGTGCGTGCAGACTAGGGTGGACACAGGATATTTCCATCGGTTGGAGGGCGGCTGCCGAGCACGAGCGATCTGAGGGAACGCAATGGACTGGGCATTGATTGGACTGATGCTCGGGTTGATCGGAATCGTTGCTGGGGCGGCATGGCGGTTCGGGAAGGTCGAGAAGGGCATCGCGAACCTGGAAGAGGCCGATGAGCAGATCAGAGCCGATATTCAGGCTCTCGATCAGCGGCTGAGCGCCGACATTCGCGAGGTGCGAAGGGATGTTCGCGACGTTCGGCAGGATGTGCGCGAGGTGCGCCGGGACGTGCAGCGCATCCTTGAGCGCCTGGCCCCGCCAGCGGCCTGAACCGAGGGGCAGGACGGAGTTGCCGGCAGCCACTCAGTTCTGACCTGCGATCCCGACAACGCGCGGGTCCTGGACGGCCGACCTGGGATCATCGCTATTGATTTCGAGGATCGACGCCTTGCGACGCCGGCGAGTTGGAGACTCTGCGCGATTGGCCTGGAGAACGACAAGAATCGCCTAATCAGGACGCCGACAGGCGGATCCAGGCGATGCCGTCGACGTGTTCGAAATGGCGGTCGGCGGAGACGAGATCGGCGCCGGTTTCCATGGCATGCGCGGCGATCCACGCGTCGTTTGCTGGGATGGGACGGCCTTTGTCTCGCAAGGAAGCCACGATCCGGGCGTAGCGATCGGCCGTGACCGACCCAACGGGTACGAAGGTCACGCGCGGGCTGTCCAGCGTGTCTCGCAGATCGGCGACGTTTTGCTCGAAGCGCGAGCCGCCCCGAAACCCGGCGAGCAACTCACCGACAACGATTGCCGAGAGGAGGACTTCGTCCGCGCCTCCAACCAACTCACCGACTTGCTTGTGTCCACGAAAGAAGAGGGCGTAGGCAGTTGAGTCAAGCAGAAGCCTCACTTCCACATTTCCTCGTCGATCGTGTCGAATTCCTTGAGTGCGGCGTTCAACTCGTCAGCCTGCTCTTGAGTCCAGGATCCAAAGAAATGGTCCAGGGAGTCGCCAATCCTGGGACGGCCTGCGCCATCGTCGGTCAGCCCGGCGCCTTTGCGCAGGAGGCGCAGGGCGGCCTTGTTGAGGGAGATGCCCTCGCGCTGGGCGAGGCCCTTGATCGCCGCGCTGAGTTCGTCGTCGAAGCCTCGCACGGTCAGCTGGCGCATGAAGACCCTCCCGGTGAGTCATCGTGTGAGTCATTATGACTCATGTAATGCCTCACACTCACTTGACGCAACATCGCGCCTGTCCGGACGCAGCTTGACGAGTTGACGCCCAGGGAGCGACCGGGGCTCAGGGCGACGCGGGGCTCCAGCCGTGGCCGTGAGCATTAAGGACCGATGGGTTGAGGCGGGCGCCGAGGCCGGGGCCGGTGGGGAGGTGCAGGCAGCCGTTGTGGACGTGTTCAGGCGGGTCGATGAGCTCGGCTCGCCAGGGGCATTCGTAGGCGCCGAATTCGAGCGGGAGGGCGGCCGGCATGGCGGCGGTGACGTGGGC
>VXPS01000196.1 GCA_009839425.1 Chloroflexota bacterium
TCGTCCAAGAACCCCTCGCCCCGATCGCCCACGGGGGACGAGCGCAGGTCCTGCATGACGGGTGGACTGGCGCCAACGTGGGCAAAGAGCGCATCAAACTGCTGGACCAGATTTCGGTCGACGAAACGCGAACTGCGGATGGGGCCGACGCGGTCGAGGTCGCTGTCCAGGAAAAATGCGGTGTAGCGGGTGACCGAGCCTTCGGTGACGTGTTCATAGACGACTCCGGCGGTGCTGAGGCCGCTCTGGGGACGGGCGCCGATAGCGTTGTCGATCTTGACCGCGACGACGCGCTGGGCTCTTGCGTTCGGATCGATTTCGAGGCCCGTCAGCGGAGAGCGGATTGGCGCCGGTGTTGGCGTGGGTGTGGGTGTTGGCTCAGGCGTGGGCGGAGGTGTTGTCGGTTCTGGGGACGGGGCTGCCGTGGGTGCCGCGGTCTGCGGCGGCGGGCGTGTGGGACGTGGGGCGGCGACGGTGGCAACCGGAGCGACTGGGGCCACTGTAGGCGAGACGGGGGGCGCGGTGGCTGGCTGCGTTGCCGCGACGGTTGCGGGCGATGGTGTCGACAACGACGGGGTGCGCGCGGTGGACGTTGCGGTAGGCGGTGGAGGTGAGGTCTGGGCGGGCGTTGCCGCCGTGGGCGTTGGTGCTGGCGCCTCGGATTCGCCACAGCCGGCAACCAGAAGCGCGGTTCCTCCGGCCAGAAGAGCCGCAACGCGGCGCCGAGTGATGCGCGCCGGGTTAGGCATGCGCGGTGCGTGACCTTCGGGTTGGGGTATCGAGCATCAGTACAGGATGCTGTGGGCGCAGCGGGAAGCGCAACGCATGTCTCAATGGCGTCCCGTTTTGCAGTTCAGACAGGGGTCGTGCCTACCGAAGCCCGCCAGGGTCTGCAGAATGGAATTGCGCATAGTGCACGCTACACGACGGGCGGTGGGACACGCTGGGATGACAGCGGTTTCTATTGAGGAACGAGTCGGCCGTCTTGAAGGCGGCTATTAGCACCTCGCCACAATGGCGGATCTTGCCGAGGTCATGGCAGCCATCGGCCAGATTCAATTTCGCACGATGTAGTGGACCGTGCTGGTCGTCAGTGTTGCCACCGGTGTTCTGGTTGCGGTCGATCGGCTGTTGGGTCCCGCGGTCGGTGGCCGATTAGCGCGATCTTCTCGACGTCTCGACCGTTCTTGGAGTCGCTAGGGCTGGCCGAAGACGCGGCGGCAGGCGGCGGCGACGCGGGCGGCACCTTGGGCAATGGGTAGGGCGCGCAGGTCGTCGTTGAAGATCTCGACGCCGCCGGGACCCTCGTAGCCCGCGGCTTCCAGTTCGGCGGCGATGGCGGGAAGATCCACCACGCCGTCGCCGGGCAGGCGTCGCACCGAGTCGTCAAAGGTGGTTGGGTCGCCGGGCGGGGCGTCGTTGAGGTGGACGTGGTTGATGGCCCGTCCGGCCACAGCGATGTCGGCCAGGTCGCTGTCGCCGCAGTGGAAGTGGTAGGTGTCGAAGAGGATGCCGACGTTGACGCGGCCGATGCGGTCGATGAGGTCGAGCGTTCCGGGGATGCCGGAGAAGAGTTCGTAGGGCTGCTCGGGCCAGATGTTGGGTCCGATGAACTCGAGGCTGAGGGCGACGCCGTCGCCGGCCGCCGTATCGGCGACATCGCCGATGCGCAGGGCCAGCAGGTCCAGCATTTCGTCCGGCGGCCTGTCGACGCGATTGGGCACGACGACGGCCGCGACACGAGCGCCCAGGGCCGCGCCGAGCGCGGCGTTGTCGGCCACCTCATCCAGGCTGGCGTCAAAGTCGGCGTGGGCGCCGATGACTTGCGCACCAGCGCCCCAAGCGCCGGGTTGAATGCCGCAGGACTGAAAGGCCTCGATCACGGCGTCGCGCCCGGCGGCGGCCTCCAGCGCGCGTGCGGCGTGCATGCTGAAGTCCGCGGCCCGGAAGCCGGCAGCGGCGGCCGCGTCCAGGTAGGTGCCAAGGTCGTCGACCTGAGCGACGGTGGCGGGGTGGAGCGCGGGGATTAGCGAGGACATGGGCTCGACTCTCCTAGGAATGCGGGGCGCGTGCGGTCCGCCATGACCGTTTGACGAGCGGGGCGACCTAGCGGTCGCGTCCGGTTGCGCCGTGTAGCGCTTCGCGGACCACGATGTCGTCGATGAGGCGTTCGACGGGGGCCAAGTCGTCGGTGTAAACAGTTTCGGCACGGTTGACTTCGCGAAGTTCCCAGGGTCGCGCGGCCACTTCGGCAAGAAATGGTACGCCGACGGTTCCGGCGCGCACCTGGTCGCCCGTGATCGGCGTTAGCGAGCCGTAAACGAGGCTGTTGTTGAAGCCTGACGGCAGGTCAATCACGTAGACGTGCGGAAAGACCGAGCGCATGGTTTCCGACAGCACTTCCACCAGCCGGAAGTCGGTGGCGGTGCGTCCGGCGTTTAGCGCCACAACGCCCTTATCGGTCAGGTGGTCGCGCGCCGAAATGAAGAATTCTTGGGTGACCAGGTGGAACGGGATGTAGGGCTGGCGGTAGGCGTCCACGGCGATCACGTCGTAGCGCCGGTCCACGCGCTGGAGGAAGGTGCGGCCGTCCTCGGCGTAGGTCTTGAGATTGGGTTCGTTCATGTCGAAGTATTTGCGGCCAAGGTCAATCACCCGATCGTCGATCTCCACGCCGTCAATGGCCACGTCGTCTCCGAAGATCTGCGTGTACTGCTTGGAGACGGTGCCGCCGCCGAGGCCAATGATGAGAAGCGAATCGACCTCGTCGGGCTTCTGGCCGCCGATGATGGGTGCCAGCAGGAAGTAATCCCAGGGACCGTGCGTGAGCAGGCGGTCGGGGTGGTAGATGGAGTGGGTGCCGATGCCCTCGTTGAGGACCAGGCGGCGGCCGATGGTGGGGCTGTCGATGACCTGGAAGAACTGAAGGGCGGATTCGCCTTCCACCAGCAGGCCCTCGGCAGGCCGGACCGGGCCCGGATCAACGGCGATCCAGAGCACGATGAGGATGGCCATGAGTGCCGCGTAGAGGAGGCGACGAGGCAGGCGGCTGGTGGCAATGATCGCTAGACCCAGCAGCAGAACCGCAAAGATCAGAAACGTTGAGCGGGTGCCGACGGTGGGGATGAGCAGAAGGACGGGAAGGAACGCGCCACAGATGCTGCCGACGGTGCTGACGGCGAAAACCTGGCCGGCGCGTTTGCCGGCCTGTTGTACGTCGCTGGTGACCAGGCGGATCGCGAACGGCGACACCATCCCCAGCATGGTGAGCGGGACGGCCAGCAGGAGCAAAACCCCGACCAGGGAGCCGAAGAACAAGCCGCCGTTGAGCGAGGCGATGGCCTGCGAGGACACGGAGAGCACGGGTTTCGAGAAGAAGGGGATCAGGCCCACCAGAAACGAGGCGATTCCGACGATGTGAAACAGGGTGTTTTCGTATGGCCGCCGGTCGGCGAGGCGCCCGCCGATCCAGTAGCCGATCGACAGGTAGAGCAGCGTCAGGCCGATGACGACGGCCCAGATGATGATGCTGGTGCCGAAGAACGGCGCCAGGAGCCGGGAGGCGCTGATCTCCACGCCCAGGACGGACATGCCCGAGAAGAAGGCAATCGTGAGAACGAGCCAGACGCGCGCGGTCCCGAGCGGCTGCTCGCCTGATGGTGAAGGGATGCTGGCCACGCGGTTCCTTAGCTCAGTTGGGGGGCGTCGGAGGCCCATTCCGGGGGCGCATTGTCACGTACGCGACGCCCCTAGAACCCGAGCACCTGTCCGTGCCAGCGCGGGTCGGTGGCTCCGATCCGGGCGCCCGTTTCCGGGTCGAGCATAACCCCTTGCGCGCGCGAATAGACGGAAAAGGGAGCTTCGCGACGCACCGAGTGGCCGCGGTTTTCCAGATCCGTCAGCACGGCGGGATCAAAGCGGTCCTCGAGCATCAGATCGCCGGTCTCCTCGTTGTGATACCAGCGGGGGGCGTCGATGGCGGCCTGCCAGTGCATGCCGTGGTCGAAGACGTTGGAGATGACCTGGAAGTTGGTCTGCACCTGGTACTGGCCGCCCGGCGCGGAGCCGAGCAGCACCAGTTGGTCTTCGCGCCGGACCATGAAGGTATTGAGGGTGTGGATGGGGCGCTTGCCGCCCTGGAAGACGTTGGGGCTGGCGGGATCGAGCGAGAAGCCGCACAGGCGGTTGTTGAGCAGCACGCCGGTGCCGGGCACGACGTAGCACGAACCAAAGCTGGTGAAGACGCTCTGAATGAAGGTGATGGCGTTGCCGGCCTCGTCGACTGCGGAGATCGCGGTGGTGTCGCCGCCAACGGCGCTGGGATCGCCGGCCGACACGTGCCGGGCGGCGCGGACCGGGTCGATGGACATCCGGCGCTGCGCGGCAAACTCTTTGCCGAGCATCCGGTTGATTGGAATGTCGTTCCAGTCGGGATCGCCGACATGGGCGAGGCGGTCGGCGAACGCGGCTTTCTTGCACTCGGCCATGAGGTGGAGAACGTCGGCGCTGCCAAAATCGAGCGCCGACAGCTCGAAGCCCTCGGCGATGTTGAGCTGTTCGAGCACCAGGAAGCCCTGTGAGGGAAGAGGCTGTTCGAGGATTTCGAGGCCGCGGTAGTACGTGCGCAGCGGCGGGAGGACTTCGCACTGATAGGCCGCCAGGTCGCGGGGGGTGAAGGCGCCGCCTTCGCGGGCGGATGCTCGCACGAGGGCGTCGGCGAAGGGTCCCTTGTAGAAAGCGTCGGCGCCGCCGTGGGCGATCTGGCGTAGGGTTTCGGCGAGATCGGGCTGGTAGAGCAGCGCGCCGGGCCGGGGCGGGGCGCCGTTAGGAAGAAAGCTGCGAGCGCTGGCGGGATGCTGGGCCAGGGCCGGACCGGCGTTGGCTATGGCCTGGGCAGTGTCGGGATCGACGGGGACTCCATGCTGGGCGTATTCGATTGCAGGGACTAGGGCGTCGGCCATGCTGATGGAGCCGTAGCGGTTGAGAATGGTCTGCCAGGCGCTGACGGCGCCGGGGACGGTGGCGGCGTTAATGCCGTGCGGCGGGATCTCGTCTCCGAAGGCATCAACAGTGAGGCCGGCTGGAGACGGGCCGCTGGCATTGATTGCGTCAGGGTCGGCGGCGCCGGCTGGCAGGCAGAGGGCGAAGACATCACCGCCGACGTGATTCGTGCCGGGTTCGGCAACGGCGATGACGGCGGCCGCCGTGACCACGGCATCAAAGGCATTGCCGCCGTTGCGCAGGGTGCGGAGGCCAGCTTCCGTCGCGAGGGGGTGTCCGCTGGAGATCATGGCGCGAGTGCCAACGACGGGGGGACGCTGGGTGGTCCAGCGCGGGTCGGCGGTCAAGCCTGGATGCTCTGGTTCGGTGGAAGCGCGAGTCCGGACAGCGGTGGGATGGGGTCGACCTATGACACCGTGTGCATGGGCATGATGACGTGGCTGAAGGACGGCATGTCCTCGCCGTCCTTGTCTACCTGGCGGACCAGGCCTGGACTTGTGGGGCCGGCCAACGAGAGCGAGACACGCTCCGAGGTGACAGTTCCCAGGCAGTCGGAAAGGAAGCGATAGTTGAAGGCGATTTGGGCGCTCGTGCTGGTGCCGGCGACTTCGGCCTCGACTTCACCCTGGTTTTCGCCCAGTTCGGCGGAATTAGCGGAGAGGACCAAGCGACCGCCGTCGTCGGTACCTTCGATGGTGGCCCGGATGACGTTCTGGCCGTCGCGGGCAAAGAGGGCGGCAATGCGAGTGGCCTGGGTGACAGCGGCGGTGTCGGCAACGACGCGCGTTTCCATGTTGGCGGTGTCGGGGATGAGCTGCTGGTAGGCGGGAAACTGGCCGTCGATGAGCTGCGAGACGAGGGATACGGCCCTGGTGCTGAACCGGACCGACGATGTGTTGGCGGTAAGGCCAATGGTGACGGCGCCTGGGTCGTCGGTGAGGATGCGGGACAGTTCGACCATGGCGGCACGCGGAACGACGATCTGGGTCGGTTCGGAAAGGCCGGTTTCGGCCGCGGCGCGGCGGACGGCGAGGCGGTAGCCGTCGGCGGCGGCCAGCTCGACATAGTCCGGGCCGAAGGTGAGGCTGACACCGGCCAGCACGGGCCGGCTGTCGTCCTGGGCAGCCGCGACGACCACCTGCTCGATGATCGAGGACCAGACGCCGGTTGGCATCTCGAGTTCGCGCTCGGCATCGCCCTCGGGCATTGGCGGGAACTCGTCAGCGTCGATGCCTTTCATCTTGGCGCGGAAGCGCCCGGAGGACACCTCGAGGGTGTCGGTCTCGGCGTCGAGTTCAAGGGCGACAACGCCTTCGGGCAACTGGCCGATGAAGTCGGCGAGCAGCCGCGCCGGAACGGTTATGGCACCTTCGGACTGGATGCTGGCCCCGGTCCAGACGGAGATGGCCATCTGCTGGTTCATGGCGGCCAGCTTGAGACCGCCGTCCTCGGTTGCCAGCAGCACGTTGCTGAGCACAGGCAGCGGGCTGCGGGCCGCGACGGCCCGGCTGACGAGGTTTAACCCGCGGTTCAGGTTTTCTTGCAGGCAGGTAAGGTTCACGCGGCGATCTCCGAGGTCCTGGCGACGAAACCATTGGTGCGCGCCCAACCGGCGAGCGGTGTTACACATGTTGGGCGTCGCAGTGGATGGATACTAGATGTAGTGTCAAGCGGTGGTCAATCCACGACCGGGTTGCAGCGGCGACCGGGTTCGAGTGACGCCGCTGGTAGGCTTGCCTGATACGCCCGCATGGCGCGCGGGCACCGACTCATTGGAAAGGAACTCGCTTGAGCTTGCGAGTCATCGTCGCTGAAGACGAAACGATCATTCGGCTCGACCTCAAGGAGCGCTTGGAGGCTTCGGGCCATCAGGTTGTGGGCGAAGCGGGCGACGGCGAGAGCGCCGTGCGGATGGCACGCGAACTGCGGCCCGACCTTGTGGTGATGGATATCAAGATGCCCGGTGTTGACGGAATCGAAGCCGCCCGGGCGCTGACAGCCGAGCACATTGCGCCGGTGGTGTTGGTGACGGCCCACGGTGAGCGCGACCTGGTTGAGCGCGCCAGCGAGGTGGGGGTCATTGGCTACGTGCTGAAGCCGCTGCGGGATCGAGACTTGGAGTCGGCTATCGCGGTGGCGATCTCGCGCTACGGGGAGTTCGAGGCGGTGAGCCGCGACGTGCAAAACCTGGCGGAGCAGCTGGAGACGCGCAAGGTGGTGGAGCGGGCCAAGGGGCTGCTGATGACCCGGCTGGGGCTCTCGGAGCCCGACGCATTCAAGCGAATTCAGAAGCTGAGCATGGACCGGCGGCGCTCGATGCGCGATATCGCTGAGGCGATCATCCTGGCGGAAGAGATCTAGGGGAGGCTCGGCCGACCCCCATGAGGGGTGTCCTTGACCAAGGGTTGCCCCGACGCGTTCCCCGCTGGCTCGGAGCGCCGTTGCTAGTCGTCGTGCTGTTGACGGCTGGGTTGTTGCTTAGCTACCGACGGCTGATCTTCGAGGGCCTGGTGGTGGCCGGCTACGACACGCAGACGTATTTCTATCCCTATTGGTCGGTGGCGTTTGACGCGCTGCGTTCGGGGCAGATTCCGTTGTGGAACCCCAATCTGTTCATGGGGGCGCCGTTCCTGGCGAACCCGCAGGCGGCTGTCTTCTATCTGCCGAACTGGCTGCTGCTAGGTCTGAGTGCCGAACGGGCCATCAGCGTGGCGTTAATCCTGCACGTGGCCTGGGCGGCGGCAGGGACTGCGGCGCTGACGCGGGTGGCGTTGCGGCTGGGCTGGGCGTCGGCAGCGGCAGGGGCCGCAGTGTTTGCGTTTGGCGGCTACTTCGTCGCGCAGTCGGGGCACGTGAACCAGGTTTCGGCCACGGCCTGGCTGCCCTGGCTGCTGCTGGGGCTGGACCGTGCGGTGGCGGGGGATCGGCGGGCATGGCTGGCGCTGCCGCTGATTACCGCGCTGATGTTGCTGGCGGGTCATCCGCAGGTGGCATACATGAGCCTGGTGTTTGGGCTGGTGTACGCGATCACCGTAGGTGTGACGAGGGGTGGTGCCATGCGGCGCCGGCGGAGCCGAGGCGCCATGCACGGCTTACTGGCCTGGGCGGCGGCCGGGGCTGGCGGGGTGTTGCTGGCGGCGGTGCAGGTGCTGCCGACGCTGGAACTCTCCCACCACGGCATCCGTTCGGGCGGATTGCCGTTGTATGAAGCGGCGTCGTTCTCGTTGCCCGGCGAGGAGTTTCTGCGCGCGGTGCTGCCGACGTTTACGGCGTTGCCTTCGAGCACTGAATTCGTTGCGCACATTGGGCTGAGCGGGATCATCCTGGCGGTGCTGGGAGTGGCGGCGCGGCCACGGCGGGCGCCGACGTTGCTGTTCGTCGCCACGCTGGCGGCCACTCTGCTGCTGGCTGTTGGGCCGGCCACGCCGTTGTTCACACTGGCGCATCGGCTAGTTCCAGGGTTCGACTTGTTTCGCGTGCCGCCGCGCTGGCTGTTGCTGGGCATCCTGGCAGCGGCGCTGTTGGCGGCGCAGGGCGCTGAGGCACTGGGA
>VXPS01000261.1:0-1940 GCA_009839425.1 Chloroflexota bacterium
TTTTCACCACTCATACCCCACCCGCCATTCCTCAACGTCTCGTTGGCTCGGAGATGTGTTTAAGACACCGGTGCTGCACACCGACGAAGGCAACCGGCTCTACACCGAGGCCGAGAACGAGGCCCGGGCGGGCCAGGCCCAGAGCTAGGAGGGCTCCATGCCTACGACCTACCAAGCCGTCAAGACGATCTCGCTCCCGCGTGGGGCCTCCCTCGTGGGGGACTTCGCCGAGGTAGTGAAGCTCGACACGTCGGGCCGGGTGGTGCTCACCGCCGCCGCCACCGACACCCCCATCGGCATCGTGGCCGAGTCGGCCACCACGCCGGCGGCGGGCGTGGGCAAGCAGACGCCCGAGGTCGGCTCGCCCGTGTCCATCGTCGACCTGGAAGGCGGCGGGATTGCCATGGTGAAGGCCGGGGCCGCGATCACCGCCGGCCAGTTGGTGGTCCTGGATTCGACCGGGGGCCGTGTCGCCGGGGTTGCCAACCTTGCCGCCGCCACCGACGACACGTGGATCCTGGGCGTCGCCCTGGAAGCGGCGGCTGACGGTGAGATTTTCTCGTTCAAGATCCAGCTCGCGGTTGCGTAAACCGCGAACGTAGGAGCGCGCAGCCATGCCATACGTCAAGCCCGGAGTCCAGGAGAGCCACGTCAACCGACGGTTGACCAACGTCTCGGTCGCGTTTTTGCAGGACAGCGAAGACTTCGTCGCCGACAAGCTCTTCCTGCCGCTCCCGACGGAGGACAAGTCCAACACCTACGTCGTGTACCCGACCGGGACATTCAGCCGGGACAGCATGGAACTGCGCGCCCCTGGCGACGAAAGCGCCGGCACCACCTACGAGCACAGCGACGACACCTTCAACTGCGAGGTGTGGGCGCTGCACGTGGACGTGGCCGATCAGAAGCGCGCCAACACGGACGCGCCGCTCAACGAGGACCGCGACGCCACGCACCGGCTGACCGAGGCGGCCATGATCCGCCGCGAGCGGGACATGATCAACACGTTTTTCAAGACCGGCGTCTGGACCTTTGAGGCCCACGGCGTGGCGGCCGCGTCCGCGTCGTCGTCGTTCGACCCCGCCAGTCGGGGGAACGATGACACGCCGAAGTGGAGCGACAGCGCGTCCGACCCGATCCCGTTCATCCGCAAGTTGCGGCGCAGCATGCAACGGAAGACGGGACGCCGCCCCAACGTCCTGGCCCTGGGCCCGACCGCCTGGGACACCCTGCTCGACCACCCGGACATCATCGCCCGACTGGACCGGGGCCAGACCACGGGTCCAGCCATGGCCATGAAGGACGCCGTGTCGGCCCTGTTTGAGCTGGACGACATCCTGGTGATGGAGGGCGTCTACAACAAGGCCGCGGAGGGCGCGGACGACAACGTGGATTTCATCAACGACGACGATGGGCTGCTGGTCTACCGCCCAGCCAGCGCCGGGCTGTACACGCCGGCGGCCGCCTACACGTTTATGTGGACCGGCTACCTGGGCAGCGTGCAAAACGGCATGGAAATCAGCAAGATCCGCGCCCCCTTGCGCAAGTCCGACCGCATCGAGATCGAGTCGGCCTGGGACTACAAGCTCATCGCGGCGGACTTGGGCTGCTTCCTGAGCGCCATCGGCTAGCGCATGTCCCTCCGCTACTGGCGTCAGAAGTTCGATCCGGCGACGCCCATGGTGTTTCGCCGGAGGGTTCTCTGGATGGGCCACCACTACGGGCCAGGCGACGCGCTGCCGACCAGCTTGGTGGCGCGACGGGACAAGCTGCGCACGTTCTGGGAGTCCCAGTGGATCGAGCACGCGCCGGTCGTTTCCGAGCCTGGGGAGGCCTCGGAGGCGACGCCGGCGCCCGCGCCGACGCCCGAGCCGGAGCCGGATGTTTCACGTGAAACATCGTCGCCGGAGCGGCCGACCGCGCCGCACCGCCCCAACGGG
>VXPS01000261.1:1950-8524 GCA_009839425.1 Chloroflexota bacterium
GGTGGGTGCGGGGGGGCCCCGCGCCTCCCCCGTTGCGGTTGCTTTAGTTTTTTTATAAGAGCCCGGGCCCGGCGCGCCCCCCCGCGACGCTCCGCCGCAACGGGTCCTGGTTCTACCTGACGCTGCCCGACGGCACCGAGCACAAGGCCAATGGCCAGAAGGCATATGACGCGCTGGTCGCGCAGCTCGGCGTGTCGGTGGCCTGATGGCGACGCGCGGGCAGTCGATCGCCCCGACCGACAGCCGGCCCGTCGACATCAAAGCCAGTCTGTCGCTCACGGCGGGCACCTCGTACACCCTGCAGGTGGTCAGCGGCCAGGCCATCCGCATCGTCGAAGGCGCCGACGCCAACGCCTTGCCGGGCCTTGGCTTCTGGCATGTGGTGCCCGTGACGCAGCCCACGCCTGTCTCAGGATCACCTGTGCTGCCGCTGTGGCCGATTGATGTCGGCGCGGACGCAGTATGGGTCGATCTCTACGACCAGGAAGGACCGGCCGCGGCCATCACGGTCACTGAGGCCGAGTAATGCCGTTTCCAGGCAACCGCGGTCGCGGCGGGGGCGGGGGAACGGGAGGGCCCGACCGCTTCACCACGAGCGACGAAGCCCATCTCGATGCCCTGCCGCCCCTGTGGGCCGCTGGCGTCCACGCGGTGGACGATCAGGTCTCGTGGGACGGCAAGGTGTACCGATGCCTGGTGGCGCGCACGGCCACGGACACGGACAACCCCGCCACGGACACGACGGGATGGGCCGAAGTCGGCACCGGATCGAGCACGGGCGGGCTGACCCAGGTTGCCAGCGACGCCACCCTGACGGGCGACGGCCGCAGCAGCCATCCGCTGACCGTCGCCAATCCGTTTACCGACGACGACGAAGCCCATCTCGACGGAATCGAGGCCGGCGCCACCGCTGACCAGACGGCGGCCGAGATCATCGGCGCGATCGAGGGCGAAACCGGCAACGCCCGGCTTGACGCCCAGGCGCTGCGCAACTACCCGGACGCCTCGACGACCGGCAAGGGCTATGTCGAGCTGGCCACGCGGGCCGAGGCGGCCGCGCGGACGGATACCGAGCGTGCGGTGACGCCGGACGCGTTGCCGCTGGCGACGGCGGCCCAGCCCGGCCTGATCGAGATCGCCGCCCAGGCCGAGGCGGACGCCGGCACCGACGGGTCCAAGGCCATGACGCCGGCCCTGACAACCCGACAGCTGGGCCAGCAGGTGACGGCGGACGAGATCGCGGCCGGGACCGAGACGTCGATCCGGCGCTTCAGCCCGGCCAACATCGTGGCGCTCGTGCTGGCGCACGAGGCCGAGGGGCTGACGCAGACCGAGGTCGACGCGCGGGTGCGCGCGCTCGTCCTGGCCGTTGCGCTGCAGGGCAATACGGATCGCTGGCCGAAGAACAAGCTGCCGGCGGACCTGGTCGACACCGCGGCGCTGACCGCCGCGGTGATGGACTTCGTCCCCTCCGGCACGATCACGACCGAGCGGGCGGCGGCCATTACCGCCGCGATCAATGCCCTGGACGCCGTCACGGACGGCGGGGCCTGGGCGGCGGGCACGGCCTACGCGGTTCGGGTGATCGTGCGGCACGCCGGCGCGACCTACCTGTCCATCCGGGCGGTGGCGGCCAACACGGCGGCCACGACCGAGCCGGGCGTCGGGAGCGATTGGGAAACGTCCTGGGACCGGCTGGGCTACGAGGACGGACCGCCGAACGCCATCGTGGGCGTGACGCTTGCGGAACGGACGCTGACGTTCGCGCGCGAGAGCGGGGAGAATCCGCTTGAG
This sequence comes from Chloroflexota bacterium, assembly GCA_009839425.1. Taxonomy (GTDB): domain Bacteria; phylum Chloroflexota; class UBA11872; order UBA11872; family UBA11872; genus UBA11872. The sequence continues at coordinate 3,745 of VXPS01000261.1, forward strand.
ATCGGCCTGCCGGTCGGCACCGGCAGCGCCTACCGGTGGTACTCGCACTACGACGCGACGACGACCCCGGCGCTCAGCTTCACGCCAATCACGACCAACACGCCAATCGCGATCGACAGCCAGCACACGCAGGTCCTCCTCGATGCCATGGCGCCGGCGATCACGCCCGGCGATCCGATCACGACGGACTACGAGGGCGCGATCCACGTGCTGCATTCGACGCAAGGGCGGCGGAACATTGAGATTGCGATCGGCTACACGCTGTTTGAAGGCGTGCCCGAGAAGCAGTTCACCAGCTGGCGGACGGCGCACCTCGAGGGCAGCAACGGTCAAGACCTCCTCGTCCCGGCCGACGTCTTCTCCAACCACGGCATTCTCGACATCGGAACCATCGTCCCGCTGGACGGCGGCGGGACGTACACGTGGACGGCGGCGGATTTCGAAAACCCGATCCCCGTTCGCATCACCCTGCGGGTTCGTGGCTTCACACCGGGAGACGCGACCGTTAGACGCGAGGTCACGATTGGGTCGCTGACCTGGGAGCTCGCCCAGATTGTGGCGTACCAGCTCGGCGCCGCCACCGGCCCCGCAGGGCCGGCCGGCCCATCCACCTTTACGCCCACCGACCTCGGCACGACTACGTTCGATCTGACGGGGAGCGCGGCCCAGGTTGCCCTCACGGATGACGCGAACGATCCCATCGTCTGCCCGGCCACCGGGTACATCCTCGCCATCGTCAACGCGCCGTCGCTGGGACTGGTCGGCTCCCTGTCCTGGATGCTGGCTGCCGACCTGCGCGACGCCGCGGCGGACAGCGCCCTGGTCGCCGGCCTCTACACGAACACCGACAACGAGATCGTGTTCCATGCGGGGATGCAAGACGGCGGCGCGAGCACCGGCAACGAGATCATCATCCAGCACATCGGCACCAGCACGGACGACTCCGGCGGAGCCGCGCCCGTCATCCAGCCCAGCATCTTGCGGTTCGACATCACGGGCGATGCGTCACCCGCGCCCGGCTCGATTGCTGGTGACAGCTATGGGTTCGCCCTGGCGATTTCGCAGGTGGCGGAGGTCGGGGCGGCCCGCATCGTGGGCTTCGCGGGCGCGCCCGCGCGTAACCCGTCCAGCGTCGCCGTGCTGCATACGGTGCCATCGGGCTCGTATCACGCGGACAGCGGCACCGTCACGATCCCGGCCGGCGTGTCGCTCGCGGCCGCCGGGGACCACTACACCATCCGGCTGGAGGTCTACCCGACGGGCACGGCGCCCAGTGCCGCTCCACCGATCTATCACGACTATGTGATCACCGCCCGAGCGCCGGCGGCCGAGGTCCACTTCGGCGTCGTCCAGTACGTCGCCGCCGACACCACGACGGCACAGCGCGCGGCGCGGATCGTCTTTGCCGACGACGACATTGCGACCGCTGGCTCGGCGGCCGGCGACTGGCTGTTCAGCGGCGTGCCCGCCGACGGCAACGAGTACATCCCGTACTGGGCGGTGCCGACAAGCCTGGCGCAGCCCACGCACTGGGTCACGTCGAGCATCGACATTACGAACTTCCTGGAACCCGCCGAGCGCCGGACGATTGGCGGGGTCGACTACGACATCTACCTGTATCACGCCGACAGCCGGGCCGACGACTCGGTCAACGGCTCCACCGTCACCACCCGAACCACGTAGAGGAGACTGCCATGGCCGTCCGACGTATCCGCCCGATTGATCTTCCGGAGGGCGAGGCCCTGCCCACTCCACCAAGAAACACCCATCCACACTACTATCGGCTTGAAGATTATCTGTCGTTCGACGAGGTGCTCTGGCGAGCTGAGGCCCGACAGGCCAAACAGCACGCCGAGGCGTTCGACGCGCTACGCGACGTGACCCAGTGCGTGTTGAAGATCGTGCCCATGCTGCAGCCCAGGGAGGGCGCGAATTCGCTTAAGCTCTCGAAGCACCTCAAGAACCTCGAGCGCGCCGCCGCAAGTATCGGCAAGCTGAACCCCACGAACCTCACGCTCGAAATGGAGCGCGCGCTGTTCGTCTGGTCGCTGGCATCTTCGATCTTCGAGTACCGACAGAGCGCGGTGCCTCAGTCGACGGCGGAAGAGGACGTTATGGCCGTGGCGCGGTACGTCGCCAACCACTACTGGGCTTATGCGGAGGGGAGTGTGCTCAGCAGCAATGGGGCTATGGACATCGAGATCGCGTTCATCGATCCCGACGACGAGGTCGGGACGCTGATGACGGCGGAGAAGCTCACCGCTCCCCAGGCCCGCGTCAAGATCATGGACCGGGCGGTGCACGCGGTGAGGGTCCATAAGGATCGGTACAGTCTCAGAACCAGCCTCATCCCGCACCTGAAGGCTGCCGACCCGACGCGCTTCAAGAACGTGACGAAGCTCGGGGTGATCCCGCCGCCGCCGAGCGACGACGACACATCGGACGACGACACGGCGGACGAGGAGGCGTAAATGCCGACGCTTCGCGAGACGGATGCCCGGACGGTCCTGCCAGGGACGATCGGCACGCTCAATCGTGCGGTCGCCGCGGCCGACGCCGCGCAGATCATCGCCGCCATCTCGCCAGCCGCGTCAACCGGCAACTCGGTCCTCGATTTCCTGGAAGACCTCATCGCCCGCACCGGCCATGTCGGCACGGCCACCACGGCCTACGACAACAGCGCCAGCTACGCGATCGGGGACGAGGTCTACTGGATCGACGGCAGCAGCCGCAAACGCTTCTTCAAGCGCCTGACGGCCGGGGGCGACGGCGGAGCGGGCACGCCCCTGACCCACGCCAGCGACTGGGACGAGATCGGCGTGTCGCTGCACAACACCGCGGTGGAGGGCGACGACCAGGGCACGCTGGACGCGGTCCTGGTCCGGCACCCGACGACGCAGCAGATCATCTTCACCACCGCCGTCCAGGCGGAGCTGAACCGGATCGCCGGCGACTACCAGGACGCGGCGGCCGTCCAGGCCCTGATCGACATCACCGCCGGCCGCCTGGCCGACACGGCGCGCTGGCGGGGGGCCTACGCGAACGACATCACCTATTCGCAACACGAATACGCGACGTTCAGCGGCACGGTGTACCGCCGTACGGCGCGGGTTGCCGCCGCCGACGGCTCAGGCGACCCGACCGACCACCCGAACTCCTGGACGGCGGTGTCCGGCATCGAGCGCCTGATCGCATTCCGGCTCAGGGACATCGAGGCCCTGAACACCTATGCCGTGGAGGTGCCGGCCGCGCAGGCCAACCGGGGCCGCTGGCTGGCGCGACAGCGCGCGGCCGAGGGCTACGGCTATGTGCTTCCGCCCATGCAGTGGCGCGGCGCCTGGTCGGCCGGCGGGACGAACTACTACGGGGACGTCGTCTCGCACAACCGCCGCACCTGGGTCCTGACGAACGCGGACACCGCCACGACCGGCAAGACGGGCGCCAACAGCGAGCCCGGCCGCGACGCGGACTGGGTCGAGATCCCGACCGGGCACACCGACGACATCGCGCGGTACCGCGGCGAGTGGGATGGGCTGGGCGGTCAGACCATCAGGGTCGGGGACATCGTGAGCTGGCTGGACGACTGGTACATCTGCCACCGCGAGCACGTCAGCTCGTCCAGCATCGGACCGGACGACGACGACACGTACCTGATTCTGAATAACTTCCACCCGCAGGGATGGAGCAACCGCTTCTACCACGCCGGCACCACGCTCGTGCACGGGGAGCAAGTCTGGTTCGCGGACGAGCAGGTCGTGCGTGGCGATCCCGAACCCGGGGCGACGGGCAATCACAAGTGGCGGCAGATCACGGGGGCCACGCAGGCGGACCTCGACGCGCTCCGGCGCGAGGTGCACGACCTGGCGCTGGGCGCGAGCACCACGCGGGCCACCTACGTGGCGAGCCTGCCCACCCCGATCGAGGATTCCACGCCGACGCCTGTCTGGCTGCCGGCCCTGGCCAGCACCAGGTACACCGCGCCGGCGGCGCAAACGTCACGGTCGGAGGATTACGCGTTCGACCTGCCGCACGAGCCGGGGGAATACGAAGCCACCACGGGCACCGTCAACCGCATGGGCGGGCACGTGGGCGCGTTCAGCGCGGGCGGGCACTTCTGGCGCGGCATCTTCACCAGGGCCCATGAGGGCGCCCCGTGGGACGAGAATGCGGGCGGCGTGTCGCACGACGCGCTCGGCTCCGCCATCATGGGCGTGGGCATTCAGGACCTGGGCGGCGACGAGGCGCGGGCGCACCTGGTCGTCAAGGAGACCCTGTACGAGGCCTGGGATACGTCCGGCAACTTTGGCGGCGTCTGGATCAGGGTCTGGGACCGGAACGGCACGGAGCAGAATCCGGTGGCCGTGGGCCCGAACAACGCGTTCCCCGGCCTCACGCACGGCGGCGTCCGGTACCGGCATCTGGTCGGCACCCTGGCAGGCGCCAATCCCTTCAACGCGATCATTGCCGGCGGCACCGGCCCGACCGACCGGCTGGCGACGATCGGCATCAGCGCGACCAGGACGAGCGGGCCGCTGTATCTCGGCAACGCCACGCGGGGCTGGACCAGGATCCCGCCCGATCTGACCAGGGACGAGTCGCCCGTCTACTCCGGCGACATTCACAACATCCGATTCATGACGCAGGCCGCGTTCGAGGCGCTCGATACGCTCGAGCCGCGCACGCTGTACCTGACGGAAAGGCCATCGACCTAATGGCGGTCGCCGTCGCCCCGAACCCCGCCATACGCGCGATACCGGACGGGAAGGAAGGCGACTCGGTT
>VXPS01000263.1 GCA_009839425.1 Chloroflexota bacterium
CACCAGTTGCGTCCGACCCTCGGGCAAGTAGATGTTTGAGAACGTCGCTGACGCATCCGCTGCCCCCGCGCGCCACTCGATTTCCGGCGCCGAGGCCGCCAGCCCCCTCGCATCTCCGCGCGGCAGACGCGTGGCCACCACCACGCGGTACCCCAGCGCCGCGGCCGCCCGTCCGCTGTAATACGCCGTCCCGCCAAAAGTCGAACCGTCCGGCGTCAGGTCCGTCGTCACGTTACCGAGCAGCAGGTACACCGGCCGCTCGGCCTCGGCGGTCATGTGCCCCTGGCGGTCAGGCCCTGGGGCTGATGACGACGCGCCGCTCGTCGCCCTCGCCGATGCTGTATGTCCGCACATCCTCGTCGTCCGCCAGCGCCACGTGCACCAGCCGCCGCTCGTTGGCCGGCATCGCCTCCAGCGTGATCGGCTCCTGCGTGGCTCGAACCTCGTCCGCCAGCGTCTCGGCCAGTTCCGCCAACTGATCCGCGCGTCGCTGCCGGTAGCCGTTCACGTCCACGATCACCCGGCACGGCCGACCCATCCGCCGTCCAAGCATCAGGTTCACCAGGTAGCCGAACGCCCGCAGCGTCTCGCCCTGCCGCCCGATCAGCCGGCCAAAGTCGTCGTCACCCACGATGTTGTAGGCCAGCGGGTCCTCCGACACCAGGTCGAAGTCCGCCATGAACCCCATGCGGTCCAGCAGGGTCTCAAGCAGATCCTCGGCCTCGTTCTCCAGGTCCTCGCCGGACTCCAGCAGTTCGCCGCGCGGCCGCCGTATCGGGGGCGCCACCGGCTCTTCCTCGTCGTCGGGCTCCTCCTCGGCCGCTGGCTCTTCCTCGGCCGCCGCGGGCGCCTCGGCTTCGGCCGTAGCCGCTGCGACATCCTCCGCCGCTGGCTCCTCGTCCAGCACCTCGGCCTCAGGCGCCTCAGCCTCCGCCACGACCTCCTCGGACTCTTCGTCCTCTTCCGAGTACGGCCGGCTGCGCACCGTCACCCGGACCCGCGCGTCCTCGCGGCCCATGCCCAGCACTCCGCGCGACCCTGAACTCAGCACCTCCACGTCAATCTCGTCCAGCGTCACGTTCAGTTGCAGGAGCGCGCGCTTCACCGCGTCCTCAACCGTTCCGCCGGTCACGATCACGCCATTGCCGGAATTGTTAGCCACCGCGTCTCCTTCGTCGCCGTCGGCGCCGTGGTCTGGCTGCCGCCGCGGGCTTGGACTCGCTTTCCTTCTCCTGCGCCTCGGCCTTCGCCGCTTCCACCTTCGCCTGATGTTCCCCCATCACGTCGCGCGCGATCGGCCAGTGGGCGGGAATCAGCTTCCCGGTGCCCGTGGTGAAGTATTGCTGAACGATCGCAATAATGCTCGAAATCACCCAGTACACCACCAGGCCCGCCTGGAATGTCCAGGCAAACACCACCACGATGATCGGCATGAACTGCATCACCCGGTTCATTGTTGCCGCCTGCCCCGTCGCCGTGCTCGATGCCATCATGCGCGCCTGGATGAGTTGGAACCCCCCGGCCAGCAACGCCAGCACCGAGATATAGAACCCGCCCGACGCAAACAGGTCAAAGTTCGCCGGCAGCCGCGTAAAGCCCGCCACCTGCGCCGCCTCCTGCCCCTGGCCGCTATTCCACCAGTCCCGCAGGTAGGCCCTCGTCGAATCCGTGGCCGGACCCCAGTAGGCATACACGTCCCGGGCCAGGGCATAGCTTCCGTCCGCCAGGACGTCCGCCAGCGCCGGATAGGCGCGGTCGGTGCCGCGCGCCTCGATGTTCAGCATCCGGATGTCGTCGGTACGCATGGGCGGTGACACGCCCAGCGACCCCGGCTCCGCCCGCAGCGCGTTGAAATAGTCGTCCACGCTGTTGTGCTCGCGAATCGGCACTTGAATCGGATCCCCGTTCAGCACGAGGCGTTCCAGCAGTCCGGGAGCGCTCAGGTCGTCCTTCAGCCCATGCAGCACGATCGGACCCACCCCCGCGCCCACGTCCGCCCAGTTGACGATCCGGCCGCGCAGAATCCCTTCCACCTGGTCCATCGTCAGCCGTGTGGCGGGACGGTCGCGTTCAACCAGGAACGCCGCCGCCTGCGCCAGCCGGGTTTGCTCAGTACCCCCCGGCATCTGGCCCAGGTCCGCCTCGGTATCCAGGAAAATCGCCGCTGCTGTCCCGTCGTTCAGCAAATCGATTGCCGACGCCGCGTCCACCACGTCGGTTCGGAACTGGTAGTTGGCCGCAAACTGCGTAAATGACACGGCCAGCGACGACTCCAGCGGCGTCGGCAATTCCGTCGTTGCGATCACCACGTCCACCGGCTCCGTCGGCGCCGCGTCGCCAATGACCTGGATCGTCGAGTCCTCCCGCGCCAGGTTGAACCACAGGAACTGCTCGTTCAGCAGCCCGCGGCTGCTCAGCGTCAGGATTCCCCCGTACAGCGCCAGCAGCACCGGGAGCTGGATGAAGATCGGCAGGCACCCCGCCATCGGGTTGACGCCGCGCTCCTTGTAGAGCTTCATCGTCGCTTCCGAGATCGCCTGCCGATCCCCCTTGAAGCGGTTGCGGATGGTCTCCAACTCCGGCTGGATCAGCTGCATCTTGCGTTGCGAGGTGATCTGCTTCAGCGTCAGCGGAATCATCAGCAACCGGATCAGCACCGTGAACAGCACAATCGCAATCGCGTAGCTGCCCACCGCGTCGTGAATCAGCGTCAGCGCGTCGCTCAGCGGGTCAACGGCCCACGTCTGCCAGGTGTTGGGGATCGCTTCCATCGGTTCGCCGCGTCCCTAGGGGACGGGGTCGTAGCCTCCGGCGTGCCACGGATGACAGCGAGCTACCCGCCGCACGGCCATGCCGATACCGCGCAGCAACCCGTAGCGCTCGATCGCCTCGTGGGCGTACTGCGAACAGGCCGGCTCGTAGCGGCACGTCGACCCGAACGCCGGCGAAATCCATCGCTGGTAGCCCCGGATCAGCCACAGCACCACGGCCGTCATCCGGTCAGCCGAGCCCGCGACTGCCGCAATCCGCGGCTCACCGCCGCCGCCAATTCCCCTGGCGCCGCGTCTGCCGCCCGCGCACGCGGCAGCGCCACGATATCCAGCGCGCCGGGCAGGTCGGCAAGTTGAGGTCGCAGCGCCTCCCGCACCTGCCGGCGCAGCCGATTACGCCGCACCGCCGAACCGAAGCGTCTGGACACCGGGACCGCCACCCGCGACGCCTCGGCTTCGCCGGGCGTGGCGAATAGCACCAGCCAGGGCGGCACCGCCCTGGCGCCGCGCGATCGCACCCGCGCGATGTCGGCAGCCCGGCGCAGGCGATTGCGGCGGTTCATGCGGAAAGGACCGCGACGTGCGGCGCCGCGGGTCAGGCGCTCAGACGCTTGCGGCCCTTCCGGCGGCGGCGCCGGAGGATCGCGCGTCCGCCGCGCGTGGCCATGCGCGCACGGAAGCCGTGCCGGCGCTTACGCCGTCGAACCTTGGGTTGGTAGGTGCGTTTCATAGCTGGTCGCGGCTTCCTCGGACGCCGCAGACCCCGAGTGTATCACCGGCCGTCATCCCGCCGGACGGATAGCTCGCCGGGCGTGCGGATGTCTACGACTTCGTCCTCGGGCCTCGGCTTCCGATCAGGCCCTCAATCAATCCCTCGATCCGGGACACTCGCTCGCTCGGTTTGTTCACACGCTCGGTCAGATCGTCCACGCGCTTGGTTAGCGCCTTCATTTCAGCGCGAACGTCCCGCCAGAATCCGACGATCAGACCGGCAAGGGCGATACCCACGCTCACGACGGCAGTGGTTTCAGGCGACATAGGGCGGCTTCTCCTTGTGTCCGCCCACACATAACACCTGGCTGATTGGTACGAAGGCCTGGCTTGCGTTTGCAGCGCCACAATCCCCTTCCTGGCCGTGTGCTAGCGTCCCACGTTCACCGCCCACACAGCGGCCATGGCCAAAACCCCAACACTCGTCTACCGCTGGTCGGCCGTGCCGCGCCCCAAAGCCTGGCGCAAGGCCCGCCGCACGGTCTACGAGTTCCTCCAATTCGCCGCCGCCTCGCTGGACTGGCCCCTCGGCCGCGTCATGGTCGGACGGGGCGGTGGGCACCCCTCCCTCATCGTCGAATTCCCCTTCAAGCGCACCGCCGACTTCGAGGCTGCCTGGGACCGCATGTCCGCCGATCCGCACAGCGAAGCCCTTTGGTCCCGTCTCGCCCCGCTTCTGCACGACTCCACGATCCGGCGTGAACTCTTCGCCGTGCAATACGCCCGCGTCGGCACGACGGACCTGTAGCAGTCGATGACCCGGAACTCCCAGACCCTCGGCGTCGGCATCATCGGCGCCGGCGGCATTGCCCGCGGCGCCCACCTGCCCGGCTTCGCCGCCCAGCCGGACGTGGCCATCGTGGCCGCGGCCGATCCCATGCCGGGCCGTGCCGCCCAGTTCGCCCGCGACTTCGACATCCCCCACGCCTACACCGACTACCGCGACCTGCTCGCCCGTGACGACATCGATGTCGTATCCGTCGGAACCCCACCGGTCGCCCACGCCGAGGCCACCATCGCGGCGCTTGAGGCGGGCAAGCACGTCTTCTGCGAAAAACCCATGGCCATGAACGCCGACGAAGCCCAGGCCATGGCCGATGCGGCCGAGCGGGCGGGACGCGTCCTCGCCATCGACTTTCAGACCCGCTTCAGCCGCGACGCCCGGCGCGCCCACGAACTGGTCGCCGGCGGTCACCTCGGCGCACCCAACTTCGCCCGCGCCACCATGCTTCGGCAGGCCGGCGTCCCCACGTGGGGCACCTTCACCTCCAAGGCCGCCAACGGTGGCGGCGCCCTCATCGACATCGGCGTTCACGCGCTCGACCGCGCGCTCTACGTGTTGGGCCATCCCACGCCCCTCAGCGTCTGGGGCGCCATTGGCCGGCCCTTCGGCAACCGTGACGGTGTCACCAATCGCTGGGGCTCCTGGGACCCCTCCAACTACGACGTCGACGACTACGCCTTCGCCGGCATCCGCTTCGAGGGCGACCTGATCCTGCTGCTGGAGTGCTCCTGGATCCTCCGTATCGGCCAGAGCGTCGAACGCCTCGTCGTCTCCGCCGCCGACGGCGGCCTCGAAATCAGCCCCCTCCGCGTCTTCCACGACCGGGACGGCTTCCACAGCACCGAGACCTACGACACCAGCGGCGAAACCCGCAAAGAGCACGTGATTTCCGTGACCGACTTCATCAACGCCGTCCGAACCGGCGTCGAGCCCACCGTCACCGCCGCCCAGGGCGTCACGGTCACTCGCATCGTCGACGCCATCTACCGGTCCGCCGCCGAGCGAACCGAAATCCCGCTGATCTAGCCGGCGGCTGCGCCCTAGCCGCGCTCCGCCATCGGCGTCACCGGCCGGTCCATGTGCCCCACGTACTCGGCCCTGGGGCGGATGATCCGGTTGTTGCCCTGCTGCTCCAGCACGTGCGCCGTCCAGCCGCTCATCCGGCTGATCGCGAAGATCGGCGTAAACAGGTCCGGCGGAATCTCCAGCGAGGCGTACACCGTCGCCGCGTAGAAGTCCACGTTCGAGTTCAGGTTCTTCTCCCGCAGCATCACGGCTTCCATCACCTGCGAAATATCGAACCACTCGGCGCGGCCCGAGGCTGGCGCCAGCTCCCGCGCAATCTCGCGCAGCACCGTGGCTCGCGGGTCGGCCGTGCGGTACACCGCGTGCCCGAAGCCCATCACCAACTCCCGGTTCGCCAGCTTGTCCAGCACCCAGGCTTCGGCTTCCTCTTCCGACTTCACCTGCAGCAGCATTTCCAGCACGGCCTGGTTGGCCCCGCCGTGCAGCGGCCCGCGCAAGGCGCCGATAGCGCCGGCGATCGCCGAGTGCACGTCCGTCAGCGTCGCGGCAATCACACGGGCGGCAAACGTGCTGGCGTTGAACTCGTGGTCCGCCTGCAGCACCAGCATCACGTCGATCGTTCGCGTCGCCTCCGGCTTCGGCGCTTCGCCGAAATACGTAGCCAGGAACGACTCCGCGATCGATCCGTCTGGAGGATCCAGCGGATCGCGTCCCTCCAGCAGCCGGCCGGCCTGCGCCACGATGTTGGGCGTCTGCGCCAGCAAGCGCACCGCCTTGCGCTCGGCCGCTTCCAGCGAGTCGTCGCCCTGGTCGGGATCGAAGCTGCCCAGCATGGATACGGCCGTCCTCAGCGCCACCATCGGGGTCGAATCGCTGGGCAACGACGCCAACATGTCCATTACCGGCCCCGGCAGGCTTCGGGATTCGTTGAGTTGATTGGTCAGCGCGTCCAGCTGGCTACGGCTCGGCAACTCGTCATGCCACAACAGGTAGGCGACTTCTTCGAACGTCGTCTCCGCCGCCACCAGGTCGGCAATGTCGATGCCGCGGTACGTCAACCGGCCGACCTCGCCGTCGACTGAACTCAGCGCCGACCGGCCGGCAACGACCCCTCGCAGGCCGCTCTCTTTCGCTGCCATCAACGTCCCTCCTCGCGAATCGTCAGTACAACGCAACTTCGGCAGGCCTTCGTCGGCGGCGCCGAGCGGCCTGCGGCGCGGAGGGCGCAATGGCGCGCAACCGCGCCGGCACCCATTGTAGGCGATGAACCACGGTCCGCCGTCGGGCGGCCTAAAGCTCTGGTCGCGTCCCGTTCCAGCCGGTCCGGCTCTCCGCCGCCGCCGCGAACCCAAGCGTCACGCCATCCGCCAGCCGCGGACCAACCACCTGCAGTCCGTTGGGCAGGCCATCCGCCGTCAGCCCGACCGGAATAGTCACCGCCGGCTGGCCCGTCAAGTTGAACGGATACATGTGCTGGAACCAGCGTTCCACCCACGAGTCGGGCTTGTCCGTCACGCCCGTCGCCGGATCCACCGGCAGCGGCGGTTGCAGCAGCGTCGGCGTCATCACCACCGCAAAGTCGCGGTACAGGCGCTCGAACGCCGCCCAGACGTCGCGTCGCGCCGCTTCCGCCGCCAGGAACTCGGTGGCGCTCACCGACTGGCCGTGTGCCACCCGCGCGACCAGCGTGGCATCAGAGACTCCACGCATCGCGTCCGGCTGCTTCCCGACGTTCAGCGCCAGCGAAACGTCAAATATCACCGCCCACGCCTCGATCCAGTCGTCGAGGAACGGATCGACCTCGGTCACCTCGAATCCGTCGTCCGCCAGCGCCCGCACCACCGCCCGGCAGGGCGCCAACACGTCGGGATCGGCCTCCGCCCGCCCAAGCTGCGGTGCCCACGCGATGCGCCCCGACGTCGGCGGATGGCTCGCAATCTCCGCGTAGCTCACGCCTTCCGGCGGCAGCGAAGCTGGATCCATGTGGTCCTGGTCGGCAATCACGTCCAGCAGCAATGCCGTGTCCGCCACCGAGCGCGCCATCGGTCCCAGGTGCGACATCGGTGAGAACCCGGCCCGCAGCGGCGCGTGCGGAACCCGTCCCAACGTCGGCTTGTGCCCCACCACTCCGCAGCACGACGCCGGAATGCGGATCGATCCGCCCCCGTCCGTGCCCAGCGCCAGTGCCACCTGTCCAGCCGCCAGCGCGGCTGCCGAGCCGCTGCTCGAACCGCCTGGCGTGTGACCGGCCGACCACGGGTTGCGCGTGGCCGGACCCAGCGGACTATGGCCAAAGGCCAGGTGGCCGAACTCCGGCATGGCCGTCATTCCCATGATCACCGCGCCCGCCGCCCGCAGCCGTGCCACCGCCGGTCCGTCGGACGCCTCGATGTTCCCTTTCAACAGCAACGATCCGGCCTCGCGCGGAAGCCCCGCCACCGCTACCTGTTCCTTCACCGCCACCGGCACACCGGCCAGCGGGCCCGGCGTCGCTCCGCGCGCGTGCGCCGCGTCCACCGCCGCCGCGGCCGCGCGTGCCCCCTCGGCATCGACGTGCCGAAATGCGCGCAGCTGGCCATCGGTAGCGGCAATACGCGCCAGCGCGGCCTCAACAACCTCCCGAGCGCTGACCTGTCCGTCGTGGACGGCCGCCACAATCTCCCTCGCTGAAGCGAAAGGTATCGCGCCGAGGTCCACAGCGGCCCCCTATCTCAGCTTCTTGTCCCTCTCCCTTGAGGGAGAGGGCCAGGGTGAGGGTGGCCCCTCAACCCGGCAACCATGCCCGGGCAAGAGCGTACGCGTCGGGGAACGACCTGACCATTGCACGGGCGGCATCAGACCATGCGGGACACTGCCGCTCCTGCAAGCCTCGTTGCCCGACTGCGGCCAACAAGACTCGCGGCAAACCTGTCTACCGGTCCGGAGCGATAAGTGGAATCGGCGTCAGCGTCGTGTCTGTCGGAACCGTCGGAACCACGCCCGGGTTCAATATAATGTCGTCAGGGTTGGTTTGGGTGTAGGAGCCCCGCCTGTGCGGGGCCGCGCGCCCGTTCCCCACCCACAGCCAGATGTGCTCGTGGGACGG
>VXPS01000062.1 GCA_009839425.1 Chloroflexota bacterium
CCATGGAGTCGAGGACTTGTTCGCGCATCTCGCGGCGACTGAGGGTGGCGGTGAGCTCAAGCATCCGATCGGCCAGGGTGGATTTGCCGTGGTCGATGTGGGCGATGATGCAGAAGTTGCGTGTGCGCGCTTGTTCGGGGGCGTTGGGCTCAGGCATTGGAGATTCTATCGGCGGGCCAGGGCCGAAACGTAGAGGCTAGCTCTGCGATTCCGGTCAATCGAGGGCGCTAGTAGACCTTCTGGTCCATCTTGCGGCTCACCATTGGCTAGCGGGCTCCGGGTGGGTCGACGCGGACGGTGATGATGTCGGTGCCGTGGAATTGCTGGTGGCTGACTGATGAGGCGTACTGGCGCAGGAGGCGCAGGGAGATTTCGCCTTCGGTGGGTATCGCCTCGTCGTGTTGCTGGAGCTGGCGCACCTGATCCTCAATATTGGCTTCGTCACCACCGCCAATGAACTCCAACTCGGCCACGGAGCCCTCGCTTGACGCGACGACGACCAGCCGGCGTTGCTCTTCATCGTCATCTTCTTCGTCGTCGTCCAAGTCCAGGCTCAATGACAGGTCAAGCGGGGCCAGCGTGAGGAGGGTTTCTTCGGCCACGGCGCTGAGGCGGTCTTTCATCGCCTGGTCCCAGCCGCGGCGTTCGGCGAATTCGGCCATGAACTTGTTGAGATCGGGCAGGGCATCGATGTGGAGCCGCGACTGAAAGCGCATGCGGCGGGGGCTGGTGAGCTCCAGGTAGAGAATCATCGCGACGGCGGCGAAGCCACCGGTGGTGATTCCGCTCTTGAAGAGGGCGCCCCACACGGGTCCGAGGTCGGGCAGGTTGAAGAGGTTGAACTGGAAGGCCGCGCCGATCCAGAAGCACATGCCCGCCACGACGACCTTGTCCCGGTTGTCCTCGTTTTGGATGACCGTGCGGGCGCCGTCGACGAACAACGTTCCGGTGATGAGGATGAGGTAGCCGGTCATGACGGGGCCGGGGATGGTGCTGAGCAGGCCGGAGGCCTTGGGCAGGAACGCCAGGACGATCAGGATGCCGCCGATGAAGTAGCCGACGCGGCGGGAGGCAACGCCGGTGATCTGGGTGAACGCGGCGAAGCCGGGATTGATGATGTTGGGAACGGTGCCGGCGAGACCTGCCATGAGGTTGGATGCACCAGTTCCGGCCAGCGCGCCCTGGACCTGGCGGAAGTTCACGGCGCGGTCGTCGCGCCAGGAGACGCGCTGGGCGGCAATGGCGGCGCCGTTGGCCTGGATGGAGATGATGAGCCCGAGAAAGAGGAACCCGGGCAGTAGGGTCCAGAAGGAAAGGCCGAAGTCGAGTCCCAGGCCAGGCGCGGCTTGCGGCAGCCCGATCCAGGGGGCGTCGAGGACTCGATCGAAGCTGTAGATGCCGAACACCGCGGCGACGACACAGCCGCCAACGATTCCGATCAGCGGCGCCCAGAGACGGAGAAGCTCGGACCCACGAAGGGCAAGGGCGGCGACGATGATCAGCGTGGCCAACGCCGTGAGCGGGGCGGCCACCGGCTCGGTTTCGGTCGCGTCGTCCAGCAGACCGAAGACGACGGACGCCAACGTGATGGACAGGATCATCATCACGGTGCCGCCGACGGTGGGGGTGACGATGCGCCGGAGGATGACGAGCCAGCGAGCGACGACGAGCTGGATTACCGCGGAGACGAGAACGAGGGCCGTAAGCGTGGCGGGTCCGCCGTCGGCCACGGCCGTGATGCAGAAAGGAATGGCGAAGGCGGCGGTAAACATGGGCAGGACCGCGCCGGCACCGGCCGGTCCGAGGCGACGGACCTGGAGGATGGTGGAGAGGCCACAAACCAGGAGCGAGGCGAAGACCATCCAGATGAGGTAGGACTCGTCCCGACCGGACGCGTTGGCCACGATGACGGGCGTGACGAGCAGGGTGGCGGAGGCGATGAGGCTGAATTGGAGGCCGTACCCCAGCGAGGCGAGGAGGGGCGGGTTTTCGTGCGCCTCGTAGCGGGGAGTCTGAGGCGCCGCCGTTGCCAGGATTACCTCCTGAGCAATCTTGTGGCGAGAGGCCGACGTGGACGGGAGACCGAGACCTCGCCGCGATGTGGCAGGGAGCGTTCGGAACGCCTCGAACGGATCACAACGAGTTCAGCCGGGGACGTGGCCTCACCTTTACCTCTGACCGTTTCGTCATCGAGGTTGACGTATTTCTGTATTTGCGCTACTGCTGACGTCGGCCGCCATGTTGAGGAGGGGACAGCAATGCAAGCCAAGAAGAAGCGACTCACGCTGGACCTCGACCCTCCGGTGCAACGGCGCCTGAAGGCGGTGGCCGCGCTCAAGGGTATCAGCATGCGCCGCTACTGCCTGGCCGCCATTGACCGGGAGCTCGCTCGAGACGCGGCCAACGGCGTGTTCGCCGGCAGCTTCAATATCGAGTCTCTTGTAGCCCTTCAGGACGAGGCATTTGGAGGCACAGTTCTGCCAGGCGACGGGGCCGAGTTCATCCGGGAGGCGCGCGAGTCCAGGAACGCTTCTTGAACGACTACGTGGTGGTGGATGCGAGCCTGGCGTTCAAGTGGCTGGTGACGGAAGTACACACCGACGAGGCCAACAACCTTGGCCGCTTGTGGAATAGCCGGGGGATCCGAGTCGCGGCGCCGTACCTGATGCCGGTGGAGCTGACGAATGCCCTGCACCAGCGTGTTGTGCGGGGCGAGCTGACCGTGGCAGCGGCGACCCGGCGCCTGGAGAGCCTGCTGTCATCGGGTCTTGAGCTGCATCAGCCGCCGCACATTTACGGCAGAGCGATGGCACTGGCACGCAAACTTGGACAAGGGGCAACGTACGACGCCCACTACCTGGCTCTCGCCGAGACGCTGGGCTGCGAGCTGTGGACCGCCGACGGGAGGTTCTACCGGGCGGTGCATCCGGTGGTTGAGCGTGTCCGATGGGTAGGAGAGACCGCCGCCAGGGGTTAGTCGAAGACTCGGTGCAGCAGCCCGAGAAATATGGGTCTGCAAGTTGCTGGTGGGCCCTCGTGGATTCGAACCACGGACCTCGCCCTTATCAGAGGCGCGCTCTAACCGACTGAGCTAAGAGCCCGCGAACCACCGGCGCTTGTGCAGGCCTGGTGGCGCGTGCCCGCAGTATACGGCGCGCACGATGGCCTTTCAGCGGGCCGTGCTGGACGTAGAATCGCGGCAGGGGACGTGGCTCAACTGGTAGAGCATCGCCTTTGCAAGGCGGGGGTTGGGGGTTCGAGTCCCCCCGTCTCCACCACTGCCGACCTACGTGCGTTGTACGAATAGCTCCGTGTCCACTCTGGTCGCCGGTCCTGCGTCGGAATCTGTGGCCGATGGGAATGGTGCTTGCTGTTTCACGCAGAGAGGAGGTGTGAATGATGCCGCTCACCCGCGATTTCAAGGAGACAGTTCAGACTCGCGCTGAGCGCGACCCGGAATTTCGAGAAGGGTTGCTGAAGGAAGGTGTGGAGTGTCTGCTTGCCGGGGATGTCGATACGGGCAAGATCCTCCTGCGTGACTACATCAACGCCACCGTGGGGTTCGAGGAGCTTGCCTCCCTCACCGGCAAGCCGGCCAAGAGCCTTATGCGCATGTTCGGGCCGTCCGGCAATCCCAAGGCTCGCAATCTGTTTGAGGTCATCAGCCGCATTCAGCAGCACGAGGGTGTCCAACTCGAAGTGAACCCCGTTCGATAGTCGATAGGACCAGATCAACGGTGTCCCGAATCTCCGAGGACGCACGCGGATCTGAAGGCTCTGGGATCACTTGGCAAACGAGGAGCAGACCATCGCATCAGCGTCTCCAGGCGCTTCAACTACCGCGTCAAGGCCGTGTTACGGTGCCGGGGTTGGCGCTGGGGGTTGATGCCAGATGGACCTGACGAAGGACGTTCCACGGAGCGGGTACGAGAAGCTGGGCGGGATTGGGTTCCTGCCGCGGTCGATAGACAAGGGACGGGCCCACCTGGCCGGCACGATGGGCGAATACGTGGTCCTCTGGGGACGCACCGAGACCATGCTGGAGTTCCTGGGGATCGCGGTCGACGACTTTATCGAGGCGCTGCGTTCCCGCCCCACGGACGAGGACGTGCTGGCGTGGGTGCAGGAGCAGATGCAGCCGCGGTCGGCCGAGGAGATTGACGACTTCAACCGCCAGATGGCCACCGACGAGCCGCGCGAGGGATCGAACTGGGACTGGCCGAGGTTTCGAGAGTTCCTGGAGGAGTGCGGGCAGGGGCACCGGACGGATATCCGGCGGCACTATGACCGGCTGGACCTGGATGAAGGTCGCGAGGTTCCGCAGGGCGGGCGGACGGACTGGTAGAGGTCGCGTCGGCCGCGGGTCGGCTAGGTGGGAGCCGAGTTACCTAGCCGCTTAACATCGGCGGCCCGATTGCTTTCTGCAGTCCTTTGCTCGATCTGAGCTTTTTCCAACGACCGGTAGACGCTGTGGCGCGGGACTTGATTGGCTGCCTGCTGCGTCGCCAGCTGGATGGGCTGTGGCTGGGCGCTCGAATCGTGGAGACTGAGGCCTACGGCCTGGAGGACCCTGCGAGTCACGCGCACCTGGGACGCACGCCGAGCCGTGAGCCGATGTGGATGCCGCCAGGGACGATTTACATGTACCACTCGCGGGCCGGGGCTTCGCTGAACGTGAGCTGCGGGACGGGGCCGGAGGCGGTGCTGATCAAGGCGGGCGTGCCGGTTGTGGACGCGAAATCGCCGAAAGCTGCGCTGGATGCGATGCACCGGTTGAATCCGGCGCCGGATGGACAGTCGCGGCGACCGGAGGAGCGGCTTTGCGGGGGGCAGACGTTGTTGTGCCGGTCGCTGGGGCTGACGGTGGCGGAGTGGACGGGGCGGCAGTTCGACCGGGATCTGTTCTACATCGAGGCGCGGACGGTGACGCCGCCAATCGTTGCCACGTTGCGCCTCGGGCTTCGACCCGAGCGCGATGACGGGCGGAGGTCGCGCTACGTGGATCGCGCGTTGGCGGTTTCGGCCACGAGCAATCCGTTGCGGCACGGAGCCGTGGCCGGGCGCGACTACTGGGAGATCGAACCCGAGGAGGGTTGAGACCCGGGCTGTCTACGCCGGCGGGGCGATGGCTCGGAGGGTGGCGAGATCGTCGTCGGTGAGTTCCAGGTCGGCGGCGTCGGCGTTGGCCTGGACCTGCTCGGGCGAGCGGGCGCCCGGAATGGCGCAGGTATTCGCGGGGTGGGCGATGGCGAAGGCGAGGGCGATCTGAGCCATGCTGCGGCCCTCGCCCGACATTGGGCGCAGGGCTTCGGCGGCGGCTCGTCGTTCCTGGAAGCGCCGCTGCGCGTCGCCGGTGTTCCAACCGCTACGCGTGGGGTCGGTGAACTGGTGGTCGGACGGGAACTTGCCGGCCAGCACGCCCTGGGCCAGGGGGCCGCGGACGAGGACGCCGATGTTGCGCTCCTGGCAGAGGGGCAGGGCGTCGGTCTCGTAGGTGCGTTCGAGCACGCTGTACGGAATCTGCGCGACGTGGCAGCGGCCGTGGCTGTCGAAGAACTCGATTTCGCTGGGGAAAAAGGAGGAGGTGCCGTAGGCGCGGATCTTGCCGGCTTCCTGTAGGCGCTCGAACGCTTCCAGGAAGACGTCGTGGCGCGGGTGCTCGCGGATGTGGCACTGGTAGAGGTCGATGTAGTCGGTTTGGAGGCGGTGGAGGCTGGCGTCGCAGCAGGCGTAGATGTGTTCGGGGGTCGTGAAGCTCAGCGGGTGGCCGTCGGGCCGGCCCAGGTTGCCGACCTTGGTGGCGACGAAGACGTGCGGCCGCCGGCCGCCGGCGAGGGCTTTGCCGAGGATCTCTTCACTGCGGCGCGGGCCGTAGGCGTCGGCGCTATCGAAGAGGTTGATGCCGGCCTCGATCGCGGCATGCACGGTGGCGATGCCGTCGGCCTCGGAGACCGCGCCGAACTGTCCGCCAAGCTGCCAGCAGCCAAGACCGATGGCGGAGACGCGCCAGCCGGTTCGTCCGAATACACGGTATTGCATGGGTGTGGTCCTACGGGGCGTGGCCAGGGGTCGGGGTCAACCTTACCGCCAGGGCGCGGGTTGCCAGAACCGCTCGATGGCGACCGCACGCAATAAAGGGCTCGCGCGGCTAGAGCCTCGTGTTGCGGCTACGCGGGTCCTGATAGGGAAACGGATCGTCGCGGCTGCCTTTGCCGCCGTCGTCGCCGCAGGCGGCGAGGGCAGCAGCGGCCGCCAGGCTGCCGCCCAAAATCAGCAGGCGGCGCCGGGCCAGCAGGACCTTGTGGCCCAGAGATTGGCTGGATGGCGGACTTGCGTCGGCGGGCATGGCGGGTCGCCTCAGGTGGCGCCAGATGGCTGCGGCATGGTATCGAACGGCCAGCGTGCTCGACGGCCTGGTCGCGGCTGCCGGGGTCGGGCGACGTGACGCGGGTTGGGTGGATACCGCCGGTTGGGGCATGATGCGCGCGGCTCGTTTCAGTTGAGAACCTCGTGCCAACCACCACGCAACAGGTCGTCTTTCTTCAAGGCAGCGCCGTCGCGATCGAGGACATGGAGATTCCGGATCCGGCGCCTAACCAGATCCTGATTCGCTCGACCCGGTCGCTCGTCAGCGCGGGGACGGAACTGAACATCCTGGAACTGGCCGCCACGGGACGCGGCGAGCCCGGGTACTCGATGGTGGGCGAGGTGGCCGAGGTTGGTGGGGCGGTCGAGGGGTATGCGGAAGGCGACCGCGTGCTGACGTATCTGAAGCACCAGGGCGCCGGGCTCGTCACGATCGACCCGGATCTGCCCGATGAGGCCACGTACGCCGGTCACATTCCGGACGACGTCAGCGACGAGGACGCGAGCTTCGTGGTGCTGGGCGACGTGGCGCTGCACGGGGTTCGCAGGGCAAAGCCCGGGTTGGGCGACTCGGTGGCGGTCTTCGGGCAGGGCGGCCTGGGGCAAATGGTCACGCAGTTCGCGCGGATGGCCGGCGCGTACCCGGTGATTGCGGTTGATTTGCTTGACGAACGGCTGGAGCTGGCTCGGTGGTCGGGGGCGACGCATACGGTCAACGCTCAGCGCGAGGATGCCGTGGCGGCAGTGCAGGACATCACCGGAGGCGGCGCGCGGGTGGTGTTCATGGTCACGCGCACGCCCAAGATCCTGCCGGACTGCATGCAGGCGGCGGCGGCGGGCGGCACGGTGTCAATGACCGGCAGCCCGCCGGGCACGGTGGAGATCGGGCTGCAGGTGGAACTGCTGCGCAAGGAACTGTCAATCATCGGCACGTACCAGTCGATGTACCCGCGCGAGCCCTACCACATGTTTCAGTGGACGCGCGCGGCCAACCGGCAGTACATCCTGGACGCGATGGCGCGCGGCGAGTTCCGGGTCGACCGGCTGATCTCGCACCGCGAGCCGTACACGAAGGCGGCGGACCTGTACGCCATGATCGAGCGCGGCCCGGCGGGATGGCTGTCGATCATCCTGCAGTGGGACCAGGTCTGAGCAGGCTGGCGCCGAGACCGCACTACTCCCCGAGCCTGCGTCTATGATGGTCCGGGTTAGTACGGACCAGAAGAATGACGGGCCATGGGACCAAATTCGGTAAACAAGCTGGAGGCGCTGGGGCTCGTTGTAGGCCCGGTGCTGGCGTTGGTCTTTTTCGCGATCGAACCGGGGGGAATGTTCGTCCAACCGGCGGACTCGACCGACCCCGCGGCGACCATCACGTCCGTGGCGTCAAACCCGGGTATTGCTCGGGTTACGGCGCTCATGGTCCCGCTTGGTCTCATCCTGATGCTTTACGGGTTGTCCGGCATGAGCCGGGTCATGCGGCCAGACACCATGGCGGCCGCCTGGTCACGGCTGGGCATCCTGTTTATGAACGTGGGCGCCTTTGGCTGGATTCTCACCTCCGGGCTGACCTTCATCCTGACCAGGACCCAGCTCGACGCGGCCCAGGGGCTAGAGTCCGCCATCCCGATCTACATGGTGGATTCGGGGATGGGCATGTTGTCGAGTCTGGCCGTCGCGGCCGGATTCATGGCCTTCAACCTCGGGCTGTCAGCCATATACCCTCCGGGACCTCTCAGGATCACGGCTCTGGCGATTGCGGCCGTCTCCATCGTCTGCCTGATCGCGGTGATCATCGGGAATTCCGTTCCCGACCGGACCATGATCACGGTGTCCAGGATCTGCTACTTCCCCTGGGTGGCCTGGAGCGTCGTGCTCGGCGTGCGGTTTCTCAAGGGACGCAGTCTCTAGCGCCAGTTTCGGTTGGACGCCTCTCGGGTCTAGACCCGGACGACGTATACGAACGCCACCGACCTGTGTGCCATGATTCGGCGCGGTCCGGCCGGGTGGCTGTCGATCAGGCAGCCGTGGGATGACGGTGAGG
>VXPS01000312.1 GCA_009839425.1 Chloroflexota bacterium
TTGCAGGCGATGGCCGGCTCGCTCGTGAGCGCTTCCAATGGCGTTGGTGTCTATCACCTATACGGGGATGAGACCACCCACGGGGAAGGCTACAACATGCAGCAAGTCCCTAAGCCCGTGCAGGGCCTGTTCGGCCAGATTACATCGCTGATGGGTCAGTCCTATACGTTGCACAGCCCCGGAGCGCTGCGGGCAGCACTCCGGCGCGGTGCCATGACCGTGTTCCATCCATGGCGCCCGGGTCCGTTCTACATCAACCTGCCGCTCAACACGCAACCGCGGGAGACCCGGATCCGGGTCGACGCGCTACCCGAACAGCCACGGCTCGCGCCCGCCGTCCCGGGCACCGACGAAAGTCTGGCTGAGGCTGCCCGCCTGATCGCTGCATCCAGACGCGTGGCCATAAAGGCCGGGGGTGGAGCCCGTTCGTGCGCAACAGCTGTCCGGGAGTTCGCCGAACGTGCCGGCGCTGCCGTCGTATTGGGGCCCGGCTCGACGGGCGTCCTGCCGGATTCCCATCCGCAGAACATGCACGTGGGCGGTTCCAAGGGATCCGTCAGCGGCAACTACGTCATGGACGAGGCTGAACTTCTGGTCGTGATCGGGAGTCGCGCCGTGTGCCAGAGCGATTGCTCGGGAATCGGCTGGCCGAACGTCCGAGACGTCATCAACATCAACGCGGACCCGATGGACGTCCAGCATTACAACCGGACGACCGCACTCTGCGGGGATGCAGGGCAGATACTCAGGCGATTGCAGGCACGCATCGTTCGTGATTACCCGGGATGCGCTGAGGGGAAGACTGACTGGTTGAAGGCGTGCGCCGAGAAGAAGACCGAGTGGCGGAAGTTCAAGAGCGCGCAGTTCAACGCCGAGTTGCCGCCGGACCCGGTGTGGGGACGGCGCGTGCTGTCCCAGCCACAAGCAATCAAGATTGCCGCGGATTTCTGTCGGGAACGCGATGTGCTCAAGCTGTTCGACGCCGGGGACGTGCAGGCGAACGGCTTCCAAATTGTCGAGGACGACAAGCCGTTCGAGACCTTCACAGAGGCGGGAGCGTCGTACATGGGGTTTGCGGTATCGGCATTGCTGGCTGGTGCCATTGCGGATCAGGGCCGCTATGCGATGGCCTTTACCGGCGATGGTTCGTTCATGATGAATCCGCAGGTGCTCATTGATGGCATCGAGCACGGCGTGCGCGGAACCATCCTTCTTCTCGACAATCGCCGAATGTCAGCGATCAGCGAACTGCAGGTTGCGCAATACGGCAATGCGTTTCGAACATCCGATACCGTGATCGTTGACTATGTGCAGATGGCTGCGTCGATTGATGGAGTGATGGCTCTGTACGGCGGTGATGACGGCGAAGCTCTAAAGGCGGCGTTGGTCGCGGCCCATGCACATTCCGGCCTGAGCCTGGTGCACGTTCCGGTCTATTTTGGACCGCATGCCGCATCCGGCATGGGGGCCTATGGCCGATGGAATGTTGGGAGTTGGTGTGAGGAGGTGGAGGGCGACTACGAACAAACGCTCATTTGATCTCCGTCCGAGCGCCCGCGATCGGTAGCGCCCCAGAAGGAACCCCGGCTTTCAGAGATATGGAAACCCCCGCCATGCCAGGCACGGCGGGGGTCGATGTTGCTGACGATAGTCCCTGCCCAGGCGTTCACCACTTGTATTGCCAGCGCATGCCGTGGACCCAGAAATCTTCAGTTACTGGGTCGTCGCGGGCATCGCCCTTGGTTTCTTCCAAGTCCACGTGAATCGAGTTGAACATGATGCGCGTGTTGTTGGTGAGATACCAGTTCAGGCCAAGCGTGAAGTTTGACTGCTTGCCATGATGCGTTGACGACGTGTCGTCGCCAAAGTCGACAAGGCTGTACCGTCCTGCAACTTCGACTACACCAGAGCCCTTGCCGGGAAACGGACTCTTGACCTTGGGCGCTGACCACGCGCCCTTTTTCATGTTGTACCGCTTGGCACCGCCGATAACGTAGCCAGCCTGAACGTAGTAACCGTCCCCTTCAACGTCTGCGTCAGACGGTTTTTCAATGGTTCCATTTATGTATTCAGCCTGCGCCCAGAACGGACCGTTCAGATAAGCAAGCTCCAATCCGTAGTGGAGCATGCCGTCAATTGTCTTCTCGCTGCTTCCATACAAGAGCTTTGCGTTGGCGACATTGAGTTCGGTCCGATATCCCCAGCGCGCAGCGTCGTACGGGCCTTCTGACCGGTCGACCCAGCCACCGATGTGTACAGCAGACGTCTTGGTCTTGATTGGTGCAAACACACCTCGAAGCGTGACGCCCAAGTCTTCGCCGCCGCCGCCCAAGCCTTCTCTAGTCGTGTAATTCTGCGCATGAATTGCTGCTTCGACGAGGCTCTGCTTGCCGTAGACCCAGACCTGCGCATTGACCGCCTTTGGCCCAAGCGTCTTGTCGGTGAACATGTCGACGGGCATCGACCTCTCGATGAAGCTGATATCGTTCGAGGAAGTGCTTTCTTCGAACGTGACCGGGATCTTCATCTTTCCGAACCCGACTTTGATCATCTTCGACGGTGAGTAGTAGATTGCGGCTTCATCAATGTCGATTTCGTTGCCGCCGACGGACGATCCACCAACGTCAACGGTCAAGTTGTAGGAAAACCCGCCAGCTTCACCTTTCACGCCTAGACGGCCGCGCCGCAAGTTTGTGCCGGTGTCAAAATCGTTCAGATCTACGTCTGTGGGATACAGCCCTACGTCCCAGTGCAGGCGTCCCGTCAGCCCGGCTGACTTTCCGGCCTTTGAAATGGAGAGCCCGGGGCCGACCGTGATCTTCGATTCGTCACTCTTGCCGGCCTGTGCCTCTGCCTGGGCCGCCTGCTGGGCCTCGAGGCCCTTCAGCTTGATTTGCAGGTCCTGTATGGCTTCCTTGAGTGCTTCGATCTCGGCGTTCTGCTCCGCCTCGGTAGTTTGGGCCATGGCGGGGCTGGCGGCCGCAAGGCCGACCACTAGGGCAGCCGCGGCAGTTGCACGTAGCGTACAGTTCACGGAAGAACCCTCCCAGTAGCTCAGGGTGGTAGTGGGCTATCGCCTGGTAACGCGGTGAGGGCGGGGGCAGCGGTGCGCCGGCGCCTCCGTGCAAACGTGCCGGTGGTTTGTTGCGGTTCCTTTACAGCAGCGTGACGATTGCGGGTTGGAGTTTGATTGCTGCGAGCCAAGCCATTGAAACAATGTTGTAAACGGAGGAGACCACTCATCGTGCCGAGTTTGGAACTGGGTGTGACATTTCCGGCACGGTCGAGGGAGGGCGCGCTGTTTGCGGTGCTTTGCACCGTGGCCTGGCAGCCCGTCCGTAACCCGCTCGTTTCTGGCTTCTTTGGCCGCTCGGTGGCAGGCTAACGAAGCGTCGAAGAGCCAGAGGGCTAACACATGCGGCTGATGTCATCTGGGCCGGCGTTGCCGCCGGAAATCCTGACGGTGGACCAGATGGCGGCCGCCGACCGCTCCGCTATTCGATCGGGCACACCCGGGATCGTGCTGATGGAACATGCCGGGCGGGCGGTTGCGGAGGCCGTGCACGCTCGCTGTCCGCGCGGCGCCGTCGCGGTCTTGGTCGGGCCAGGCAACAACGGCGGCGACGGATTCGTCGCGGCTCGGCATCTCGCGCGACGCGGGCGGGACGTCCGCGTTGCGCTCTTCGGCGCCCGCGAAGCCCTTGCCGGCGACGCGGCCCTGGCTGCTGCCCGCTGGACGGGCGGAATCGATGCTTGGAATCCCGCGCTTATCGACGGGGCGGCGACCGTCGTGGATGCGGTGTTCGGTGCCGGGTTGTCGCGACCGTTGCCAGCCAGCGTCATGACCATGTTCGACGCGGCGCGGGATCTGCATTGCGTCGCCGTGGATCTTCCGAGCGGGGTTGAGGGCGATACCGGCAACGCGTCCACAGGCGTACTTCCGGCCCAGGCAACGGTCACCTTTCACCGACTGAAGCCGGCGCACGTCCTTTTTCCCGGTCGCGCCCTGGTCGGCGAGATCGTGCTGGCCGATATCGGCATCCCGGGGAACGCGGCAACGGGAATGGCTCACCTCAACGGTCCCACACTCTGGCGCGAGCAGTTGCGTTGGCCCGACTGGTACAGCCACAAGTATCAGCGTGGCCACGTCGTGGTGGTAGGCGGCCCTCCGCAGCGCGCCGGTGCCGCCCGTCTTGCCGCCCACGCCGCGTTGCGCGCGGGAGCTGGACTGGTGACGCTAGCGGTGCCGAGCGATGCGCTCGTTGCCTACATCGGCGATCCGAAGGCTCTGATGGTGGCGCCCGCTGCCGAGCCGGACGGCTTGCGGTCGCTGATTGCAGCTTCAAAGGTTCGGGCGGCCGTCTTGGGACCCGGTAATGGTGTTGGACCTGAAACCCGTCGACGCGTGGCCGTCGCCGCGGAGGCTGGCCTGAGCCTGGTATTGGATGCCGATGCGCTGACGAGCTTTGCTGATGAAGTCGATTCCTTGGGAGCTCTCTGCGCGACTGCGGAGGCGGCCGTATTGACGCCGCACGATGGCGAATTCCGGAGAATGTTTCCCGACATTCAGGGCGACCGCCTGACCCGCACCCGTGCGGCTGCCGAACGAACCGGCGCCGTGGTGGTCAGCAAGGGGCCGGACACCGTGGTGGCCGGCAGGGACGGGCAGGCCGTCATCAACGCGAACGCTCCTGCGCATTTGGCAACGGCGGGTTCCGGCGATGTGCTGGCCGGAATCATCGGAGGATTGCTGGCGACGGGTATGGGCCCGTTTGCCGCAGCGTCCGCAGGTGTTTGGCTCCATGGCGAGGCGGGAGGTGATCACGGTGCGGGTCTGATTGCCGATGACTTGGTGGGCCGCCTTCCTGCCGCTCTCCGCTCGGCTGGAAAATGATCGATCGGACACCGGACCGGTGTCGCGGCGCTGCATTTCGTGGGTTGCTGGCAAAGTCGTGCCAGATTGAAGTCCCCGTCGTGATTTGACGACTCTTGCGAACAAAGGCACCCTGCACGTTGACGGGCTTGGTGTAACGCGTTCTAGGGTTGTTCCCATCATGAAAATTTTGTTGCGCTCGGCGCGCCGACTGTGCGTGCCGGCGTTGGGTGCGGTCGTGCTCATTGCAGCCGGATCCAGCGCAGTACCCGTGGTCGCGCAAGAGACCTTGCCCGAGGTCGAGGTCATCGGCGTGACGCCGATGCCCGGCACAGGGGTGGCACGCGACCGCGTTCCTGCTGCAGTCCAAACCATCACGGACGAGGAAATCGACGCGCTGCAACCTCGAAATCTGACCGACCTCGTCGAACAGACGCTGCGCGGCGTCAGCGTGACGGATGTGCAGAACAGCCCATACCAGCAGAACCTTTCATATCGGGGTTTCACGCTCTCGCCGCTCCTCGGGGAGGCGCAAGGGATCGCCGTGTACTTGAACGGTGTCCGCATCAACGAAGGCTTCGGCGACACGATGCAGTGGGACCTGGTGCCAGAAGCCGCGATCCGGCGGATCGACCTCGTGGGTGGTAACCCCGCGTATGGTCTGAACGCGCTGGGTGGCGCTTTGTCGCTCCAGACGCAGAGCGGCCTCTCTTTCAGCGGCTCGGAGTTGGAAATCAAGGGTGGTTCGCACGGCCGTCTCGACACCGCAGTGCAGGTGGGCGGCAGGCTCGACGCGACAGCAGTGTACCTGGCCGCCGAGCGGGGCGAGGAGGACGGCTGGCGCGACCACAGCCACAGCAGCATTCTGCGGCTGTTTGGTGATGCGACGCACGTCTTCGATCGTGGCTCCCTCGGTTTCAGTGCCTTGTTTGCCCGGACCGAAATCACCGGGAACGGCGCGACCCCGGAGGATTTACTCGGAATTCGACGGGAATCGGTGTTTACGTACCCCGACATCACTGACAACGAACTAGGCATGTTCACGGCACGTGGGGAATTTGAAGTTTCGGACAATCTGCGGATATCGGGCTTGGTCTACCACCGGGGATTGCAGCGCGACACGATCAATGGAGACGAATTCGACGGTGGGTTCGGTGATGATGGCTTCCTGCGTGCCGGGGAGGGTGAAGATGATGACGATGACGATGACGACAACGGAAACGGCCACGCGATGCACGGCGATGATGACGACGATGACGACGACAACGGAAACGGCCACGCGATGCACGGCAATGGTGATGACGATGACGAAGAGGAGGAGGAACAGACCATCCTGTTCGGCTCGGTCGAGGGGGCCGGCGGTACGCCGGAGGCGATTTACCTGTTTGGTGACGACGATGATGACTTCCCGACCCCGGGTGCGCGCAACCTGACCTTCACCGACACCCAGACCCAGGGGATTTCGCTGCAGGCAGATTTGACCTACGGGGCGCACCAGGTGGCGTTCGGAATAGCGTACGACCAGTCCGAAACTACCTTTTCGGGCCACACGCTCGTTGGCGAGATGGAAGCGGACCGGAACGTGCCGGCGATGCTCTTCGCCGACGGTCAACCGCGCATCGTGACCCATGAGTGCGAAGCGGATGACTTCGAAGCAGACGAAGCAGAGTGTGAGGAGGAACTCGAGGAGTCCGACGCGGGACCGCTCGACGTGGTCTCGGACTCGCAGACGTGGGGGCTCTACGTCTCCGACACGATGGCCCTGTCCGGTCGCACCGACGTGACGTTCAGCGGGCGCTTCAACCACGTTGCCATTGATCTCCAGATCGACGATGACGGCACCGAGTCCCACACCTTCCGGCGTTTCAATCCGGCCGTCGGATTGACCCACCGGCTGACTGACCGAATGACCGCGTTTGCCGGCTACCGGGAGGCGAACCGGGCACCAACCGCTGCGGAACTGGGCTGCGCCGATCCCGAGGAGCCGTGTCGCCTGCCGAACGCCTTTATCGCGGACCCGCCGCTTGACCAAGTGGTGACACGCTCGGTCGAGGGTGGCCTACGAGGACGCACGTCAACCGCAGTTGGTCCCCTTGCCTGGGAGGTGTCAGCGTACGCGAGCACGAATCGGGACGACATCATCTTTGTTGCGGTTCCGGAAACCGGCGCGCAGCCGGGTCTCGGGTACTTCCAGAACTACGGTGAGACCCGACGTGCAGGCTTCGACGGTCAGGTCGGAGGCCGGTTTGATCGCTGGGATTGGAATGCCAACTACAGCCATGTACGGGCCACGTTTGCAGAGGACGCGGAACTTCCCGGTGCTAACCATCCGGAAGGCAGGGAGATCGAGGGCGCAGACGAAGCCAAGCTGATCGACGTCAGCTCGGGCGACACGATCCCCGGCATCCCGGAGCATTCGGTGAAGGTCGGGCTCGGCTATACCCTTGACAACGGTTTGCGCATCGGCGCGAACTGGGTGGCCCGCTCCGGCGTGTACCTGCGCGGCGACGAGTCCAACCAGTTGGCCCAGACGAACGACTACAACGTCGTCAACCTGACGGTCGACTGGACCTTCGGAGCGCTGACCCTGTTTGGGCGGATCGAGAACCTCCTCGGCGAGGACTACGAGACGTTTGGTATCCTTGGCGAGTGCGAGCTTGAGGAGGAAGGCGAGCCGTGTGAAGGGGAAGTCGCCATTCTGAACCACGGCCTCCCTGACGACGTGCACCACACGAATCGCTTCCTGTCGCCGGGAGCCCCGCAGTCCTTCTACATCGGGATGCGCTATCACTTCTAGCGGCAGCGCCGTCTGACTGCGGGGCCGACTAGGTTCGGGTTTTTTCGGATGTTCCGAAATGACCGCCATGTATACAGTTGGCCCCGCAGTGGGACGTCCGATATACGGAGTACGATATGCCGGAACTGAGCCTGGAGCACTGGAATGCTGCGGCAGACCTGCTCCAAAAGGGGGGCGCCGTCATGTACGTCCTGCTCCTCTTGTCGGTCTCGTCGCTGGCAGTGATTCTTTTGAAACTATTGCAGTTTTGGAGAATCGGTGCGAGGCGTTCTGGCATGATGGAACTCATCGCGACCGGATCTACCCACGAAATCCGGCGCCGGATGGCGCTGTCGCGCCATCCGGCTGCGCGCGTGGTTGAAACGGCACTTGACACGGGTCATCTGCCGCGTGAACTCCAGGAAGCCGAGATCGAACGCATCGGGTCGGTCGAGATCCGCACCCTGGAGACGTACATTCGCTCGCTGGAGGTTGTGGCGAACTTGAGCCCGCTGATCGGGCTCCTCGGGACCGTGATCGGGATGATCAAGGCGTTCGGGCGCCTGGAGGAGGCGGGCGCACGGGTGGATCCCAGCCAGCTTGCTGGCGGGATCTGGGAGGCACTCCTCACGACTGCTTTCGGACTGATTGTGGCGATTCCGGCGCTGGGTGCGGTGCACTATTTTGAACGCAAAATTGAGGGGGTACGAGCGCTGATGCGCGACGCGGCCGCCCGCGTGATCGCGTCGC
>VXPS01000433.1 GCA_009839425.1 Chloroflexota bacterium
TCCTTCGTCAACACCAACTGGGGCGTCTGACAAACCACCCCATCAAAGCTTCTATTCCTTCAACACCAGGTAGATCATCAACCTGACCTTGGTCTCCGCCCCCTCCAGCCCACAATCCAGCCGCAACCACCCGCCAAAGTCCCTCACCGCCAGCGAGTACATTCCCGGCCCGGAAATCGGCTCAAACGCCGCTCCCTCGTCACACCAGAACAGCCCATCCGGCGACACCTGCACCCTCGCACTCAGGCTCGCCCCGTCACCCTCCAACTCCGCCACGTGGATAAACCACCGCGCTTCCGAAGCCCACGCGCACTCATACGGCTCAGTCTCGAAGTCCTCATGAAACGTCGCGTTCTTCTCGATAACCGCGGTAAACGAATGCCGCATCCCCGCCTACCAGTCCGCCGAGATCACGACGGAGTCCAGGTACAGGAAATTCCGCACGTTGCTCGTCGTGCGCACGTCCATGCACAGGTTCAGCAGCCGGTTGATCCCCCAGTACCCCTCGTCGAACCGCAGCACCGGAATCTCCCGCAGGTCCATCGTCAGGTCATTCACCTGCAACTCCGTGTTTCGCCGCGTCGACAGGTCGAACAGCCACCGCAGGTAGTGCCAGTTCACCTTGGTCGGCACCTCGTTGAAGCACAGCTGTTGGTCGCCGCCGGGTATCGGCGCCCACATGTCCGGCTTCGCCACGTGCACGTCGTTCTGGTTCGAGTCGAACCCTTCCCGCAGCATCCGCGTTGTCGGGTGCAGGCCCGTTTTGTATAGCCACCGCTGCGTGAACTCACCCTCTTCGTTCGTGTTCTCGTAGCGCAGCGCCGCGTGATAGCGGTCCCGAGGCTTGGTGCCCTCGCAGATGTCATTCCACAGCGTGAACGACCCGAAGTGCGCCTCGGACGGGTGATAGTTCCCGTCCCACGCTCGCGCACCCGCATCCTGGGACCCAAACGTCTGCTCCGCCTTATACGTGAACCACGCCTCGAACTGCACCAATCCGTCCGCCGCCGACGTCAGCCGCTTGATCGCCACCGCCTGGTGGAACTTCCGTGGCCGCGTCGCCAGCTTCATCGAATACGTCCCGTCCACCGCCCCGTGCGTCCCCAGGTCGAAAAACGTGCAGGTGCTCAGTTGCGCTGGCCGCATATCGCTGAACACCGGCTGCAGCTCATTCAGGTCCCCGTTGTGATTCCCGACCAGCTCGCACCACCCGTGCAACCCGTCGTCAAAGTCGTCAAACGCCAGGATTCGCGGCAGCGGATTGAACCGGCTCAGCCTGATGTCGGCATTGGCAAGTGCCACGCGCAGCCCTCGGTGAGGCGAACGCGCGCAGTATCGCAACTCTCAACGGCACCCACGTTGCGTCGCCTCTAGCCCCCGCTTCACTCACACTGTCCGCGTGGATTAACAGGCGTTGAACTCTGCGCGCGCCACCGCGCTGGCCCGCCGCGTCCCTTCGTATAGTTGACACCCGCAGGCAGCCCGCCCGACCGCCGGGCGTGCGCGGAGAGACACAGTGGCCCGGGTCCTGATCGTCGAGGACGAAGCAAGTCTGGCCCGCACCATCGCCTACAACCTCCGCCGCCAGGGCTACGACGTCGAAACCGCCTCCGACGGCGAGCGCGCTCTCGACCTCGCCAACGCCATCCGGCCCGACATGGTCGTGCTCGACCTCATGCTCCCCGGCATGGACGGCTTCGAGGTCTGCCGCCAGATCCGCCGCACCAGCGCGGTCCCCGTCCTCATGCTTACCGCCCGCGACGACGAGATCGACCGCGTCGTTGGCCTCGAAATCGGCGCCGACGACTACATGACCAAGCCCTTCTCCATGCGCGAACTTATCGCCCGCGTCAAGGCCATGCTGCGTCGCCGCGAGTTGCTCCAGGAAGAAATCCGCCACGCCGGTGCCCCCTCCCGCGACACCATCGAAGCAGGCGAACTCACCCTCTCCCGCGCAACCCGCCAGGTCACTCTCCGCGACCAGCCCATCCGTCTCAAACCCAGGGAATTCGACCTGCTCGAGTTCCTCATGCGCAACCGCGAGCGCGTCTACTCCGCCGAGCAACTGCTCGAGCACGTCTGGGGCGACGCCTTCACCCGCGACACCCGCACCGTCCCCGTCCACATCCGCGGCATCCGCCGCAAGATCGAAGACGACCCATCCAACCCCACCCGCATCGAGACCGTCCGCGGCGTCGGCTACCGGTTCGTCGGCTGATGCGGCCCACCCGCGGCTTGCGCGCCCGCGCCGCTCTCGGCGCGGCAGCCGGCGTGCTGGCCGCAGTGCTCATTGCCGGAATCGCCCTCGCCGTCGGAATTGACCCCGAAGCCCGAGGCGATCTCGCGCTTCCCTTGATCGTCGCCGCCACCCTCGGCGCACCACTGGCCGCTGCCCTCACTGCCTTCCTGCTGAACCGCGACGTCCGGGCTCTCCGCCAGGTTCAACGCTCCACCGAAAGCCTCCTGTCCGCCGAGGGTCCCGAGCCCTTCCCGCGCGCCGGCGGACCCGAAGTCCGCGACCTGTCCATGGCAATCGCGGACACCACCGAGGCCTTGCAGGCCGAATCCCGCGCCTTGGAGCACGACCACGCCCGCCTCGAGACCGTGCTGGCCTCCATGACCGACGGCGTCGTCATCGTCGAGGCCGACGACACCGCCAGCCTCGTAAACCAGGCCGCCGCCGGCATGCTGGATGTTCGCCCGCGAATGGAAGGCCACGCCTCACTCGCTGACGCCTTGCGCGACAACGACCTCGTCGAATTCATCCGCGCGCCCACCTCTACCGATCAACCCGCCGCCCGCCTCCTGACCGTCGGCGCCACCGAGCGCGAAATCCACGCCATCGCCGTCCCCCTGGGCCTGCCGGGCCTACGTCAGCGCCTCGTCCTCCTCCGCGACCTCACCGACCTCCGCCAGACCGAAACTGTCCGCCGCGACTTCGTCGCCAACGTCTCCCACGAACTGCGCACCCCCCTCTCGGCCCTCCGCGCGCTGGTCGAAACCCTGCAGGATGGTGCCGCCGACGACCCCGCCGTCCGCGCCGAATTCCTCCACGGCATCGAGGTCGAAGTCGAACGCATGAGCCAGATGATCGCCGAGCTCCTCGACCTCGCCCGCATCGAGTCCGGCATGGCCGACCTGGACCTGGCCTCCGTGGATCTCAATCAGGTCGTCTCGCCCGCCGCCGACCGCCTGCGAGCCCAGGCAGCCCGCCACGAACTCACCCTCGAAGTTGCCGCCCACGCCGACCCGCTCCCCGTCCACGCCGACCCCGACCGCACCGCCCGCGTCGTCATGAGCCTCATCCACAACGCCATCAAGTTCACGCCGCCCGGTGGCTCCATCCGCGTCACCACGCACCAGTCCGACGATGAAGCGATCGTCAGCGTCTCCGACAGCGGCGCCGGCCTCGCCCTGGACGAACTCGACCGCGTCTTCGAACGCTTCTACAAGGCCGACCCCTCCCGCAGTGGCGCCGGCGCCGGCCTCGGCCTCTCCATCGCCCGCCACACCGTCCGCCAGCACGGCGGCCGCATCTGGGCCGAGTCCCCCGGCCTCCGTCGTGGCGCCACCTTCCGCGTCGCCCTTCCGCTCAGCCAACCCGCCCGCCAGGTTCATAGACCGCTCATTCAGCGCTAATCGTCCGTTAATCAGCCTGCACTGCCAGTTGACGCACGCCTCCTAACGTCGGGTCGGTCGAATCTGACTGCATCGACTTTTTTGGGAGGCACCCCACCCCGTGAGTCCAATCAGCCGCCGGCGCATCCTTCGCGCAGCCGGACTCGGATCCCTGGCGGCCGCCACCGCAGCCGTCCTGGCCGCCTGCGGCGAGACGCCGGCCGGCACGCAGGAAGCGGCCGGTGCAAGCGCCGCTGCCGGGCCCTCGATGGTCCAGGTCACCCCACCCTCCGGCCCCATCTCCGGCACCATCCTCGTGGACGGCTCCAGCACGGTCGGTCCCATCTCCCAGGCCGTCGCCGAGGAGTTTCAGAAGCAGTTTTCCGACGTCCGCGTTCCGGTCGGCGTCTCCGGCACCGGCGGCGGCTTCAAGAAGTTCTGCGCTCAGGAAACCGACATCTCCGACGCCTCCCGCTTCATCAAGTCCGGCGAGGCGGCCGTCTGCGACGAGAGCGGCATCGGCTACATCGAGCTCCCCGTCGCCATCGACGGAATCGCCGTCGTCGTCAACCAGCAGAACGACTGGATCGGCGACAGCATCACCACCGACGAACTCAAGAAGATCTGGGCCCCCGAATCCGAGGGCGCCGTCATGAACTGGTCCCAGGTTCGCGACGGCTTGCCCAACGAGCCGCTCCTGCTCTACGGCCCTGGCACCGACTCCGGCACCTACGACTACTTCACCAAGGCCATCAACGGCGAGGAAGGCGCCAGCCGCGGCGACTTCACCCCCAGCGAGGACGACAACGTCCTGGTCCAGGGTGTCTCCGGCGACGCCGGCGCCATCGGCTTCTTCGGCCTCGCCTACTACGAGCAGAACGCCGAAATCCTCAAGGCCCTCAAAGTCGACGGCGGCGCCGGTCCGGTATTCCCGACCACGGAAAACGTCTTCAGCGGCAAGTACGCGCCGCTCTCGCGCGTGATCTTCATCTACGTCAGCACCGTCGCCGCCGAGCGGCCCGAGGTGCAGACCTTCGTGGAGTTCTACCTCAAGAACGCCGCCAACCTGGTCGGCGATGTCGGCTACGTCCCTCTGCCCGCCGAGATGTACAACCTCGCCCTCGAGCGCTTCACCACCCGCAAGACCGGCACCGTCTCCGCCATGGAAGGCGTCACCGACACCCCCGATTCGGTGCTGCAAGCCTGGAAAGCGGGTGCCTAGCATCCGACCCCAACGCCGCCCGCTCCATCGTGGTCCGGCCGCTGCTTACGGCCCACCGCGACGTGCGTCCGAAGAACGCCATGGATAACGCCAAATCGCTGCCGCGCGCCCATCCCGCGGCGGACGCGGCTGCATCCGAACCTGCTGGCTTCGACTTCGCCCAGTCCCGCCGCGACTCCCTGCGCCGCAAGCTCGTGGAGCGCAGCGTCCACGCCGTGCTCTTCCTCTGCGCGCTCATTTCCGTCCTCACCACCACCGGAATCGTCATCACCCTCCTGGGCGAAACCATCCAGTTCTTCGGCGAAGTCCCCATCGTCGACTTCCTCACCGGAACCCGCTGGACCCCCCTCTTCGCCTCCAAAAGCTTCGGCGTCCTCCCCCTCGTCAACGGCACCATCGTGGTCGCCCTGGTCGCCATCGTCGTGGCCGTGCCAATCGGGCTCCTCACCGCCATCTTCCTCAGCGAGTTCGCCCCGGCCCGCCTGCGCAGCGTGATCAAGCCGGTCCTCGAAGTCCTGGCCGGAATCCCCACCGTCGTCTACGGCTACTTCGCGCTCCAGTTCGTCACGCCGATACTTCGAGACATCTTTCCCCAGACCCAGATCTTCAACGTCGCCAGCGCCGGCATCGTCATGGGCTTCATGATCCTCCCGATGATGGCCTCCATCAGCGAGGACGCCCTCCGCGCCGTCCCGCGCGACCTTCGCGAAGGCGCCTTCGCCCTCGGCGCAACCAGGTTCGAAGTCGTCAGCCGCGTGGTCGTGCCGGGCGCGCTTTCTGGAATCCTCGCCGCCGTCATCCTCTCGATCTCGCGTGCCATCGGCGAAACCATGATCGTCGCCATCGCCGCCGGCCTGCAGCCTCAGATGGGCTTCGACCTGCTCCGGTCCATGGAAACCATGACCGCCTACATCGTGCAGGTCAGCCTTGGCGATACACCCCAGGGCGGCATCGAGTTCCGCACCATATTCGCCGTCGGAACCCTGCTCTTCGTCATGACCCTCGTCATGAACCTTCTAAGCGACCTGCTCGTCCGCCGCTACCGCGAGGCCTACGAATGAGCGCCCAGGCCACCGGCGCCATCCCGTCCGCGGACGTCTGGCGGGCAAGCCAGGCCCGCCGCCGCTGGTCCGGCTGGCTCTTCTACGGCCTCGCCGTAGTCTCGACCTTGATGGGCCTCGTAATGCTCGGCGCCCTGCTGTTCGACATCTTCACGGACGGCGCCCGCGAAGTGGACTGGCACTTCCTCTCAAACTACCCGTCGCGCATCGCCGACAACGCCGGGTTGCGCTCTGCCTTGCTCGGCAGCCTCTGGATGCTGGCCTTCACCGCCATCATCGCCTTCCCGCTCGGCGTTGGCGCCGCGATTTATCTGGAGGAGTACGCCCCGGACAACTGGCTGACCCGCTTCATCCAGCTCAACATCGCCAACCTCGCCGGCGTGCCCAGCATCGTCTACGGCCTGCTCGGCCTGGGACTCTTCGTTCGCTGGCTCGCGCTCGGCCGCGTGGTGCTGGCCGGCTCCATGACCATGGCGCTGCTCATCCTGCCGCTCATCATCGTGGCCTCGCGCGAATCCATCCGCGCCGTCCCGGACTCCCTGCGCGAAGGTTCCTACGCCCTTGGCGCCACCCGCTGGCAGATGGTTCGACAGACCGTCCTGCCCTCGGCCGCCGGCGGCATCCTCACCGGAACCATCCTCGCCCTGGCGCGCGCCATCGGCGAAACCGCGCCCCTCATTACCATCGGAGCGCTCACCTACGTCGCCTTCGATCCCAACGGGCCCCTGGACATCTTCACCGTGCTGCCCATCCAGATCTTCAACTGGGTGTCGCTGCCCCAGAAGGAGTTCCACAGCCTGGCGGCCGGCGGCATTGTCGTCCTGCTGGTCGTGCTTCTAACCGCCAATTCACTCGCCGTCTATCTCCGGTACCGCATGCAGAGGAGGCTTCAGTGATCAACCTGCGCATCGATGCGCAAACCACGGATGCGGTAACCACGCCGTCGGAGAACGGGCAGACCGACGCAATCCTGATGACTCGCAACCTCAACTTCTGGTACGGCAGCGCCTACGTGCTGGAGAACGTCAACTGCGACGTCCGGCCCCGCGAGGTCACCGCCATCATCGGCCCCTCCGGCTGCGGCAAGAGCACCTTCCTGCGCTGCTTCAACCGCATGAACGAGCTCATTCCCGCCGCCCGGCTTGAAGGCTCCGTCGTCTTTCGAAACCGCGACATCTACGACCGCACGGTCGATCCCGTCGAGGTCCGCCGCCAGGTCGGCATGGTCTTCCAGAAGCCCAATCCGTTCCCCAAGTCCATCTACGACAACGTCGCCTACGGCCCCCGCGTCAACGGCTACAAGGGCGACATGGACGAGGTCGTCGAAACCTCCCTCAAGCGCGCCGCCCTCTGGGACGAGGTCAAGGACGACCTCAAGAAAAGCGGCCTGGCCCTATCCGGTGGCCAGCAGCAACGCCTCTGCATCGCCCGCGCCCTGGCCGTCCAGCCCGACGTGCTGCTGATGGACGAGCCCTGCTCCGCCCTCGACCCCATCGCCACCACCCGCATCGAGGACCTGATCCGCGAGCTGCGCGAGCAACTCACCATCATCATCGTCACCCACAACATGCAGCAGGCTGCCCGCATCTCCGACCGCACGGCCTTCTTCACGGTGGCCGAATCTGGTGCCGGAGTCCTAGTCGAGTTCAACGACACGCAGAAGCTCTTCACCACCCCGACCGATCCGCGGACCGAGGCCTACATCACCGGCCGGTTCGGCTAGGACGGAGGAGGCCATGTCGCCACGAACCGAATACGAAAGCCAGCTTCAGCAGGTACACGACGAACTCCTGCTCATCGGCAGCATGGTGGAAAAGGCCATCAAGCGTTCCATCGAGTCGCTCCGCACGCGCGACGTCGAGTTGGCCCGCCGAATCGTCGACGAAGACGACGAAATCGACGATCGCTACCTGGCGCTCGAGGAACTCTGCATTGACATCATCGCCCGGCAGCAGCCCATGGCCAGCGATCTGCGCGCGCTCATCACCGGCATGCAGGTCGGCTCGGAACTCGAGCGCATGGGCGACTACGCCGAGGGCATCGCCAAGATCAGCATCCGCATGGGCGACGAACCCCCGCTCAAGCCGCTGATCGACATTCCCCGCATGGCCGACATCTCAATCGGCATGTTGCGCGACAGTCTTACCGCCCTGAATGAGCGCGACGCTGCTCTCGCGCGCCGGGTCTGGCACACGGACGACGAGGTCGACCAGCTCAACGACCAGGTCTATCGCGAGCTGTTGACCTACATGTTCGAGGATCCGCGCAACATCCAGCGCGCCACCTGGCTCACCTGGGTCTCGCACAACCTGGAACGCATCGGCGACCGCGCCACCAACATCGCCGAACGCGTCATCTACCTCACCACCGGCCAAACCCCCGCCCCTGGGTCGTATACACCTCTCCGAGCCCACGCGACGTAGAGGCTTGGGGGGGGGGGGGGGGGGGGTGGTTAAA
>VXPS01000111.1 GCA_009839425.1 Chloroflexota bacterium
TCGTAGCGGACCCAGCGGCCGGTCCGCCCCAGGGCGGCGCCCGCGACCGATCCCGTGCCGAGGTCGAAGGTGTTGCCCCAGAGGCGCGCGCGCCGGTCCGTGCGGCAGGCGGCGTCGGCGGGCGGCTGGTGACCGGTGCCCCGGTAGAGCAGGGCATCGCACCGCGTGGGGTGGTTAACGGCGTGGAGGGACTCGTCGACGCCGGAGGAGTAGGCGCCGCCCAGCTGGAGGCTGACATAGGAGTCGCCGGCCTGGGCAGGCAGCGCGCCCGCGAGGGCGATCAGGAGCGGTAAGAACAGATTCTGCACGGTTCTAGGCTCCTTGCCTGATGAACTGAGGGGGCATCGAGAGGCCCCGGGGCGGCGGGACGGTGAACCGTTCGCCAACGCGCGCGAAACCGCGGCCGGTTTTCGTCCCAGGCATCCGGCGGCCCTGGGCCCAGCGCCGCCGGCATGCCGGAGAGCACGGCGCCTCGGGACCTGGCCGTCACGCTCCACGCCCGGCGACCGCCGGCACCGGCGAGCCCGCGAAGAGCCCGGCACGAGACCCGCATCGTGCCGGTCACTGCAGGCGTCGGTCCCGCCTTCCCGGGCGTCGCAGCGCCCGCGCTGAAGCACCGCCAACGCGAACAGGGGACCCCGGGGAACAGCGGCAGGTGCAAGCCCCGCCGGACGGCAGGGATCGTCTGCGGGAACGTGCCTCTCGACGATGATCGAAGCCATCGGTTCGCTCCTGTTCACGCCGCGCCCTCGGCCGTCGGTCAATCCCCTGACCGCTACGGACCCTTGACCGAGCGCAGCACCGTAGACTGTTCGCAGGCCTTGTAAATCCTTCAAATTTAAAGGCAGAAAGCGATCGAAGGCGCAGGCACGAAGGTGGCGGGAGGGCTGGCCGGGGCTTGTCGTGCGGTCCTCGGCCGGCCGCGACGACGGGCTTGGCGGCTGTCGGCCGTGCCGCGGACAGGCGCAGGGATCAGGGTCGCGACTGCCTGGACTCCCGGACCGGGGCCCCCCGTGCGACGCGCGACGCCGTGCCGGAACC
Source organism: Chloroflexota bacterium (assembly GCA_009839425.1). Lineage (GTDB taxonomy): Bacteria > Chloroflexota > UBA11872 > UBA11872 > UBA11872 > UBA11872. The sequence continues at coordinate 1,042 of VXPS01000111.1, forward strand.
CGCCGGCGCCGGGCCCGCAGCCGATGCTGTCGGGATCATGGCGCCAGGACCCGGCCTTTCCGCCCTCCGATGCGGCGCGCCCGGGCGGGGTTGTTGCCCGGCGCGCCGGCCGGAAAGGCAAGCGTGAAGCACGACCTGACCCTGGTGATCCTGATGCCGGAACAGATCGCCCGTGCCAGGGAGGCGAACGGCCGCCGGAAACGCATCACGCACGCTCTCGTCTGCGGGCCCTGCGGGCAGATGTTCGGGACGGAGCGACAGTGCCTCAGGTACTTCACGGTCTGGGAACCGGACCACCGGATCGAGGTGGCGCCGGGGCAGTTCCGGGCGCTGTTTGCCGACCTGTTCGACCAAGCGATGACGACGACCGCTCACGCCATCAACGACTACCGCACGACCCTTTACCTGGCCAAGCGGCTGATGGAAGCCTCCGGCACGGCGCCGTCTGCCGCGCCGTCCGCACTGGGGCGCCGCGGTCGGGACCTGGCACGCAAGTGATGCCGCTGGGCAAGCCGCAACGACAGTAGCGCCGATACCCGTGATCTGCGAGTGAACCCGGGACAGCCGCATGCGCGCCCGGGGCACCCGCAACGCGTTCCGACCGCACTACCTCCCGCCGGTGTCCGAAGACCCCACCATCCGCTGTCGTCACGCCCGCCGAAATCCGGCTAGGGGCCCGGGGATCCGGCGTATAGCGACCATGCCCCGGCGCGGGCCCAACACAGCGTGTGCCGCAGAACTCGATAGGCGCCCAGGTACACCGCGAAAGGAAGTGTCCTGCACTCCGCGGCTTGCGCGTCCGCTACCGACAGCGCCGGCAGTGCGCGGTCCGGTGCGACGCGATGGTCCACCTCGTGCGCCGGGTCGTGGCCCGGACCGCCATGCCCGCGCGCCGCCGTTCGCCCCGGGCGCGTTCGCGAGCGCCGCGATGCCACGCCGCGAGAGGTTGGGTGCCGCTACCGGACCGAACACGAACACGAGCGCCTGGATGGCCCCGCCGCTGTCCGCTCACCGCCCGATACCTTCATTTTTGAAGGATTGACAGGCTCCGGTGCCCTCTTACGGTTTCCGCTCGGCAAGCCGTGGCAGTCGGGATGACCGGCCATTGTCGGTACGCGCGGCCTTCGTTCTTGCACTTCCTGTCGTCGGAACGCGCCGGGGATCCTCCCTCACCGAAGCGGCACGCCGGGCGGGCCGCGGCGGCGACGGTTTCGCGATCGATCCGGCAGTTGGCGGGGGTTAGGTAACAGCCCTTGGCTGGTCCTGACCGGAGTACTACCGTGAAGCGGGCGATCTACACCCAGTGAACACGCGGTTTGGATGTTCCGCCGGACGCGCACCGGCCCGCCGCCGGGATCAGGCCGAGAGGTGGCGCCACCCCACACCGCCCCCGTGCGGCAATTGTGAGAGGAACAGCACATGGCCTGCTACGTGATCGCAGACATCAACGTTACGGACCCGGAGCGATTTGCGGCGTTCATCGAAGCGGTCCCGGCGTCGGTTCAAACCCATGGCGGCAAGTACCTGATCCGCGGGGGCAGCCTCGAGGTGGCGCAGGGCGACTGGACGCCTGGACGCCTGGTCGTCATCGAGTTCGCCAGCCTGGACCGGGCAAGGGCGTGGTTCGACTCGCCGGAGTTCGAGGGCCCCCGGCAGATCCAGGCCCGTTCCAGCAACTCCAATTACGTCTTCGTCGAGGGCGTGTAATCCACGCCTGCGTGCCGGTTGCCCGCGCCCGAACCCTGTTTCGGGCCGCGGCTTGCGGCGACGCGCAGGATGAAGGAAGAAGTTCCGCGGAAGTGAACCGCGCACCATCCAGTGCTGGACGCAGCGGCTCCAGACGGTTCGTTCGGGGCGATCGAGACGTCCCTTGCGCGACGCTGACGCCTCGGCGGACCAGCCCTCGCGGGCGTACCGGAACCGGCGAGGGACCGCGGCCCGGCTCCGCGCAGCGCAGGCCAGGCCGACGCGTTCCCCGACCATGAATCTGATTGCCGAACTCCGCGCCGACCTGCTCTCCACCAAACGGCTGTCGGCGCTGTCGGTCGGCCTGGTCGTGGGAATCATCGGCTCGGCCTACCTGATTTCGGTGGGCGCGCTGGTGTTTTCGGGCCCGTTGGCGCCGTTTCTCTCGCAGGGCACGATCATGGTGGTGTTCGGCGGCTTCGCCGTATGCCTGGTGATCGCCCTGACCAGCGGCTACCGGGGCGCGCTCTCGATGGTGGCGGTACCGTCCGCGATGGTGCTGGTCGCGATCGCCGCCACGATCGGCGAGCAGGACACGGCCCTCGCGCATTTCATGACCGCGGCCACGGTCGTGATTGCCGGCTCGGTGGCGACGGGCATCTGCTTCCTGCTGGTGGGGCATTTCCGGCTCGCCAAGCTGATCCAGTTCATTCCCTATTCGGTGGCGGGCGGGTTCATCGCCGGAACCGGGGTCATGCTGTGCACGGCAGCCCTGTCGCTGATGGGGGCAACGCTGGAGACGCTCCCCACGCTCCTGGAGCCCGCTTCGCTGTGGCGATGGGCCCCGGGCGTGGTCTACGGCCTCGGCCTGTTCCTGGTCACGAAGCGCTGGAAAAGTCATTTCATCCTGCCGGCGAGTCTCCTGCTGGTCGCCGGGCTCTATCACCTGGTCTTTGCCGTCATCGGGCTTTCCGGAGATGAGGCCAGGGCGGCGGGCCTGCTGTTCGCCGGCACGGCGACAGGAGGCCTGTGGCCGCCCTTCGAACTCCGCGATCTGGCGCACGTGGACTGGGCAGAGGTGGCGGCACAGGTTCCCAACGTGCTGACGTTGATCGTGGTGACCCTGATCGCCGTCGCGATGCATCTGAGCGGCCTCGAACTGGCCACGAACGTGGAACTGGACTGGAACCGGGAGTTCAGGGCAGCGGGTGGAGCCAGTGCGATCGCCGGCCTGGGCGCCGGCTCGGTCGGAAGCTTGTTGTTCACGTTTTCGATCCTCAGCCACAGGTTCGGGGCCGACACACGGCTGACCGGCGTCGTCACCGCCATGGTGGTGGGCTCTGTCGTACTGCTGGGCGACTCGATCCTGAACCTGGTCCCCCTGCCGCTCATCGCGGGGTCGTTGTTCTTCCTCGGCCTCGATCTACTGGACGAGTGGATCATGAAGAGCCGCAAGCGGTCGCCCTGGGCGGAGTACGCGATTCTCCTGCTGATCGCCGTCACCATCGTGTCGTTCGGCTTTCTCGAGGGCGTGGGCGTCGGCATGGTGATCACCATGGTGTTCTTCGCCGTCCGCCTCAGCCGGGTGGGGTTGATCGAAGCCAGCTTCACCGCCCGCGAGCATCACAGCAAGCGCAGCCGTCCCATTCCCGATCGCGCGATCCTGCGGACGGAGGGAGAACGGATACAGGGCTTCCGCCTGCGCGGCTACATGTTCTTCGGCAGCGTGGGCCCCCTGATCGATCGTCTCCGGCAGTCCTGGTCAGGCGATCGGCGACGGGACTACATCCTGCTGGATTTCGGTGGCGTCTCGGGTTTCGACTTCTCGTCGATCAGCGGCCTCTGCCGGTTCGTACACGCTGCGCGGTCTGCCGGCGTCCAGGTCGTGTTTTGCGCCCTGGCGAAGGAACTCCGGAACGGACTGGCGCGCAATCTTCCCGCTCCCGTGTACGACGACCTGCGGTTCGAGCCGGATGCGGACCACGCCCTGGAGCACTGCGAGGACGAGGTCCTCGCGGCGTGGCGGTCGGACCGGAGCAAGGAGGACGGCTGGGGCAACGCGCTGCTGGAGCGGGTCGCCGGCGACATGGAGCGCCATCTCGACCGCCAGGTCCTGTTCGAGGCGATGGTGGACGAGCTTCACGACTGGCTGGAGCCCCGCGACTACGACGCCGGCGACGCCATCGTCTTGATCGGTGAGCAGCAGAACGGCCTGCAGCTGTTGGTGAGAGGTCAGGCCTCCGCCTACGATGCCAAGGGCACGCGGCTGTTCCAATGCGGCCCGGGCGACGCGATCGAGCCGCGGAGCGCCTTCGGGGCGTACGCGGCCGAGACGGCCATGGTCGCGGACCAGCCCTGCCGGACGATGCTGCTGTCGCCTCCCGCCCGGTTATGGCTGGAGGAGCATGAAGAGCAGCTGATACTGAAGCTCTATCGCTATCTCTTCACGGTTTGATCGGCAAGTTACGACTTGGCGCCCTGGCGCAATCCGGATCAGCTCCAGCGGCTCCCGGACGACCCTGGCGTGATCCCGCCGTTCGAGCTCAAGACGGAGTCGAACTGGCCCGGCGGCGGCGTCCAAGTTAGGTCGAGGGACTTGTCGTAGGCCAGCGTCAACCGCCCTCCGTCCATCATCGCTGATCGCTGCGCTAGCTTGCCGGACACGGCGGCGGCGGGACAGCAGCGTGGTGACCGACAGCGAGCGGGTGCACGGGTTGGCGTGGTTCGCGCGGTCGTGGTTAGACCGCCTCGTACTCGACGCGACCAAGTGCGCGATTAGCCGGGTAAGGGGCGAGAGCATGGAGCCGACGTTGCCGGACGGGTGCTCGATCCTGTTCGACCGGAACCGGCGGACGCCGCGCGACGGCCGAATCTGCGTGGTGCGTGCGGGTGAGGGGTTGATCGTCAAGCGCGCGGCTAGGCGCGGACGGGGGTGGGAACTCGCCAGCGACAACCCGGCGGTCGAGGCCGGGTCGTGGTGGCCGATGCGGAGACGATCGGCGAGGTCGTGTGGGCGGCCGCAGCGCGCTGCGATCGCTCGGGTGCTGGCGATGCGCCGGCACGTAATGTATTTCGACGAGCCGACTTCGGCGCTGGACCCCGCACTCGGCCGGGGGAGGTGCGTCAGGCCATGCAGGAGCTCGCGGCAGACCGCATGACCATGGTGGCAGGCACCCACGAGATGGCGTTCGCCGCGCACGTGGCCAACGAGGCGGTGTGCTCGGACGGCGGCGAACTCCTCGAGCGCGATCCCCCGGACGGCCTCTTCAAGCGCCCCCGATGTGCGCACCTGCGCGAGGTTCTCGGCACCTGGCGCTCGCGCGCCATCTGGTGGTTCCGGCCGTCGGAATCGGGTGTCCGCGGTGTCCACTTGATGGTCGCGCCGTCATCACTCCGGCACCCGACGCGCCGCCGTCACGAACATTGCACGGCGTCGGCCCAACAGCTCGCGCCGGGGCAGTTATCCGGTCGCTCCACCGGCTCGTAGAGCAGGTCCAGGCTGCCTCGGCGCTGCCACCAGACCGACCCCGTGGTGTCCGCGATTGTGGACCGGAAACAGCCGCACAACATCCCCGCTCCGCATTGCACCAGTCGGTGGACCGTCGCGCTGTCACGCCGGCGCCCCTCCTCGTCGTAGTGAAGCAGCAACGTATCGCGCGACAGGTAGTTGCGCGTGACGGTGCCCTGCATTTCGATATTGGTCCGCCTGGCGCCGGCGTAGTCCGTCGCGTCCCCGCCCGGACCTCTGTCCGACACCTTTTCGCCGTGGCCCGACACCCCCAGACCGTCCTGCACCAGCAACACCTGATACGTCACCCGCAGGTCCTTGAACTCGCTGCGGGCGGTGTCCTCGTAGATCACGGTGAACTTCCAGCTGCCGGACAAGTCGGGGGGTGGCGCGACATAGTCGTTGAACACCATGTACCCGAGACTAAGCGATATGGTGGTCACGACGGCCCCGACGACCTGATTGCCGAGGGCGGAGGCGCGCCTCCGGAGCCACGTCACGTTCGTCTCCGATTCGTCTTCTCGCAAGGGATCATTGCTCATGCGCACTGCCCAATTCTCTGCGAGCAACCCGTGCCTCGGGACCGCGCAGGTTCGCCGTCAGCCACCCGGTTCCGTCGCTCGGCACCGTTTCCCCGGGCGATCGAGGCGCTCGTTCCGCCGTCGGCGCGCCGTGGCACGCGCGGGCGAACCGGTCCCCCGACGCGGGCAGGGCGATCTGGTCGTCGCGGGGTGGCGGGTCTCTCCGAATGCCTGCCTGGCATTCTAGGGAATGCGCCATGCGTCAAGCGCAACGGACCCCCGCCTCCTAGACCAGCCCGACGCAGCGCCTCTCTTCCGAAGGCGCGGGGCTGACGGCTCGGGCGGCGCCAGGCAGCGGTAGTTCCCGACCCGCCTCGTGGACTTGCCCTCGCCAGACTCCGGTTCCGATGACCGCAAGGTTCCGCGAGCAAGCCGTGTCGCCGGCCGCGCGGCGGGCACGTGCGCCGACGGCGCGTGGACCGCACTGGCGGTCGCCGCCGACTGATGGCGTCGATCAGCAGTCCCTGGATGCCCTCGGCCTGGATGCCCTTGGGAAGCCCGCGCCCAAGCAAGGAGAGCGAACAGCGCATACGGAACCTCTCATCCGATGGAGCCGCTGTCGCCCTGTGGAATCGACTCGGAGACGTCGTGCTGCTCATGGAACCTGATCTTGAGAGGCCGGGCTGGATGGAGACCCGGGAAGATCAGAAACTGGCCGCGTCGACGCCCCTGCCCCCGAAAAACTATGCGCCGGGCTGGCGTGAGCGCTGTTTGCAAACCTGTTCGACCGGGCGATGACGACGACCGGCTACACCATCAGCGACTACCGGACAACCCCCGACCTGGTTAGGCGACTGATGGTCGCCTCCGGCACGGCGCCACCTGCCGCGCCATCCGCACTGGGGCGTCTCCGTCGGACCCTGGCCCGCAAGTGACGCCGTTGGGCACGCAGCAACGACAGTGGAGCCGAAACCCGTGCCGGGTGCGGAGGCCCTGGGCAGCCGTATGACCGCCCGGAACCCCGGCTCCACCACGCCGGGCGATTCGCGCGCGGCATGGACGGCAGGGCTGCGAGGTGCCGCGTGCTCTCCGGCACGGAGCCACGGTCACGCACATTTCCTTGCCAGCGAATACGCCCTAGACTGATGCGCCTGCCGTTGGCCGGAGGTCTTCCATCACATGGTTCGGGGCGCGCTCCATCCGGCCGCGATGCTGGCCTTGCTGGCGCTGCTGTCGTGGTCGGCAAACGCCGGCGCGCATGAGATCAGACCGGCGGTCGCCGACCTCTCCGTCGACCGCGACGGCGGCTACGAAGCGTCGATCGAACTCAACCTGGAAGCCCTGCTGGCCGGCATCGGGCCCGACCACAGCGACACCTCCGAGGCACCCGGCGCCGCCGAGTACGCGGGGCTCCGCAGCCTCTCGCCGGACGGCCTGCGCCGTGAGTTTGACGGGTTTGCCGAGCAGTTCCTGGACGGCGCGATGCTGCATGCCGGAGACACACGTCTGCGGCCGGCGATCCGCTCGGTGCAGGTGCCCCCCGTGGGCGACACCGGGTTCCCGCGCCGCTCCCGGATCGTGATCGGCGGCACGCTGC
>VXPS01000096.1:0-4997 GCA_009839425.1 Chloroflexota bacterium
ATAAAACACCCCCAAGGCGCCCCGGGGTTTCCCCTAAACCACCGCCGCGTGGGTCCCGAATCTCTTTTTCACCCCCGCGCCCCCCCCCATTCAAATCTGGTGGGGGCCCTCTCAAACAGTCGTCTACGGCAGGGATCGCCGCCTGGAAGGCTAGACCTCCGCTGGCGATCCCTCCTGGTCCGCAGCCTCACAGAGCGGCAAGCCGAGCTGGCCGACGTCATTCCTGGGAATCTCCGCCAACGCCGCTGGAACGCAGCCGGTGAAGTCGTTCCCCAACAAGTAGATCCTGCTCAGATTGGCAAGACCACCCAACTCGGCCGGAATCTCGCCGGTTAGCTGGTTTTGCTCCACGCCCAGCACCGTCAGGCTGCTGAGGTTGCCGAGTTCGGGCGGGATCGTGCCGCTCAGTTGGTTATGCCTGAGCCAGAGCTCGTCCAGGTTGACCAGGTTGCCCAGCTCGGCCGGAATCGGGCCGCTCAAGCGGTTGTGATCGAAGTCCAGTTGGGTTAGACCGGGGAGGTTGCCCAACTCGGCCGGAATCGCACCGCTCAACTGGTTGGACCAGAGGCCGATCCAGACCACATTGGGCAGATTGCCCAGTTCGGCCGGAATCGGGCCGCTGAGCTGGTTCAACGTGAAGTCCATGTGGGTGAGCGTGGCGAGGTTGCCCAGCTCGGGCGGAATGCTGCCGGTCAACTCGTTGATGCCGAGCGCCACCCAGGCCAGGCTTTCCATGTCGCCCAACTCGGCGGGGATGGACCCGCTCAACTGATTGGCCCAGAGCGAGAGACGGGTCACCTTGTCGAGGTTGCCGATCTGGGGCGGGATCGCGCCCGTCAGCTGGTTCCCAAAGAAGTCCAGATTCGTCAGGCCGGTGAGCTGGCCGATCGCCGCCGGAATCTCGCCGCTCAACTGGTTCTGCGAAAGGTCCAACTCGACCACGCGGCCCGCGTCGGTCGTCACGCCGTACCAGGCGCTCAGGGGCGCGTGGCTGAGCCAGTGGTCGTTGAGATTCCAGTTGGGACCGTCCAGGGCGTGGTAGAGCGCCACCAGCGCGTCGCGGTCGGCGTGGTATTGCGCAACCCGCGCGCCAATACCCGCGATGCCCTCGGGCTCGAACGCCTGGCCAGCCTCCAGCGGTTCGGTGGCGCGAAAGCTCTGGAAGGCCTGGTGAATCTGAAACGGGTAGCGCGCGTCGCGGGCGGCATCGCCCAGGAAGCGCAGATGCACCGGCTCGGGGCTGCCTGGCCGCAGTTCGAACACCGCAGCCTGGAAGTACTGGCGAATCACGCCGGGGGCACCGCCGTCGATACCGAACACCGCACCGGGTGCGTCGTCCGGGCGGGCAGTCGTCTTCGGGTGCCCAAACGCTTCCAAGCCGCCCATGGCGTTAAAGAAGTCGAGGAACCCGGTTGGCGAGCCATCGACCGCCAGGTTGGATACCTGGTGGCCCCAGGGACCTAATGGCAGGCCCGGCTGCTCGCTCCGCAGGCTGAGTTCGCCGCCTAAGCCGCCAAGATCGTCCCAAACCAGCCGACGCTCCATCTGCCAGCCGCCATCGCGCTGCTGGCAGTCCACGATGCCGCGCTGGTAGTACTGGGTCAGGCCGCCGGGGTGTTCAGCGATCACCTCGGACGTCGGATAACCCCAGCGCGTCACGTCGCCGGTCGCCCGGTAGAACGTCAGGAAGTCACACGCCACCTCGGCGTCGCCGACCGACAGCCGCAGGTCGGGAATGTTGTGGCCGAGAGATGCGTCGGGTTGGAGAAACGCCGACCGCTGCACCACGGCAGAGAGACCGCCGCTCGCCATTTCGTCTTCGTCGTGCTGATCGGCCACGACAGGAGCCGCAAATGCAGCGAAGGCCAGCAGGGACATAAAAACAACGGCCGCGATACGGCGTGGCTGTCCACTGGGCCCGGTAGCCCGGAGACGCCGAGAAACCAGACTCTTCATAGCTCTCACGGAATCCTTTGATATGGCAGAACCGCCCAGAATCCTCTCTGCGAGTTTAAGACCCGCGTTCAACCGGCGCGAGACGATGACTCCCGACTGTCAGCACTCCAAAGCTGGCTGTGCCGAATGCCGACAGTCCTCGCGCGCGCCGGCGCCTCACCGGGTGCGCGGTGGGCCGTAGGCCTCCATGGTCTGCAGGGCAATGCGGTCCCAGCCGAGAGTGTCGGCAACGGCGTGGGCGGCCCGGGTTCGCTCGGTCAGGTTCCAGTCCTGGGCATCCCGCATCGCGGCACGCAGGTCCGGGATGTTGGCCGGTGGTACCAGGACGCCGGCGCCGGTGTCGTCGAGCAGCTCCGGAATGCAGCCGACGCGGGTGGCGATGATGGGGCAGCCGAAGCCGAGGGCGGTGATGATCGCGCCGCTGGTCAGGGCGTCGCGGTAAGGGAACACCGCCACGTCGCCGGCGTGGAAGTAGACCTGCAGCTTGTCGATGGGGACCTTGCCCTCGTGCATGAGGACGCGGGGATCGCCGACGGATTCGTTGCCGACGACGCCCTCGTAGAACTGGTGGCGCTGCCCGGCGACGACGAGGCGGAGGTGGTCGCCCTCCAGGCCCTTGAAGGCTTCCAGCATGTCGTCGTGGCCCTTGTAGCCGCGGATGTTGCCGAAGGAGGTGTAGACGAAGGCATCCTCGGGAATGCCGAGTTCGCGGCGGGCTTCCTGGCGGGTGACGTCGGCGGGGTAGGCGTTGCGGAAGTCGCCGTGCGGGATGACGAAGAGGTTGCGGCGGCGGATGAAACGGCGGGTGTAGGCGCGGGCGGCGTACTCGCAGTGGCAGATGATGGAGTTGGCCAGCAGGGCCATGACGTAGCGGCCCACCACGTCGACGCCCCAGTGTGGGCGTTCGTGGGGCAGCATGTTGTGGAGCGTCCAGATGACGCGGTAGCCCAGCACCCGCGCCAGGAGCAGGGCGAAGGTAAAGGCGGCCATCTGGATCCAGGCTTTGGTGGCGGTCTCCGTATTGGTGATGCCCTGCAGCCAGTGCAGGTGGAAGCCGTGGACGCGACCGCGATTGCGCCAAACCCAGCCAGGCGTCACGCCTTCGATGTCCCCCGTGGGATTGAGGCTGATGAGTTCGAACGAGTAGCCGTGGCGCTGGAGGGCCTCAACGAGCAGGCCGCCGTAGGGGTTGCCGAGCATGTTGCGGTAGTTGAAGAGGCTGGGATCCCAGCTAAACGCGACGTGCATGGCTAGTTGCTCACCGGAAGTGGCTGCGACCAAGTTGTCGCGCGCGTCTCGACTTCAGGCATGCGCGGCCTGGATGAGTTTGTCGAGTTCGGCGTACTCGTGCTCTGCCGCGGAGACCGAGGTGTCCCAGTCCGGCCACGCGCATTCGGATTCGTTGGCAATCCAGCCGGTGTAGCCGCCGGCGGCGAGCTGGCCGAGGGTCTCGCCGTTGCGTACGTCGCCCTCGCCGAGCGGTACGTGGACGTAGTAGCGGCCGTCGACTCCGAGGGTATGTCCCTCGGCGTCCGGCAGGCGGCGCATGTCTTTGACGTGGACATCGAAGATTCGCGTACCGAGTTGGTCGACATCGACCGCGCCGACGGACTCGGCCGCGGCGTGCAGGTTGCCGGTGTCGAGAGCGGCGCCGAGGTTGGGGTGGTCGATGGCGTCAACCAGGCGGCAGGTGGCGGCAGTGCTGGAGGCGAGCCCCTGGGCGTGGACCTCGATGGTGACGCGCACGCCGGCGTCGGCGGCGAGGGAGGCGGCCTGGCCATACCAGGCAGCGGCGGCCGATAGGTCGCCGGCGTTGTCAACCGACATGCCGTCGGCGCCACCCCAGAGCCGGAGCAGGCCAGCGTCAAGAATGTTGGCAGCCTCGAGGGCACGGCGCACGCCATCCAGTTCGGCTTCGGCCGGTGCGCCGGTGAAGGACTCAGGGCGGCCGAGGCCGGAAGCGAGCCCTACGACCTGGAGGCCAGCCTCGGTGAGGACTCGGGAGCCCGCGTTTGCGGAGGGGCCGGGGTTGTCGAGGTCAAGGTGCGGCGGGCGGCACATGAGGGCGACGCCGGTGTAACCGATCTCCCGGGCGACGGGCGCCACGCGGTCCAGGTGGTAGCCGCCGAACATGAGGGTGTGAAGCGCCGCTCGCATGGCCGGGCCTCCTGGCCGCACGCAAGGTAAGGGTAACGCTTCAGGCGAGAACGAGGGTCTGAAGCCAGCGGTGCGGCCGCTTGGTGGCGCGTGGGGAAGACGGCGCGTTACATTGACTGCTTGAAGCCAGCAACCAACGGCCAACCCTGGGGGACGGAGTATGAAGATTTCGCTGCGCCGCGGATTGATCGGCGCTCTGGCGGTCGCGCTCGTCGCGCTCGTCGTGCTTGCGGCATGCGAGCCACCCGGAATCACGGAGTTTCCGGAACCGGCATGCGCCGCCACGGGCACCTGTCCCGAAAACCCATGTCCCGACAACGAGGACGTGATGCAGGATGGCGAGCAGCTCTATCTGACGGTTTGCGCCACCTGCCACGGCTACGCGGCCGATGGGTTTGGCCCGCAATACCAGCTGTACGCGCCGCGACCGGCCAGCTTCAAGGCGGAAGAGTTCCAGGCGCAATTGGCGAGCGACCCGGGCGCCATCTTCCTGAAGGCCTGGCATGGCAACACGGAAATTAGCGAAGACGATCGAGGCGATGTGCCGCACAGTGTCCCGGCGGCGCTGGGCGCCCCGCACACTGAGTTCAAGACGGCGTCCCAGGTTCGCGAGAAGATTCGCTCGCAGTGCATCGAGGGCGCCGAGCAGCCACAAGAGACCGGCGGCATGACCGAGGAAGAGCTTTGGAAAGTCGTGCTGTTCCTGCGCACGGCACCGAGCCGATAGCTCGCTCGACCGCTGCCCATTGCGAGGGGCGCCGGGGGGACACCCGGCGCCCCTCGGGGTTTAAGGGTGCGGACCGCCAGTGCTTCGGGGGTGAAAGGTTTATTGGTTTAACAAACCCCGCCCGCGGGTTCCGTTAGGATTTAAACATAAAACAACC
>VXPS01000096.1:5007-8256 GCA_009839425.1 Chloroflexota bacterium
TGGGTGGCCGTCGGCGCCGGCGCGCCGCGCCCCCCCCCGCCCCCCCCCGCCCCGCCCCCCCGGGCCCCGGGGGGGGGGGGGGGGCGCCCCCCCCCCCCCCCCCTCGGGGTTTAAGGGTGCGGACCGCCAGTGCTTCGGGGGGCGAAGGGTTCATGGCTTGACGAGACCCGGCCCTCGTGTACAGTGGAAGTGCTGACAACGGCGTCAGCCCGAAGACCGAATCGTGGAGATTCGGCGGAAGTTCCCACAATGAGGAGGGAACGATGACTCACTACGTCGGCCCACGGGCCACCTACACCGCAACCAGCGGACACGAAGCTTGCGTCCGCTGCAGTGGGCGCGGATCACTGCGCTATGCCCCCACAGGGCGCCACGTCAGCCGTTCGTATTACGGCGAGACGGCTTTCTGGCGAACTTGCTCCCGCTGCGGAGGCACGGGGCACACCCAGGAGTAGGACGCCGCTCCAGCAGTAGTCCCGTGGACGCACGGTGATGAACGGAACCCCCGCCGCGGCGGGGGTTCCAGTTTTTGGGCCGGGGCTTCGGTGTTGCCCGGAGCGCGAGGCTAGAGGCCGCAGCCGCTGTCCATGACGAGGACCTCGCCGGTGACGATGGGGTTCTCGACGAGGAGAAGGATGCCGGCGGCGATGTCTTCGGGAGTCGCAGCGCGATTGACGGGACTGCGGTCGATGGCCCGCTGCAGGAATCCTTCGTGCCCGATCATCCAGCGCGTGTCGATGGGTCCGGGGGCCACGCTGTTGACGCGAATCTCGGGCGCCAGGGTGCGAGCCAGGGACTTGGTGATGGTGTTCAACGCGCCCTTAGAGGCCGCGTAGGCGATGGAGGAACCGGTGCCGGTGATGCCGGCCAGGGACGAGACGTGAACGATTACGCCGTCGCCGCCGGCTTTCAGGTGCGCCGCCGCCGCGCGGCTGACGAAGAAGGGGCCCTTGAGGTTGACGGCCAGGATGCGGTCCCAGTACTCGTCCTTCATGCCGTCCAGGTCGTCGTAGTCGACGAAAAACGTGGTGCCCGCGCTGTTGACCACGATGTCCAGGCGGCCGAAGGCGGCGACGGTCTGTTCCACCATGGCCACGACCGCGGCGTCGTACGCGACATCGGCCTGGATGGCCAGGCCCTCGACGCCAAGCGCCTGGATATCGTTGGCGGTTTGGGCGGCTTCGTCGGCCGATCGCGAGTAGTTGACGGCCACGTTGGCGCCGCGTTCGGCCAGCATGAGCGCGGTTGCCCGGCCGACGCCGGTTCCGCCGCCGGTGACCAGTGCGGCCTTGCCCTGTAGCGACATACGTTTTGCTCCTTCAATTCCGTGTCAGAGCGGCTATTGTGGCACCCAGGAACGCAGCACCGGAGTTGAAACGGCATGGAAAAGGTATTCGCGCTGCCCAACGGCGAGGAACTGGTGGCGAGCGTGCTGGGGCCGGGCGAAGGCCGCGGGACAGGCGCGGCTCAACAGGAGACTTACAGCTTTCTGACGCGGCCGTTCGATCCGTGGATGGTGCCGGCCGAAGGCGGATTCCTGGCGGAGTTCCTGGCCGGGACCCACGACCCGTCGCTGGCCGACACGATGCTGGTCGGGCGGATCGACGGGACCGTGGTGGGGACGGCCTGGCATGGAACCAGCCGGGACCTGCCCGAGATGGGCGGATACGGGTTCGTGTTCACCGAGCCCGAGCAGCGCGGCAAGGGAATCGCGCAGCGGCTGACGGAACTGTCGATCCAGGGGTTCTGGAAGGTCGGCGGCCAGGTGAGCTACCTGGGCACCGTGAACCCGGTGGCACAGCACATCTACGAGAAGCACGGCTACCGGCACTACAACGGGCTGACGTACCGGGCGCTGCGGCCGGGGACCGACGCCGACACGTTTGACGAGGAGTTCTTTGGCCGGGCGGGTGATGGCGAGGTTCGCAATATGCGGATGGGCGACATTGGGGCGTACACCGGCCTGGTGATGCTGCTGGAGCCGTCCGAGTGGATCGTGCGCGACTACACCGAGGCCATGTTCTACGCGCCGCCGGCCGTGCAGGCCAGCGGGTGCCTGCGGCCGTTCTTCAACTCGATGACGCGGCACACCGCCATCGAGGCGAACGCCTGGAAGGTGCTGATCAACGACCGCGGGCGGATGGTGGCCTCGGCCAACCTCTGGGCGCCGGGTCATGCGCCGGTTCGAGCGAACGCGACGATGGAGTTCCAGGCGGCGCCGGCCTACGTGGACCGTGCGGGCGCGGTGATCGAGGCTGCGCTGGAGCACGCGGCCGCTCACGACGTGCGGGCGGTACGCGCCTGCGGGGTTTCGGATGGACGGCTGGCGGTGCTGCGCGAGGCGGGGTTCGTTGAGGAAGTCGTCCAGCCGGCTGCCCTGGACCTGGGCGAGGGCCGTGCGGACGTGACGGTGATGCGGCGTGACCTCGGCTGAGGAACCGGGGTTCAAACCCGTCGGTCCCGAGTCGCTGCTGCCGCCGCCGGGCCGGCTGTCGTCGGTTTTCCTGGACAAGGCCGAGATCGTGATCGCCAACGTGGACGGTCGCTACTACGCGCTGGACGGCCTCTGCGATCACGCCGGTTACCCGCTGGCGTCCGGGCAACTGGTCGGCTGCGAACTCACCTGCCCACTGCACGGCTGGATCTACGACGTCACCGACGGCTGGGTCATCAACCCACCCTTCGGCCACCGCACGCGCAGCTACAAGGTGCGGGTGACGGACGGGACAGTGGAGGTGGCGCGGGCGGAGTAGGCGCGCCATGACTTACGACCGCGATCACGGCGCGACGCGTCCGCTTATCGGAGTCACCTCTCGTCGCGAGATAGAATCGTGTATCGGGCGGCGAAGCAGAATCTTGTCAGGCGATGTCTCGACAGGAGACACGACCGCATGGCCGACCCGAGCATCAGCGTCGCTGCACTGACTCGTGCCGAGTTGCGCGAGGAATTGGACCGTAGCCTCGCGCACTACGCGACCAAGGCAGACCTTGCCGAACTGCGTGGCGAAATCAGGGCTGAAATCGCCAATCTACGGGCTGATCTGATCAAGTGGATGGTCGGCTTGATGCTGGGCTCAGTGACGGCGGCTGTCGGAATCGCCGTTGCCGTGGACCGATTTTTCGGTTAACTCGTCAGAGTCCCAGCTTTTCGGCGGCGATGGAAGGAGAGAACAACCGGCGCTGGTTACAATTATTCATCGGGCGGCGTAGCAAAACCTTGTCAGGCGACACCTCGACAGGAGACACGAC
>VXPS01000168.1 GCA_009839425.1 Chloroflexota bacterium
CGCCGTATAGGCGTGGATCAACGGCACATTGGGTTGCAGCACGTAGGCGCCGTTATCCGCAACGACCGCGCGCACCATGCCGTCCTCGGGCCGAATCGCGCCCGACACCGTTCGAGCCGAGCCGATTTGCATCCCCAGCTTGGCCATTGAGGGCACGAGGTCTGGCGGCAGGTTTGACTCGAACGCGTTGCTGAGCTCGCTGAGGAAGGCCGGCGATTCGACGAGCGTCTGCGGCGAGATTACCTGCTCCACCAACGCCAGCAGGATCTGCTGCTGGCGCACTTCACGGGCAAACGCTCCATCCTGGTGCCGGGTGCGCACGTAGCGCAGCGCCTTATCCCCGTTGAAGTGATTGGAACCCGCCTCAACGTGGAACGGCTCGAATCCCGTGTCGGTCGCGTTGGGGTACGAAGGGTCGTAGATGGTCGACTCCACGTCAACTTCCACGCCTCCGAAGAAATCGACAAGCCGCTTGAACCCGTTGAAGTCCAGCGTGACCCAGTAGTCCACCTGCACGCCCAAAAGGTTGGCGACCCGCCGTCGTAGGGCGTCCGCGCCTTCCTCTTGCCAGACCGAATTAATCCGAAACGGATCCGTGCGACAGTTCGCCACACAGATGTCACGCGGGATGGAAACCAGAGTCGCGGCTCGAGTCCGAGGCTCCACGTGGGCAAGAATGATCGCATCCGTTCGACCACCTCCCTCACCCGGACGCCGGTCCAGACCCAGAAATAGCACGCTGAACGGTCGGTCCTCAGGCCAATCGGCGATCAGGTCCAGCGGGTTTGGAGCCTCAGGCGTAGCGCTGGCTTCGACCATCGGCGAGGGGGCAAGCGAGGGGGACGCCCTGGCGCTGACAACAGGAGTCTGTGCCGGCGTCCGCGGCACGGCGACTGTGGGCGTCGGCGCCACCGCGACCTCCGGTGTGCTCCCTGATCGAAGCCAGACCATGACGCCCAGGACCGCAACGATTGCGAACACCGCGCCGGCTGATGCGACGCTGATGACTTCGGCCCGCCGTAGGCGATTCGCGCGGCGGGACACGGGTTTGCGGGATGAGTCAGACGCCATGAAGCCAAGCTTGCGTTATGTCGAGCGAAGTGCTCACTATACGACAGCTACGCATGCGGTGGACCAATCTGCTTGCGGGACCGTTAGTGTCTCTGTCGACTCCGACTACAGAGCGAAGCATCGCAGCCAAACGTTACGCCGCAGCCATTCGAATCCCGCCTGCCCGGGCCCGGCGAGTACGCTGAATCCGGGGAATCCCAGGCCAAGAGACTCCCGGATGCAAGTTGCCATTATCGGATACGGCCAGACTGGCCGTGCGCACGGGCGGACGCTTCAGCCGCTGTCTGGCGTGTCCGTTAGCTGTGTGGTCGACGTAGACCTCGGCCGCGCTGAGGAGGGCGCTCGCGTTTTGGGCGCCTCGATTTGGACCGACGACGTCAGCGCGGCCCTGCGCCATCCCGACCTGGATGCCGTGATCGTGGCCACGCCTCACGCGAGCCACGCGGCATTGGCGCACCAGACGCTGGAGCGCGGATTGCATGTATTCCTGGAGGCACCACTTGCTCTGCGCCTCCCTGACGCCCAGCGGGTTCTGGCGCATGCACGCGCAACCGGGACCGTCGTCGTCCCAAACTTCTGGAGGCGTGAAGCACCCGGCGTGCGGATGATCCATGGCCGTATCCCCAGACCGACATTCATCCAGATCGAGGCGGTAATCGATCCCCTCCACGGCTCCTGGATGGGGACGGCCGAGCACGGCGGGATGTTGGGACTCGTAGGCAATCACGCGTTGGACCTCGCATGCTTTCTCATGTCCTCAAGGCCGCGCGACGTGCACGCGCTGGGCGGCCGACACGTGCGCCGCGCGGCCTTCGCGGATACGGTCTGCGCGGGCATCCGTTTTGCAAACGGAGGTGTGGCTCGGGTGGTCGTCGGCGAATATGGCCGCGCTCTTAGGGACTCCGAATGGCGCATCTGGGCAACTGACGGTGCGGCATCTGCAACCGCGAACCGCGACTTGCTCGGCGGCGCATCGCACACAGCCGGCCGTTCCAGCCAGCTTGGGCCCCAATCCGGCCTCGACGCCATAGCGCCACAGGAAGAGAGTCTGCGCGCGTTTGTGAATGCGGTCGCAGGCCATGGCAAGCCGCTGGCCAAGGTGGAAGACGGTGCGCGTGCCGTGCAACTGGCCGACGCCGTATACGAAGCGATGAGCGCGCGCCGGAGGATTCAGGTCCAGGAGACCCCGCTACACCCCGCTGCCGGACCGGTCTACGCTGATGATTCCGTCGCGGACCGCCGTGACCACGGCTTCCGTGCGTGAGCGAACGCGCAGCTTGCCGTAGACACTGCTGAGGTGGGCTTCTACCGTCTTGGCCGAAACGCTCAACGAGGCCGCAGCCTCGCGATTGGACGCGCCCTCGGCGACGAGCCGCAGTACATCCAGTTCGCGCATCGTGAGCGGCTCTGCGAGCGACCGGCTGCTGCCCGTGTCGGACTCGACAGTCGGCAATTCCTGAAAAACAGATCCTCCGGCGTGGACCTCCCGTACAGCGTCAGTGAGACCCGCCGTATCGAGGTCTTTCAAGACGTATCCCGCAACGCCCGCGTCGCGCATGGATTGAACATAGTCCGCCTGGCTATACGCCGACACCACCAGAATCCGGGTGGCCGGCGCGATATGCGCTAGACGACGAGCCAAGGCCGGCCCACCGCCGGGAATGCGGAAGTCAAGCAGACAGACGTCCGGTGAACAGCTGCGGCACGCACGCTCCGCCGCGGCCGCGTCGCCGGCTATACCCACGACTTCGACGTCGGGAACATCCGCCAAGACCGCGGCCGTCCCCTCACGCACCATGGCGTGGTCGTCGACAAGTAGTACACGGATCGGGCGTCGGACCGTCACGTGCGAGCGACTTCCGCCGCATGCATTGGCGCCTCAACGGTCAGGATGGTCGGCCCTCCGATCTGCGATTCGACATCCACACGACCGCCAAGCCGGCTGAATCGTTCCCGGAGGCCGGCCAGCCCCAGATGACCGGTAGCCGCGTACGCGGCCAGATCCGACGTAGCGGCAAAGCCGCGGCCGTCGTCATGCACGGATAATCGGATGGCATCGGCCGCGCGCGTCATGCGAATCCGAACGCGAGACGCCTGTGAGTGCCGGAGCGCATTGTTCAGCGCCTCCTGGGCCGCTCGGTAGATGTTCGTCTCCACGTCGGCGTCAGGTCGCTGAACGTCGGGCGTACCGTCAATTTGCAGGTCAATCGTGAACGGCGCGGCTCGCCCTGCCTCGCCCGCAAGCCAGCGCAACGCCGCTTCCAGCCCCAGGTCGTCCAGAACCGGCGGACGCAGACGTTCGCAGATTTCACGGAGGTCGCCGGCAGCCGTATCCACTAGACGTAGGAGAGCATCGCGGCTGCGGTACGGCCCGGGCGCAGCCGAGCGCAACGCGCGTTGCAGCAGCACAAGCTTCTGCAGCGGCTCGTCATGCAGATCGCGTGAAATTCGTTGTCGCTCGGCCTCCAACATTCCGTTGACCTGGTCGTACAGGTCGCTCAACGTCTGCTGGCTGTCCTGCAAGTGCTGCGTGGTCTCGTCGAGCTCCCGTAGACGGTCCTGCAGCTGCCCCCACAGATCCACGCGCACCATGAAGCTGGCGAGTTGACTGGCCAGCGCGTCCAGCAGGTCGGCATCGGCCTGGCTGAGGCCAAACGACTCTTCCCGGATCGAGGCGACGACATAGGCCACCACCGACTCGCCGATCTTGCACGGAACGACGACGGCGGCGATTTCCGAGCGTCCTCCGCCCCCGGCGGCCACGACGGCCGACCGCACCTGCTCGTCGTCCGGCGTCGGGGCCAGGCTGTTGAACGCGATGGCCGCCAGGTCGTGCGGCGGGGCCGCGCGAGTTACGGCAATCCAGTCGAGGCCAATCGCACGACGCACCGGAGCCAACACGGACTCGGCAAGCTGTTCGACGGAGGCGGTGGACGCCAACGCGGCGCTGGCCGTTCGCATCAGCCGTTGCGTGTCATAGCTGTCCTGATACACCCAACCGGACAACGCTCGAAGAACCACCCAGCGCGCGAAGGGCGCCGTCACACCGATGCCAACCAGCGCCGCCGCCAGCGTCCACACCACCGGCAGCGCCCCGGCGCGGTCCGTCAGGTAGCGACCGATCACGCCGACCAGGAGCGCGTAAAACGTAAAGAGCAAGATCCAGGCCGCGCCATGCAGGAAAAGCGTTCGGAGCACTCGCTGAAATCGAATGCGCCAGGTCGGCACCGCCACGTGAACGACTCCCAGCGCGGTTGCAGCGATGGCCAGCAGGGAGACCGAATACGGAAGGATCTCGGTGCCGCTCACGACCGCCGGCACAAGCGAGAGAGCGGTAGGCGGCAGCGCGGCGGTCAGGAACGTCGCCAGCAATACGCGGGCCACACGCCGGTCTCGTGGAAACGCGATATCCAGCAGCGTGACCAGGCATTTCGCGAGAAGTGCCGTTAGGCCCAGGGCCGGAAGAATCGCGACCGTGACCCAGGCCGCGTTATACAGATCTGGCCGGCCCTGATATGCCGCCACCAGCACCGCGATCGGTCCGGCCAGGGCGGTAACTGCCAGAGCCGGAACGTACGGCACGATGAACGCCGGTCCACGGATGGGACAGACAGCCGCAAACCACAGCAAGGCGACGCCAGTCGCGCCCGTCGCCGCAAAGACCAGTATCGTCAGCACGCCGTTGGCGTCGGGTGCGACGGCGCCCAGCGAAAGGGCAATGGCCACGGCAAACATGGCGGCGGTCGCCGCTCTCAGCACTCGGCGCCGTCCGTAGAGGGCGGCAACCGCGCCGCCGGCCGCAAAGGCCGTCGCAAGCACCAGCGTGGTAGCCCGTACGGCCGGATCGAGACCTGGGATCGCAATCTCGGCAGTGGTCCGTGGATCGGCAAGCGCCCCTGTGCCGATCTCGGCGCTCAGCTCGACGGGCTGTCCAATCGGTTCTCCCGTGGGGCCATCCCAGGCAACCGCCTCCCCGGCGCTAAGCCCCGCGCGCCAGGCGGGTCCGCCAGGCGTCACGCTCTCGATCAGCCACTGGTCGCGCTCAGCCGGTACGACCGTCGCCCCGTACTCGAACGGCTGCATCGCAACCGTCGTGGCCATTACGAGTGCGGTCACCCACAGAGTCAGACCGAGCGCAAGGGGAACGCCCCGGCGCGGCCAGATACGGGCCAGGCCGCCGCGGCGACGATTCTCCGCAGCGAGCCACTCGCCGAGGCTCTGACGACGTGTGCGACTGGCGGGTCGAGCCAGCGGATTGCCCCCTGACAGTGGGCGCTCCCAGCATACGCCCGGAACCGCTGCCTACGTCGCTACAACCTAAACCTCAGCCAACCGAGTCCGACCGGACCCAATGGTCCGCGCTAGACGGCCACAGCCTCCAGCGCGGCCGGAGTCGCGTCGCCGCCGGCAAAGCCGCAGAACTCCTCGTAGTCGATCAGTTCGGTGATCGTCGGGGCGTCCCCGCAGACCGGGCACTCCGGGTCACGCCGCAGCTTCAGTTCACGGAACTCCATCTCCATGGCGTCCAGCAGCAGCAAGCGTCCGGTCAGCGACGTCCCATTGCCCACGATGAGCTTGAGCACCTCGTTAGCCTGGATTAGCCCGATCAGGCCCGGCAGAACACCCAGCACGCCGGCCTCGGCGCAACTCGGCGCCATTTCCGGAGGCGGCGGCGTGGGGTACAGGCAGCGGTAGCAGCCCGTGCCGGGCTCGAACACGGTCGCCATGCCCTCAAAGCGCATGACGCTCCCGTCCACCAGCGGCTTACCGAGGAAGTAGGCGGCGTCGTTCGCGAGATACCGCGTTGGGAAGTTGTCGCAGCCGTTGACCACGATGTCATACGGCTCCAGGATTGCCAGCGCGTTATCGGAGGTGAGCGGCTCGTCGTGGCGCACAACCGTCACGTCCGGGTTCAAGCCCGTCAGCGTCGCTTCCGCCGACGCGGTCTTTGGCATTCCGACCCGATCGTCGCGGTGCAGAATCTGTCGTTGCAGGTTCGAACGGTCGACGGTGTCGAAGTCCACCACGCCCAGCGTGCCCACGCCGGCGGCGGCCAGGTAATAGAGCACGGGAGAACCAAGGCCGCCCGCACCTATCGCCAGCACCTTGGCATTCAGGATCTTCGCCTGCCCGGCCGCCCCAACCTCGGGCAGCAACATGTGTCGGCTGTAGCGCTGGACTTGCTCAACGGTGAACACGATCAGGGGCCTTCCAGGTGATGCCGGCGCTTAGTGCCCGGCGGGTGGTTCCTCGGTTTCGTAGCCGGCCTCGGCCCACTCGGTCATGCCGCCGGCCATGTTGTACGCCTCCGTCACATTCAACGCCCGGGCCATCTGCGTGGCAACGGCGCTCGTCTGCCCGACATTGCAGATGAACAGCAGAGGCTTCCCTGACGGGATCACCTCGGCGGGACGCGCCAGGATGTCGTCCAACGGCACATAGTCGGCGCCCGGCATGGCCGGCGCGTGAAACTGCGTGCGGACGTCCACCACGTCCACCTCACCGTTCTCGATCATCTTCTTCGCCTTATGAATGTCGACATCGAAGTCAGGCGTTCCAGGCAGACCCATGGTTTGGCACCAATCGGCAGTTGATTCGACACTCAAGCATCGCGCCGCAAAGCGGTCAGGTCAACGCGAGGCCCACAAATCCGGGGAGTTTTGTTACCGACAGTCCAAGGCTTCGCAAAGCTATGATCAACAACGCACCCTGTGACAACCGACAATAGCCTCGTGAACGCCAACGACCTCGCGTCCCGTCTTGCAGAGACACCAGCCCCTGAGGGTGTAGCCACCGCGCTGCGCCGGCGGATCGACAGCCTGGACGGCAGCCTTGAAGGCGAAGATCGCCTGGGTCGTGCGCTGAATCTGCCCTGGACGGCAACCAGCATCGCTCGGCCGCAGTTCGGTGAGCTTCATTCACGACTGATGGACGAGCTGTTCGTCACCGATGAGGTTGCCGACTCGCTCTGCGATCATCTGGTCGTGCGTGAGCATCAGCTCACTTCTGCGCCTGACGCATCCGGGCCCCGAGCCCTGCTGTGCCTTGTCGGCCCACCGGGGGTTGGGAAGTCGCATATAGCCCGCGAGATCGCTGAGCAACTCGGCCTGCCGCTGGCCACGGTCCGCCTGGACCGCTTGGGTTCGCCCGACGAGCTGTTTGGCAATCAGCGGTCCCCCGGCGAAATCATGGGAGCCATCGAGCGCCTCGGACAGAGCGAAGTCGTCCTGCTGCTCGAGGAAATCGACGCGATCGGTGGTGGCTGGCCCACGGCTTCGACCCCTGGCCAGGCCATCAGCGACCGCTGGACCACAGCCCGAGCCGCACTACTGGCCGCCCTCACAGACGCAGGGGCGCGTCGCTCGTTCCACGACCCGTTCTTTGACGTTCCGTTTGATTTGTCCCGCGTTCTCGTCATAACGACGGCGCGCTGGCTGCCGGACATTCCGCCGTTGGAGCGGGGGCGTCTGGACATCGTGGAACTCGCCGGGTACGTGGACGATGACAAGGTCGCCATTGCGCGTGACTCGTTGGCGCCGGCCATGCTGCGCGAATACAACGTGGCGACGGACGACCTCACGATCGAGGACGACGCGCTGGCCGCGTTGGTGCGCAGCTATACGGCTGAGCCCGGCGTCGACGAGCTCGACGGCCTCATTCGCCAGGTTGTTCGTCGTGCGCTGACTCGTCGCGCCTTACGTGGCGACACCGATCCGGTGTCTATTGCCATTGAAGATCTTGGAGCTACCGTCGGCCGACCGACGCGGCTCGGATTGCATCGCCGGCGGCGTGAGACGCCGGGAATGACCTCGGGAGCGGTAGTCCGGCGCAGCGGTGGGGTGCTCGGACAAATCGAGGCCGTGCAAATGCCAGGCGCCGGGCGGATTCGGATCCTGGACACGGCCGGCGCGGATTTGACCGGCCGCTACGCCATCGTGCCCTCGTATGTCCGGTCGCGGCTCTCGGACCTGAGCGTATCCGCCCGGTCGCTCGAAGAGTTCGATACCGACTTGCTCGTGCCTGCCAGTGACCTGCCGGGCGACGAAGGTTCCC
>VXPS01000044.1 GCA_009839425.1 Chloroflexota bacterium
GGTGGGGACCCGGGAAGCCGACTTCCAGAAAGAGCGGCTGGGTGGTGGGGTAGGTGTCCAGCCACCAGCGGGCCAGGCCGCCGACGAAGTTATCGCTGTGCATGTCGGCGGGCAGGTCCCAGGTGAAGGCGCCCATGGCCTCGCGGTAGTCGGGCCGCTGGCGGTAGAGCTCGCGCTGCTGCTTGACGAGGCCGCGGGCGGCCAGGGCCTTGTCCCATTCGTCGAAGTAGTAGCGGCCATCCAGGAACCGGTCTTTGTTTTCGACGACGTAGCGCTCGTGGAAGCCCAGCGGCGTCTCAAAGGGGACGGTGTGCATCTTGCCCACGTTGACGCAGTGGTAGCCGGAGGCGGCCAGTTGCTCGACCCAGGAGCGCCGCCACTCGCAGCCATTGCGCAGTACGCCGGTGGTGTGGGGATAAAGGCCGTTGAACAGGCTGGCTCGAGCAGGCACGCAGGAGGCGGCTGTTACGTGGCACTGATCGAAGCTGACGCCTTCGCGGACCAGCCGGTCGAGGTTGGGTGTGTCGACGTGGGGATGACCGAGAGCGGCAATGGTGTCGTAGCGCTGCTGGTCGGTGATGACCAGGACGATGTTCGGTCGCCCGGCGGCGGCCGTGGACGGCATCAGGCGGCGGCGAAGAGCTTCCAGGCGCGCGCGTAAATCTCGGCCGCCTGGACGACTTCCGCCATGGGCACGAACTCGTCGGCGCTGTGCGCGTAGGCGATGTCGCCGGGACCGCAGAGCACGCTGGGGATACCGGCGGCGGCCAGGGTGGCGGCATCGGAGCCGTAGGACACACCGATTACGTTGGCCGATCCGCAGACGTCGGTAACGGCGTCTCGCACGACCTTCACGATGGGGGCGTCCGCGGGAGTGTCCAGCACGTCCCCGAAGACAAACGGTGCCTGCACTTCCACACGCAGGTCGGGATGGCGGCGGCGCGCGATGTTGAGAACTTCCTCGAGTTCCGCTTCCACGTCGTCGACGGACTCGCCGGGGATCTGGCGGCGCTCGATGATGGCTTCGCAAAGGTCGGGAACCATGTTGAACGAGGTTCCAGCCTTGATGATGCCGACCGAGAACGACGAGTTTCCGACCAGCGGATGCGTGCGTCCGGCCAGCCGTCGTCCGTACTCCTCGCGAAGCACGTGCAGCACATCGGCCATGCGGAGGATGGCATTGTCGCCGAGCTCGGGCGTGGAACTGTGCACCGCGGTGCCATGAGCGATAAGGGGCCAGTAGCGGCCGCCGCGGTGCGAACGAACCACCTCCAGGCTCGTGGGTTCGCCCACGATCGCGCCGTCCACGCTGATCCCGGAGTCGGGCAACGCCTTGGCGCCGGCGCTGCCGGTTTCCTCGTCCACCGCCGCGGCGACGGTCAGCGGACCTTTGGGATCGGAGTCACCGGCCGCCCACTTGAGCGCCAGCAGCATGGCCGCCAGCGAGCCCTTGGTGTCGCAGGAGCCGCGGCCGTGCAGCCGGCCGTCGTTGTCCATGTAGGGCTGGTGGCCGTTGGTCATGGGCCCCAGCGCCACGGTGTCCATGTGCGCTTCCAGCATCAGGTGCGGCCCGGCTGCGTCGGGGGCAATGGTGCAGATCACGTTTTCCCGACCCGGAAAAACCTCCTGGCGGCCGACTTGCGCGCCGATGGAGCGGGCGAACTCCTCAACGAGGTCGGCCATCGCGCCTTCGCCGGTGCCGCCTTCGACTTCGGGCGTGACGCTGGGCGTGGCGACCAGCCGGCTCAGGAGCTCGGTGGCTTCGCGTTCGGTTGTGATGTTGGCGCTCATGGGCGCGTCATATTGGCACCCAGAGGCGGACGGCGGCCAATCGCCGCGCCTTGCCGAGCCTGCGCGCCAGCTATGCCGGCTCTTCGAACAGGCCTGCCGGTAGTTCGACGTCCACGAGCCGGTCCTCGCGCTGGCTGGTGACCAGCGCCGAGATGGTGTGCATGTTCACCACGGACTGGATAAGGGGCATGACCGGCTCGGCTACGCCCTGCGCCACGTCGGCGAAGTTTTCCATCTGCAGCCGGTACATCTCGGCGCCTGGGATGGGGATTTCCCGCCATTCGCCCTTGCCGTACTGGTGCTCGATCACCGGCTCGGCGTGCGGCCGAAAGGCTCGTCGGATGCCCAACCGGCCGTCGCTACCGGCGATTTGCAACTCCTCGCTCAAATGCGCCTGCCGGTTGCCTTCCACGAAGCCCACGCAGCCGCTGTCGTACTCGATCAAGCCGAACTGACGATTCAGGGTTCCGTAGGTCTTGCTGATGCTTCCGACGCCCCAGACCCTGGTCGGCCGGGCGGCGACAAGGCTCTTCGCGTCGAAACCGAGCGTTCCATCGGGGTTCGACCCTTTGCCGGTACCGCGACCGCCCGCCCCGATGGACGCAAAGTGGTTGGCCGCATTGATCGCGTAGCAGGTGACGTCCCAGGGTGAGCCGCCCAGGCGCTCGGGATCGCGCCGCCAGTTCCGATTCGGATCGGTGGGGCTTTCGGGTTCAGGATCGAAGGCGCTGAAGGTGGCTCTGACCGAGTCGATCCGGCCAATGGTGCCCGCGGCCACCTGACGCTCCAGTTCGGCCACGTGCGGGTGGTGGCGGTACATGAAGCCTTCCATCAGGAACGCGCCCGCGGACTTGACCAGTTGCACGAGCTCCCAGGTTTCCTGCCCGGTCCCGGTCAGCGACTTCTCGCAGAGGATGTTGCGGGCGCCGGCGTTGAGGCAGCGCTCGACCTGTTCGCGGTGCTGGTTGGGCCAGGTGGCAAGGACCACGCCGTCCAGGTCCTGCTCCCGGATCATCTCTTCGTAGTCGGTGTACCAGGCTTCGCAGTCGTAGGTGTCGGCCCATTCGCGGGCCACGGATTCACGGATGTCGCAGCAGGCGACGAGCTGGAGCTTCTCGGACGCCAGGCCCGCGCGACCGTGGCTGTTACTGATTCCGCCGCATCCAACCACCCCGATGCGAAAGGCCGGGAGATCGCTGGCTGACATTCCTCCACCCCCTGAGAAATCAGCGCGCCCGACGGGTCCCGCGCAGGGCGCCGACCGGTTCAACGGGCAGCATCGCAGAACCCGGCGCGTCGCACGGAACAGTCTCGGTCAGTTCGCCTAGGCTCCGTACTCCTGCGCAGTCGCACCTGTCGGATGCTCGCCTTGATGTTTCACGTGAAACATCGAGGCTCGCGAGCCGTGGCGTGGGTGATGAGGGCCAATAGCGGCCGCCGCGGTGCGAGACTCGACACTCAAGCCTGCTCGCAGGCTATGCCGACTCTTCGAAGAGGCTGGCCGGGAGTTCGAGGTCTACGAGGCGGTCCTCGAGCTGGCTGGTGACGGTTGCCTCGATGGTGTACATGTTCACGACGGTCTGGATCAGCGGCATCACCGGCTCGGCGACGCCCTGCGCCACGTCCGCGAAGTTTTCCATCTGCAGCCGATACATCTCGGCGCCTGAAACGGGGATTTCCCGCCATTCGCCGTTGCCGTACTGGTGCTCGATCACCGGCTGTTCGTGGGGCCGCCAGGCCCGGCGGATGAGGAGGCGGCCTTCGCGGCCGGCGATGTGCAACTCCTCGCTGATGTGGGCTTGGCGGCTGCCTTCCACATAGCCGACGCAGCCGCTGTCGTATTCGATCAGGCCGAACTGGCGATTCAGGGTGCCGTAGACCTGGCTGATGCTCCCGACCGACCACACACGGGTCGGCCGGGCGGCGACGAGGCTCTTCGCGTCGGAACCGAGCGTTCCATCGGGGTTCGACCCTTTGCCGGTGCCGCGTCCACCCGCCCCCATCGAAGCAAAGTGGTTGACGGCGTTGATGGCGTAGCAGGTGATATCCCAGGGCGAGCCGCCCAGGCGCTCGGGGTCGCGCCGCCAGTTGCGGTTGGGATCGTCGGGGCTCTCCTCTTCGTAATCGAGGGTGCTGAACTTGGAGCTGACGGAGTCGATCTGGCCGATGGTTCCGGCGGCCACCTGGCGCTCGAGTTCGGCGACAAACGGGTGGTGGCGGTACATGAAGCCTTCCATCAGGTACGCGCCGGCCGACTCGACCAGTTGCGCGAGTTCCAGGGCTTCCTGCCCATCGGCGGTCAGCGACTTCTCGCTGAGGATGTTGCGGGCGCCGGCGTTGAGGCAACGCTCCACCTGTTCGCGGTGCTGGTTGGGCCAGGTGGCCAGGACCACGCCGTCGAGGGCCTGGTCGCCGATCATCTCTTCGTAGTCGGTGTACCAGGCCTCGCAGTCATAGGTCTCGGCCCATTCGCGGGCCACCGACTCGCGGATGTCGCAGCAGGCGACGAGTTGGAGCTTCTCGGATTCCAGGCCGGCGCGACCGTGGCGGGAACTGATCCCACCGCATCCAACGACGCCAATGCGGAAGGCCGGGAGATCGCTGGCTGACATTTCTCCACCCCCTAAGAGATCAGCGAGCCAGGCGGGTGCCGCACGGGCTGCCGACCGGTTCGAGCGGCATCATCGCAGAACGCGGCGGGTTCCACGGAACTGGGCAGATCAGGCCGCCGAGGCTACGGACTCTTTGGCAGGCAGAACTGGCCGATCTTCGCCCGAATGTTTCACGTGAAACATTGCGCCATCGGAGGGGTCGCCGATCGAGTGACTACGCCGTCCAGTGGTCGAAGGGGTTCTTGCCGTCGGGCAACGGAAAGCCGACCCGGGCGCCCTGCATGTGGGAGGCGTGGGCCAGCAGGGCCATCTCCAGGTAGAGCCTGGCGTTCGGCAGTTGCACGAGATCCCACTCGGGCTCCTTGCCTTCCAGCATGTCCATCATCGAGCGGGCCATGCGCTTGTGCGCCCGCAGCCACTTGTGGCGGTCCGGTGGCGGGTCGGCGGGGATGACTTCCCAACCGTCGTCATCGATCAGTTCCGGGTTGGCGCGAGGGTGCCAGTAGATGTCGGGGCCGCGCCCCATCGGCCCGGGCAAGGAGATCGTGCCCTCGGTGCCGTAGAGGTCGACGCGGTATGGGTCCGAGGCACCGTCGCCCCGGTAGGACTCGAAGTCGGCCGCCACGCCGCCCTCAAAGCAGTAGTAGGCCTTGAGACCGTTGCCGGCCACCAGCCCCATGCCTTCCCAGCCGGGTCTGAGGTCGGATTGCTCGCAGGTGCGGCCGTCCTGGGTCAGGTGGGCGCTGCACCACAGGGGGACACCAAAGACTTGCCAGAGGAAGTCGAAGAAGTGGGGATACAGGTCCAGGAACATCTCGTTCCCGCCCTTCTCGCCGTCCTTGCCGAACACGCGAACCAGGCGTGGCTCACCGATTCGTCCTGACTTGATGAGGGGAATCGCCACGCGCTGGATCGGCGGGTGGCCGCGCCAGGGATGGGCGACCACGCACATGACCGACGACTCATCGCAGGCGGCCTGCATGGCGTCCACGTCCTCGGGCGCGGTAGCCACCGGCTTCTCGAGGTACACGTTGGCTCCGGCATTTGCGGCGTCGATGACCAGATCGCGGTGATCGCCCACTTCCCGGGAGGCCACCACGGCGATGTCGGGCTTCTCAACGTCCAGCATCTCGCGGTAGTCCGCGTAGGCGGTGCGGGCGCCGGTTTTCTCGGCCGCCTCGGCCCGGCCGTCGTCGTCCGGGTCGGCCAGGGCCACGATTTCCGCACCCTCGACGCCGACGAAAGCCATGTCGAGATAGTGGCCGTAATTGCCTCGCCCGGTATGCCCGATGATTCCGATTTTGAAGCTCATACCTGTGTACTCCCACGAGTCCGCCGCTAAGAGAGGGAAGACCTCTGGCCATCGGCCTTGCCACCGGCGGCGATGTTGAAAGGAGCCTATCGCAGTCGGGTTACAGCCCCAGATTCGGTCACGGCGCGTTCTGACCGTCAACTACCCGTCGGTCCGGCGGGCGTAGGGCCGACGGATCTTCAGCCGCGTGGCGGGCGAGCGTCTAGCGGGTAGGACGGAGGCGGCAGGGCCTGGATCCAGGATTTCCAGGATTCGTACGCCTGCCTGGTGTCGGCGAGGACACGGTCGGAGATGTCGATGATGCGCTGCATGCCGGCTTCGATCGACATTTCGCCGCTGAATGGCGGGGCAGCCGCACGGAATGACTCGTACCACTCCCACCAGTTGGGGTGACCGGTCTGCCAGTGGTGGTGGTCCGTCTTGTCCATCCAGGTTCTGTAGTACCCGTGGTTTTGGGGTGGCCCGGCCTTGAACGCGTCGGACTGGATCACCGACTTCAGCATGGGCAGCGAGCCGCGGTCGATCGCGATGCGGCCCTGGACCTGGGGACCGGCGAAGAACAGCAGGGTCTCGGTGCACTCCTCCACCAGACCGTTTCGCTCGGCCGTGGCGGTGCAGTAGTGGCCCTGGTTCGTGAAGTGGTGAGGAAACGGACCGCGGTCGCCTTCTTCAACCGGACCGAGGCCCCACGCGAATTGGTCCTCGATATGCCGGATGGAGTTTCCAAGGCCCCCGGCCGTCCAATGGCGCGCCTGCTTTCCAGCCGCAAACGGGCTCCCGGCTTCACCGGCCACCGAGGCAATCTGTTCCAAAGGCATCGCTACGCCGCTGCGAATCGTGTCCACGGCCAACGCAAAGCCGCGGTCGCCCCCATCGTTGAAGATGTCCCAGCGCAGCTGGTCCGGGGCGCGGTACATGTGGTTGCCGGTGTTCTGCATCGCTCGCGCCCAACTTCCCCAGATGAGCCAGGCGTTTGGATGCATCCGCAGGCCATACGTCCCGGTTTCGGGATCGGTGGCCTGGACAAACAGGTCCGCCGCTTCGCGCTCCAGGTGGTAGGAACCCTCGAGCGGCATGGGAATGCCCTTTTGCTCCAGCAGCGTGAAGTTATAGATGACCCCGTTGATGTTGCCCTGGTAGGGCAACCCGTACATGACGCCCTGGTAGCCCCTGGTATGCGGAGCGGGGTGGGCGGCGCGATCGTCGTCGAACTGGCCAACTGACATCTCGTCTGGCGGCGCGTACCACTTGGTGGGTTCCCAGTCGGGATGCTTGTTCAAGGCGCCGTCAATGCGGGCAAAGCCGTCGTGATGAACCCAGGTGTTTAGGAACCCGCCGTCCAGCAGCGCCAGTTCGGGCTGGTCCCCGGCCTGGATGAGCATGGCGAACGTCTCGGCGTACAGGTGACCCGGCGGCTCGAACTTGATGGCGATGTGCGGGGACTGTCGATGAAACGCGTCCAGCGCCCAGTTCATGGTGGCGCCGCGTGCGCCGGATGCGTGGTCGTTGGCCAGCCGGATCACCGCACGCGGACGTTGCGCCAGCGCCTCAACCTCAACCGTGGTCTCGACTTCCCTGGTCACGACCTTCTCGACGATCCTCTCGACGGGCACTTGAACGACCGTCTGCGTCTCTACAACCTTCTCGACCTCCCGAGTGACCACCTTCTCGACCTGCTGCGTGACAACTCTGTCGACCTCAACCTCTTTGACGACGACACTCTCGACGGGAACTTCCGTGGTGACGACTTGCGAGTCGCCGCAAGCTGCGAGCGCAACGCCGCCGGACATACCAAGTGCGGCGACGCCGCCCAGGCGAAGTAGCTGTCTACGGGTCATTGTTCCCGCCGTTCGCGGTCCGCGTGCAACTCCTATTGCGCCAGCCCACGAGAACATCTGTGACGAGGCGCGGCACTGCGCTTGTGACTACAGTCACACCCTCGTACGCAGAGTAACCAGCGAGCGCTAACGGTCAAGACTTTGGCGCCTACGTGCCTGGCGTCGGCCACTGCCTTCCGGTCAGGAGAAGTTCCACTATCGGATTCACGCAATCTCGGAGATCGTGCCGAGCGCAGTCAGAGCCAGCCTTCGGGAGGTGGCCACGACCGGATCACCTGAGTCGTGGGATCAGGAAAAATGCAATAAGCCGGGCCGAGACACAAGAACAGTTTGGAAGCTGATGGCGGTTTCCAGGGGCGACGTGCGAGCGACGGTTCGGGCATGCAGGCAAGCCCAGCGGACATCAGCCGGGGGGGGGGGGGGCGGCCGGCCCCCCCCGGCGGCCGCCACCGGCGCCGACCGACCGCTGCGCAGAGAGAGCAAAAAAGAAAAACAACAAAACAACGAATA
>VXPS01000007.1 GCA_009839425.1 Chloroflexota bacterium
GTCTTTAATTCGCCAATGGATTACCGAAAGGCCGTCATTGTCGGAGTTTCCATGGTGCTCGGAATCTCGGCAGCCAGCTTTGGCCGGTTGAGCGATGGAATATGGGGCGACTTGTTGGGCAATACCATCATTGTGGGCGGGGTTACGGCCATCGGTATGACCGTGGCCACCGGCCTACGAGGCTTTTGGCGTCGCAGACTCGACGTCGACCTGACGCTTTCGTCATTGACTGATGTCTCCGAGTTTCTGCAGGCGTTCGCATCCAGGCACCGCTGGAGTGACTCGGCCAAAATGCGACTGAATTTGGCTGTCGAAGAGGTTCTGCTCACGCTCCTGGATCAAACCGGCGAGAACGATTCTGATCAAGCGCGACGCCTGAGTGCCTCGGTACATCCGGACGGCGATGCAGCCGAGATTGAATTGATCGTGTACTCGCATGAGGATATCGAAGGAAATATCGAAGACCAGTTGGCCCTTGTGGGCGACCAGGTGTCGCCGGACGACGCGCACCAACTCTCGACAATGCTGCTGCGGCACTACGCCTCGTCGGTCCATCATCGAAAGTACTACGGAGTCGATATTGTGACTTGTCGCGTTGAAAGACATGTCTCTGGTCAGGCGACCTAGCGTCGCGGACTGATTCCGGGCGCTGGCGGCTGGGTCGGGTCGCACTCGGAGTCCTGGGCCGAGCCCGGCTGAGACGCCGCTCGCCGTTGCGGCCGGCGAGTCGGCTCGTTGCTGTCCTGCCTATGAAAGAGCCTGGCCGCTACTCATCGTCAAAGTACGCCGACCCGAAGATCAGCCCGTCGTGCCGAATCGCCCACACGTGCGTAGCGCTGCCGCTGCCCTGGGCCGACGGCCGCAGGTTGTGGAACCAGCCGCCCTCTTCGGTCACACTCGCAATTTGCTCGCCGAAGTTGTAGACCATGCCGTCCAGTCCGCGTGCCCTCACCAGCTTCACGTCGGTTCCGATCCGTTGCGGAATCAACGGGTTGACCAGGTAGAGGTCGTTCTCATCAATCAGGAACAGGAATGACGCGCCGTCAAAGCTCTCTCTGCTGTTGTAGTACGCAGCAGTTGCGTCCAGGCCGTCGCGCTCATACCGATCGATCGCGGCCTGCACGTACGCCATTGTCGCGGCTGCCGGATCGTCGGCCACCGGGTAGTAGCCCGAGGCAAAGATCCTCCCGTCGTGCCGAATGGCAAAGGTGACCTTCGGCGCTTCCTGCAGCGTCACTGGATGCGGCCACAGGTACTCGACCCAGACCCCTTCCTCCGTTGCCGCGGCGATCGCCTTGCCCAACTCAAACCCGTCCGACCCCACCACGTCCTTGATGTCCGTGCCGATCAGCCGCGGGAAGAGTGGATGGACGAAATAGATGTCGTTCGCATCCATCGCAAACAGGTAGAACTGCCCCTCAAAAGCCGCCGTGCTGTTGTAGAAGTTCGTCATCGACTCCAGGCCGTCACGGTCATACCGAGCGATGGCCTGTTGCACGTATTCCACGGTGTACTCGCGTGGATCCGCGCCCATCCAGGCCGGCGGTTCCGCGCTCGGGTCCGGCGTGTAATACCCCGACGCAAAGATCAGGCCCTCGTGTCGCACAACCCATGCCGTCTTGGGCTCTTCGCGACCCGTGGCCGGATTCGGCCACGGGTACTCGACCCAGTGCCCCTCCGGCGTGGCCTTGGCGATTTCCTTGCCAAGCTCGTAGCCGTTCGATCCAACGACATCCTTGATGTCGGTCCCGATCAGGTGAGGAAAGATCGGGTGAGCCAGGTAAATGTCATCGGGATCCATCAGGAACAGGTACAGGTAGCCGTCGACGCTCGCGTCGCTGTTGTAGAAGTCGACGGTCGCGTCCAGGCCCTGCGTCCGGTACCGCCCGATCGCGTTGCTCACGTACTCGCGGATAACGCCCGCCAGGTCAGCCCGCACCGAGAAGTGCCCTGAGCTGAAGACGATGCCGTCGTGGAGCACGAAGTAGCTGCGTCGGGGTTCTCGCTGGCCGTTTACGGGATTCGTCTGCAGGTGGTTCACCCAACCCCCGTCTTCATTAACGACTTGAATGACCCGCAAGAGCGAGTGACCCCTGGGCAGCGTGGCTCCCACCAGGTTTCGGAAGATCGGCGCGGCTAGCAGCGTCAAGGACGATCGGTCAACCATCATCAGCGAACGGCCGCCTTCGATACTTGCCTCGCTGTTGTAGTGCGCCACGGTCGCGTCAAGACCGTCCTGCTCGTACGCCGCAATCGCTGCCGACACATACGCAAGCGTCGCGGCGTCCGCCTCAGCGGTCGCTCCCAGGGCAATTGACGCCGGCTCCCAGTCGAATCGCTCAATGCTCAGCCGCTCCTGCAGGCCCGTAGGGCCGTTCACCCACGTGCGGTAGCCGTCGGTGAATCCTGTCCAGTTGGTCGCCTTATCCCACAGAAGCACGCCGCTCGACGTCTGCTGGCGTGTCACGCCGTCGCTCGCATCGTGCTGCTCGTTCGCCACGCACGCGCCAACCGTGCTTGGCGCCATGGCCTGAAGCGCCCCGAAGCCAAGCACAAACTCACAGTCCGCCTGGACCGCCGAGGCCCGCCCTACGGATCCAAAGACAGTGAAGGCCAGGGCAACCAGGACCGCCAGGGCGGCCATGGCCCCATATCGAAGGGCTGGCAGGGTTCGCACCTGCGTGGCGACCACGGAGACTGACCTACGAGTTGGCAACATTCTCGAATCCCTTCCAGGCGGCTTTGCCCACGCCCTGGTACATCCCGGCAAAGCTGGCGTCAGCTTACCTAAGGTCCGCTCGGCATCCCCAACCTACGACTCCAGCCGCCGCCGCAACTCTTCCATCGCTTCGGGCTTGGTACATGGTGCATAGTGCCCTGGGAGCACCGTTCGTAGTGCCGTGTCGGCTAACCGTCGCGTTGATGCCTCCTGCGCCGCCATGTCTGTCGAGAGGTGCCGCACATTGGGGCGCAACTGGCCAAGCATGTACACCAGCGCGTCCCCCACGATGCCCACGTCATCGCGCACCAGGCTCATGCTTCCTGGCGTGTGACCCGGCGTGTGCATCACCTGCCAGTCGCCCACCGTATCCCCTTCCCTGAGGGTCATCGCGATTTCTGGGGATTCCCAGCGAAGCACCTGGGGAACCGGCTGGTGATACAGCAGCCGCCGCAAGCCCGGACTTTCCGATGGATTCGCTACCAGCGCCGCGTCTGCCTCGTGGATGACCACTGGCGCGTCCAGGTCTCGCGCCAGTTGTGCGGCGCTTCCCGAGTGATCGTAGTCGTAGTGCGTCAGCACGATCTGATCAATGGCCGCCGGGCTGACGCCGGTGGTTTGGATCGCTCGTTGGATCGCTCCCGCCACCCGGGCCACCCCGGTATCGATCAGCAGCGTCTCCGTGCCAACCGCCAGGTACGCCAGCGCTCCCCACCAGCCACCAAGGGCAAACACGCCCTCGGCAACCTCGCGCGGATACCTATGCAGCACGATGGACCACGCTCAACCGTCCATGAAGCACGGCGACACGACCGACAGCCAGCGGCAGATCGCGCCGAAACCGGCGCCTACCGGAGCCCTACGAGTCGCAGTCCTGGCCGAGCGTGCCTTCCCAGTAATGGTCGCCTGGCAGCAGGTTCGTGTTGCCCACGCTGCCTTCCTTGTAGCCCGTGCAGTAGAAGTCGCCGGGGTTCAGCTTGAACTCGCCGCTTCGCTTTGGCTCGCTATCGCCGCACGCCGACAGCGCAAATGCGAGTGTCAGCAGCAGCCCGACACCCCCGACTTTCCCCGCGCGGCCCGCACGGCGAATTGACCTCGAAATCATCCGGCGCCTCCCTGAGTGGAAACGTCCGAGGGCAGCCGTTGATACCCGGCGCCCGCCATATCTCGTCTCATCATGCGGTCAACCGACACCATGGTCAACCACTGGCCCGCCAAATCGCGTGCAACCGCTGCCCCGGCGCCCTGGGGCCCGCATGTCGTCCGCTCACCGGCTGTCCTCCTCGGGAACGATTCGCCGGCTCCCCACGCACCGGCCGCCTACGGGCCGCTCCAGTCTCAGGCTAATATGCCCCGCGCCGGATTCCACCGGGCCGCCCAGCCTCGTGTTCGCTACGAAACGTCCAGCAACTCGTGCACGTCGACGTGTGTTGCGCGCTTTGCTTGGCGTCGCGCTCGCCGTGGCGCTGACTGCCTGTGGCGAGTCCGCCGGGGACGCCTCCGGCGATGCGGCACAAGTCCGGCCGCCGGGTCCCATCGACGCCGCCCCGGGTGAAGCGGTCGAACGCAACGGCGTCTCCTTTACAGTCATCGAGGTCGGTGCCACCCACTCCTTTGATCGCCGTGAACGCGCCGCCGATGGCAAGGTCTTCATCGCGGCCAGGCTCTCGATTCGCAACACCGGTAGCGAGATTCCCGCCCAGGGACCTGAGGCGATCGTGCTTGAGCTCCCTGACGGAACCCTCGGCAAACACTGGATCGTCACTCCAGGCAGCCGCCTCGGCGATACCGGTCCCCCGCCGGGCGAGGAACTCGGCGCCTGGCGCAGCTGGGAAGTGCCGGAAGGCACCCGCGCTGCCACCATCAGCTATCGGCCCTCGCCTGATCTGGAAATCCGCGTCGGCTTTACCCTCGCCGACGAAGTCCGCGACCGCTGGCGCGTCCTGTCAGACCTTCGCCACGTCTGAGGGCCGCCGACGACCTGCCGCCTTATCCCGTCTCGGGAAGCCTGCTCGGCTGTACTGCGGCATACGATAAGCTGAGAACGAATCCAGGACGGCGGGCCTTCGCACTCCCAAGGTTGCTTCCATGACCCGATTCCGCATTCGTCGCCGCGCCCTGGTCGGCGTGGTGCTTGGCTTTGTGCTCACCGCCGCGCTAGCCGCTTGCGGCGAGTCGGAAGCCGACGCGCCGGTCGCCGCTGATCCGCCCGGACCCGTTGACGCCCAGGTCGGCGGAACCGTGGACCGCGGCGGTGCCAACATCACCCTCACCGAGGTCGGCGCCACCCGCTCGTTCGGCAGCTTCGACAACGCGGAGCCAGGCTTCATGTTCATCTCCGCCTACTTCAAGGTACAAAACAGCGGCACCGGCTCGATCAACCTTGATCCTGAAGTCATGACCCTCGAGCTCGCTGGAGGTGGCACCGGCATCGCCCGCCAGGCCGCCCCCGCCGCTCGGCTGGCCAACGCCGGCCCCGCTCCCGGCGCCGAGGAACGCGGTTGGCGCAGCTGGGAAGTCCCCGAAGGCACCCGCGCCGCCACCATCAGCTACAAGCCCACCGCCGACACCGAAATCCGCTTCGGCGTCATCGTCCCGACTGAAATCCGGGAGCGCTGGCGCGTCTGATCGTCCGGCGCTCGTAGCCCCCTGACGTGACGCTCGAGCTCTGGAACTTCCTCCTCGTCATCCACCAGTTCAGTGGCACGGCGGCGCTGGGCGCCTTTACCGGCGCACTTGTCGTGGTGGTCCAGGGCCGTCGCATGGCCTTGGCCGGCGACTGGACCGACGGCCTTCCCACCGAACCGGTCCTGCGCGCTCTCAACCGCTGGGTTACTGCGCCCTCGATGACCCTTCTGCTCGCCAGCGGCCTCGGCCTCGCGCTCACCAACTCGTACCGGATGAGCCCAACCTTCCTCGTCACCAGCACCGTCGCCATGGGCCTCGCCACCGCGATCTGGCTAGGCGTCATGCTCCCGGCCGAAGTCCACTTCCGTGGCGGCCGTCAATGGACCCTCGGCTGGCGGCGCTGGCTTACCGGCTGGATCGCTCTCGCAGTCCTCGTCCTCTTTGCCTTCGCCATGATGATCATCCGCCCCGTCTGGTGGCCCGCCGTCACCGCCTGGACGCCCGGCTAGCCGCACGCGCCTCGTCCTCGAAGGCGGGGCGGCTCTTCACCCTCTCCGAGGGGAGAGGCAGAGCCCGTCCTGAGCTTGCCGAATCCGGTGAGGGGTCTTCCGGGCACCCGCGTTCAGGATGCCGAGAGGTCTCCCCCTAGCAGGGACCGCCCCCGGATCCGCCGCAGCGCTCCGGCGCGATCGCTGTGCTGTAGTCCTGTCGCTTCAACTCTTCGTCGCCGCAGGCGCCCAACGCCAGGCTGAGCGCCACCAGAAACGCGACACCAACCAGAGACGACTGCTGCAGTCCCCGACGTGCTGTTCGAACCCACAGGCTCATGTCTCGTACCTGTCAGAAACCTGACGCACGCGTAACCCTAGCGCAACTGGTTTCCGGACCCCACTCCTGGCTTACCCCGCGTAGCTCATCCCCGTGTCGCGCAGCGTCGTCGACGTGCCTTCGCCCATGCCGCCGCCGATCACCTCGCCGAAATACACCACGTGATCCCCCGGCTGCGATGACGACACCACCTTGCACTCAAACCACGCCGTCGCCGCGTCCAGCACCGGGGTCCCGGTCTCGTGCGTTGAAACCGGCTCGCCCTCCAGGCGACCCTCGCCGCTCGTCGATTTCGCCGTGAACTTCAGCGACAGGTCCTTCGATCCCTCCGGCAGCACCGAGATGCTGAACACACCCGTCTCGTCGATGTTCTTGCGCGTGTGCGCCGTGTCCTGGATCGCCACCGCGAAGATTCGCGGATCGAACGAAACCTGCGACATCCAGTTCGCCGTCATCCCATTCGGCTCACCGTCGGCCGACACGGTGCCCACCACGGCTAGGCCGTAAACCACATCGCACAGTGCGTCGGAAGCGGGGTCGCTCTCAGCCATTGTCAGTCCTCACCAGTCCCGCCGGCGCCCGACCGGCGGCGCGTGTCGGTCCGAGTCTCACACACCCCGCGCCAGCGGAAACTCCACCTTCGCCTGCCCGGCGTCATGCGACCGTCGCATAGCCTCGATCACTTCCACCGCCATCAACCCGGTCCGCACGTTCGCAAACGTCTCCGGCCCGCCCTCGTGCCGCCGGATCAGGTCGTCGATGCTCGACAACATTGCCGACCGGTACACCTTCTGCGTCGGCAGCTGACGCTCCAGCCAGTCCTCCTGCCCGCTCGGCGTGGTCGCGGCGTATTCCACCGTCGAATGCACCCCGCCAATTCGCACCCGCCCCTGCTCGCAGAACACCTGCCACTCGGTGAACTTCGGCATCGCCTTCGTCTGGTTGATGAACGCCAGTACCCCGTTGTCGTACTGCACCAGCGCGCTCGGCGCCGGCTCCGCCCACTCGCCTGGCGGCTCGTGCACGCCCACCACCCACTGCGGCGATCCGCCCGCGTACATATTCACCGCGTCCACCGCATGCGAACCATTCCGGTACTCCAGCGCCCGTGTCCCGCCCCACGTCCCCACCACCCGCACCACCGGTCCGATCCGCCCCGACTGGATGAAGTCATACGCCTGCCGGAAAAACGGGTCCCAGCGCCGCGTGTGATCCACGCTGAACGCCGTCCCTGCGTCTTCCACGGCCTTCACCAGCGCATCCGCGTCTGCCAGCGACGTCGTCATAGGTTTCTCACAAAAGATCATCGGAACGCCCGCCACAATGGCCTTAATACCCAGATTCGCGTGCGTGTGGTCGGAGGTCGCGATGCTCAGGATGTCGATGTCCTCGGTCGCCAGCATCGCGTCCAGGTCGTCATACAACGCCGGCCCCTCGCCCCACGTGTCGCGAAACTTGTCCAGCAGCGACCCATCCAGGTCGCATGCCGCCACCAGGTCGATCCGCTCATGCGCGCTGTGAGCCGACGCATGCGTGTGCGGCGCCGCCCGCCGGTTCCCGCTCAGGGTTTCCTTGACCGCTCCCGCGCCAATCCCCCGCAACCCAACCACAGCCGCCCGATATCGGTCCTTGCGCGCCATCTCGTACCTTCCTCGCACACCCACCTCCTCGGCGCGCTAACCTTAGGCCATAGGACGGTGTGGCGGCTCGCCCAACGCGTGTAATCCAACCCTCGCCCGTCTTGTCTGGCTCGATGCACCCCATGCAAATGACGAACGCAATCAGGCAGAGGC